>SHVL01000037.1 GCA_009694305.1 Thermoleophilia bacterium
TGTACTCGCGGATGATCGTCGGCTGGCAGGCATCCAGATCGCTGCGATCCGACCTCGCTCTCGACGCGTTAGAGCAAGCGATCTGGGCCCGCTCACGAAACGGGAAACGCCTCCCCGAACTGGTCCACCACTCGGACAGGGGCGTGCAATATCTCTCGATTCGCTACACCGAGCGGCTCGCCGAGACCGGCGCTGTGAACTCGGTCGGCTCGAAGGGCGACTCGTACGACAACGCGCTCGCGGAAACGATGAACGGGCTCTACAAAGCAGAGCTTGTCCGCAACCAGGGCCCCTGGCGGGGCCTCGACGACCTCGAGTTCGCGACCCTCGAATGGGTCGACTGGTTCAACCACCGCCGGCTCTTCGAAGCCCACGGCCAGATCCCACCAGCCGAGTACGAAGAGATCCACTACCGTCAGCAAGAAAGCTCAGGCCAACAGGCCGAAACTCAAACCAAACAGCCTGCATGAAACCCGGAGCGGTTCAAGTTCTTCTCCCGGTTGATGCCGACTGACTCGCGCTCCTACTCGGACATGATCGCTCCTCCGTACTTGGGCGACGGTTCCCCAGGGTAGTCAGGGCGCTGGACGGCGTCAAGGACGTGTCACTCTGTCGCGGCTGCGATCGCCGTGAACTCGTCGTCGGTGACGAGCCCCCGCTTGGCCGCGCCGCGCTGCTTGACCTCGGCGAGGACGGCTGCGCGCCCGTCCTCTGGTAGGTCAATGCCGAGCCGCTCTGCCGCGATCCGGACCGAATCGATTCCGCTCTTCTTGCCGAGCACGATCCCGCGGGTCGCGCCAACGAGTTCCGAGCTATACGGCTCGATCGCCGGGGGGTCGTGGAACTGCGCCGCCACCGCCCCCGACTCGCGCGTGAAGAGCGCATCGCCGGTGACCGCCTTCCACGACGGAAGCGGCGTCCCCGCGCGCTCCTGCACGAGCTGCGAGAGCGCCCGCGCCTGAGTGAGGTCGAGTCGGGTCGGAATCCCATAGAGCGCCTCGAGGGCGAGAGCGACCTCGATCAGGTCGGCGTTTCCTGCTCTCTCCCCCATGCCGTTGATCGTCCCCTGCACCCAGGTAGCGCCAGCCTGCACCGCTGCGATCGCGGCCGCCGTGCCGAGGCCGAAATCGTCATGACCGTGCCAGTGCACGGGAATCTCGCCGCCGAGCCAGTCAACCGTCTGTCCGACGAGGAAGGCTGCGGCCTCGGGGGTCGCTATCCCGACCGTGTCCACGACGACGACCTCCTGCGCGCCGGCCTCCACGGCCGTCTCATACGCACGCCGGTAGAAGTCCATGTCTGCGCGGGAGGAGTCCACGCCAAAGAACGCGACCCTGATCCCGGCCCCGGAGGCGAAGGAGACAGCGCTGTGGATGCGCTCGAGCATCTTCTCCCGGGAGACACCGAGCGCCGCGAGCTTTGCATCGGAGATCGGGCTCTCGATCACCGAGGCAGGCACTCCGAGCTCGACGAGCGCCTCCACGTCCGCCTGCACCGCGCGCGAGAAACCCCAGACCTCGGCCCGCAGGCCCGCAGCGCTGACGAGCTCTACCGCGCGCCAGTCGTCTGCCGAGACGCGAGGGAAGCCCGCCTCGATCCGGTCGATTCCCGCCACGTCGAGCGCCTTCGCGATCTCGAGCTTGTCCTCGGGTGAGAGCACCACACCGACGGACTGTTCCCCGTCGCGCAGCGTTGTGTCGTAGAGGCCGATGGTGCCGCGGGGCTGTGGGTCGAGCGCCTTCTCGTTGAGGCTGCCCGTCCATATCTTGCTGCGGTCGATCATGCCTGCACGATCCCGTCCGGGAAACCGGAAAGCTTCTCCGCCCCCTCCGCAGTGATCAGGAAGTTGTCCTCGACGCGCAAGCCTCCACCGTCCTTCCAGTAGCATCCTGGCTCGATTGCAAGAATCATGTTCTCCTCGACCACACCGCCGCCAGCCTGATGTGCGAAGGGCGGCTCATGGGCGCGAGCGCCAACACCGTGGCAGATCGGGTGCGACGGCTGTCTCGGGAAGCCGAGCGCAGAGATCCCTTCTCGCACCCGGCGGTCGAGCTCTGGCAGGCTCGCGCCGGGCGTACAGAAGCGCACCGCGTCGTCGTAGACACCCATCAACCCGGTCTCGAGCTCGCGATAGCGGCCCGAGAGATCGCCCGGAACGAGGTTCTTCGTGTGATCGCACCAGTAGCCGTCCGCGCACACCCAGATCTCGAACAGGGTCGGCTCTCCCTCGACGATCTTCCTGTTCGAGGTAGCGGTGAATGTGCGGATCCCGTCTCCCGACCAGACGAGCGAGAAGCCGAGCGCGAGATCGACCTTGCGAGCCCAGCCCGTGCCCTCACCGTGGACGAAGCCAAGCCACTCTGACGCAGCCTGCGCTTCCGTCATCCCGGGCTCCAGCACTCCCTGGACGTGCTCCATCCCCGCCGCTGCGATGTCGTTTGCAAGGCGCATCCGTTCGATCTCCTGCGGCGTCTTCACCATCCGAGCATCGTTGAGCAAGGGCGTCGCATCCTGCGCGTGGGGGAATGCGTCGAACCAGGCTTTTGGAAAGGTCGTCGGCTCGCCGACCATCCGATCCGTGGCCTGCGTGCCGAGTGAGAGCTCGATCCCGACCGCCTCGTACTCTCCGGCGAGCCCGGCAGCAATCTCCAGTGCCCGCAGTGACGGGGGCCGCGGGTCGTACTCGTCGTAGCCGGGAAAGAGCCGGAGATCGGTCGTCCACGCCATGCGCTCGGCATCCGACCGCGACGGCTCGAGGCAGATCAGCACCGGCTCGCCCTCGGCCGGGAAGACGACCGCGTCGTACCCTTTCATCCCCCAGAAGTTCGTCAGATAGAGGACGTTGTCCGGGGCACGCACGACAAGCGCGTCGAGGCCACGGTCACGCATGAGCGACCGGACGCGGTCGAGCCTGGCATCATCGCGCGGCCAGCGCATAGTCAGACCCCTTCACCCCACGGGCGCACGCGAGCGAGCGGCGGCGTGCCGTGGCCGTCGTGCCAGGAGATGATCGGGGTGCGCAGGACACCAATGTGCTCGATCTCCGCCTCGATCACGTCACCCGGCTTGAGGTAGAGTAGCGCCCGCTCCTCGGGCGGCTTGAAGCCGGCAACTCCGGCCACCGTCCCTGTCGAGAGCACGTCACCCGCCGAGTAGCCGAGGGCCGAGAAGTTCGAGAGGATTTCGGCAATCGTCACCGACATGTTCCCGGAATGGGACTCCTGGCGCACCTCACCGTTCACCCGCAACTCCATGCGGAGATCACGAGGGTCCGGCACCCCGTCGGGCGTGACGATCCACGGGCCGAGTGGGCAGAACGTGTCGATCGCCTTGCAGAACGAAAACACGCCCGAGCGCATCTCTCCACGCTGAATATCGCGCGCGGTGATGTCGTTGAAGATGACGTAGCCGCCGATGTAGTCCTCTGCCTCCTCGGGCGGGAACCACTTCCCGGCCTTTTTCAGCACGACCGCGAGCTCGAGCTCGTAGTCGAGCTCCTCGGTGAGGTGCTCGGGGTAGATGACCGGATCGTCGGGGCCGATGATCGCATCGACATTCTGGAAGAAGTTGATCCAGGGAGCAATGTCGTGTGACCAGTCGACGGCCGCCGACTCCTCCTGGTGCTCGCGAAAGTTGCCTGCGGTGTGGAAGAGCTTCTTCGGGATGATCGGCGCCCGCAAGCGCGCCCCGGCGAGTGCGACCCGCTCACCGGTCTCGTCTGCGCCGCCGCGCTCGAAATACTCCCGCATCGTGGGCACCCCGAGGACGGCAATCTCATCGCCATCGACAACGCCCACCCGACCCACTCCCTCACCAAATGTCACAAGCTTCATGCGCCCTTCATCCTCTCACTCGATGGTGCGTCGTGAGCCACGATGACAGACCTCAGACGACACCGCAGACCCGCATCGCGACGCCGGCATACGTCTGCGCCGTCTTCACGAGACCGTCGATCTCGAGATTCTCGCCCTGCTCCACGTCCATCAGGCCCGTCGAGGTGCCGTAGTTGACGGTCGGGATCCCGTACCGGGTCAGCGCCGAGGCGTCGGAGAACCAGCGCGTCACGTCGCGTTGTGGCACGGTCCCGAACACCTCCTCGTGGGAGGCGTCGATCGCTGCCACGAGCTCGTGCCCCTCGTCGATCTCTGCGCCCGGCGCCGTGACGTACACCTCACCTTCTATGCCGTACTCCGGGAATCGCTCACCGAGCCCGCGAACCATGTCGAGCACCTCGCGGCGCGCGACCCCCATCTCCTTCGTCGGCGGGACGCGCACGTCGAGGAAGAGATCGGCGTGATGCGGCGTGCGCGAGACGCGCCAACCAAAACCACCCTCGATCGCGCCGACATTGACAATTGCCTTCGCGCCCCGGTAGCTGTTTCCCGGATCGTCCTCCCAACGCGGGATCCACTCCTGCACCGCGGCGAGTACCTTGTGCATCCGCAGGATGGCGTTCCGGTCGCGCTTGCCCTCGCTGAAGGCCGTGTGAATGAAGTTGCCATGTACCCGGATCCGCAGCCAGAGGGTACCGAAGTGTCCGAGGACGACCTTGCCCTCGGTTGGCTCCCCGAGGAGGCACATGTCGGCGACCCCACCGTGCGAGACGAGATAGCGCGACCCCGCCGCATACCCCCGATACTGCGCCCCGGTCGCATCGCCGTACTGCGTCTTCTCGATCTCGCCGCAGACTGCAGCGATCAGAACGTCGCCGCGGAGACGGACACCGGCATCCTGCAGGGCCCTGACGGCCTCGACGTAGCAGGCGAGCGCGCCCTTCATGTTCGAGACGCCGAGGCCGTAGAGCCGGCCGTCCTCGACGAAATGCTGTGGCTGGAAGCCGGGAACGTCGCGCAGCCACTCCTCGCGCCCCGAATAGGAGGTGTCCATGTGCCCGTTGAACATGAGTGACTTGCCGCCGCCTGCGCCGCTCCAGATACCGAGAGCGTTCGCCCTGTTGTCCTCGACCTGCTGCCACTGCGCCTGCAGGCCGAGCGCGCGGTAGAGCTCGACCATCAGCTCCCCCATCCTCTGCTCGTCGCCCGTGAAGCTCCAGACGTCGATCATCCGGCCTGCGGTCTCGACAAGCCGGTCACGGTCGATCGCAACGGACATGGCCATCGTACTCAGGCGTCCCTGAAGTGCGGGAGGACCTTCTCGCCGAACAGGCGGATCTGCTCGAGCCGATTCTCGCCCCAGAGCTCGAGCATGATGTGGGTGCAGCCGGCGTCGCGGTACTCCTCGATCGCCTCGATGCAGTCGCTCGGCGTTCCCGCGATCGGCTTGCACTTGTCGAGGAGCGCGTCCGTGACCAGGGCCTTCGCCGCAAGTCGGCCACCGCTCTCCATCGCCTCGGCCACCGGGATGATCTCGTCCTGCTCGATCCCGGCGGACTCGAGGAGCACATCCGCCGAGCCCTGGATGTTCTGCACCTTGTTGGCGAGATACATGCCGCCGATCTCGCGTGCGCCGTCGCGGCCTGCTTCGCGATCGGTCGCATGGATCGAGGCGAGGATCGTGCACCCGAGATCGACCTCCTCCGGGGGACGACCCGACTTTGCCGCTCCTTCGCGGATGTTCCCGGCGGTGTAGCGCACGTAGTCGGGCGTCGTGATCGACGGAGTGAGAAGGCCGTCGCCGATCTCACCGCCGATCTGCTGCATCAGCGGTGCCGTTCCGGCGACGTACACCGGCACGTCCCAGCGCGGCGCGTGTGCCTCGTCCGAGAGGGCGGGAATATCGGCGGAGAAGACCTTGCCGTCGTACTCGAACCGCTCACCCCCGAGAATGCCGCGCACGATCTCGACCGAGTCGCGCATGTGCGCGAGAGGCCTGGTGACCTTCGGCGGCCCACCCTGCTTCGTGTTGTTGAGAAAGATCTTCGACGTTCCGAATCCGACGATGAAACGGCCGGGTCCGGCCGCCTCCTGGACGACGCGCGCGTCCATCGCGACCTGCACCGGATGGCGCGTATACGGCGAGATGATGCCCCACGCGATCGTCAGGTTCCTGGTCTCGCGGGCCATCAGCGCGGAGACGACGGTGGAGCCGCGCGCCTCCATCTGATGCTTGCGCCACCAGGGGTACGCCTCGGCGAGCCAGACCGTGTCCATTCCGGCCTCGTCCATCGCACGGGCCGACGCGAGCATCTCGTCGAGCGGCTCCATCGTCAGTTGCATCACGCCGATGCGGAACGGAACCCCCATCGTCAGTCTCCTTGTCCGGTCGTTCGTAACATGTCAGCAAGCGCTAGCACGTTCTCCTCTCTGACATGTCACAGATCAAACGGATTCGGATGCGCTCCTTGCCTCGGCAACCTTTGCCTCGAGCGCGGTCAGCACGTTCCCGACCTGCTGACTGATGATCGGCTGCAGAACGCGCTGCCCCATCGACCCCACGGGGCCCGCGATCTTGACCTCGGCCGACCACTCCATCGAGGTGTGATCACCTTCGCCCGTGAGCGTAAACGACGTCGTCATGTTCATCATCGCGCCCACGCCCTTGCCCTTCGCGTTCATCGACGCGAACTCGGGCGGACGCTCCGCGAGCTTCTCGAAGTCGATCGTCATCCTGAGACCGCCCAGACCGAGCGGCACCTTCACCTTCGCCTGCCAGTGACGGTCGTCCCTGATCTCGAATCCTTCGACGCCCGGCATCAGCCCGGCCATCTGTGCCGGGTCGTTGATGACGCTCCAGACCACCTCCCGTGAGGCCTCGAGCTCCTTGGTTCCGCTTACGTTCATCTGGAAGTCACCTCGATCGTCTCTCTCGACCGCTCGGGATGAGAAAGCATCTCCCAGACGCGGTGATAGGGGTTGTGGCTGTCGGTCACAATAGCGCCGCCGGCGGCCCGGAGCGCATCCTGGATGCCCGCGCAGATGCAGTGGATACCGCCTCCGCCGCCCTCCCCCATGCCCTTGGTGCCGAGTGGCGTGAACGGCGAGGGCGACTCGAACGCGCCGGTCTTCAGCGGCGGCATGTCGAGCACGTGCGGCACGTGGTAGTCATAGAAGTTCGGGGTGAGCAGATTGCCGTCCTCGTCGTAGACGAACGACTCCCAGAGAGCCGCACCGATCGCGTGCGCCGTCGCACCCATCACCTGCCCCTCGACGATCTGCGGATTGATGCGAACGCCACAGTCGTCAACGGCCGCGTAGTCCACGACCTCCGTCACACCTGTCTCCGGGTCGATCTCGACGATGCAAGCGTGAATCTGTGTCGCGTACGTCAGGGTCAGGTTGCCGAACTTCCGCTCCTTGTCTGGCACCTCGAATGCCGGCCGGTAGACGTAGCGGCAGTTCATCGTCGGCGGATCGTCGGGGAACCCTGCGTTGTTCGCGTTGGGGATCGCACCGAGTGCCATGAACGGAAGTGCTGCCTCGTGGTTGTCCCTGATGCGCGCAAACCCGTCGGCCAGCTCGATCGCCTCCTCGGGACACTGGAAGACCATCGAGGCGAGCTTCACCATGTCGGCG
Organism: Thermoleophilia bacterium; assembly: GCA_009694305.1. Taxonomy (GTDB): domain Bacteria; phylum Actinomycetota; class Thermoleophilia; order Gaiellales; family Gaiellaceae; genus Gaiella. The sequence continues at coordinate 7,473 of SHVL01000037.1, forward strand.
GCGAGCAGGTCGGCAGCGCCCTTGACGGCGCTCAGGCCCGTGACCGCGAACTGGCTCGCGTACGTTCCGGAGAACCCGGCGTGCGAGTTCCAGTAGCTGTCATGGCCTGCCCGCACGTTGATGATGTCCACGTCGCAGTGGAGGATGTCGGCGACGACCTGGGCGGCGGTCGTCTCGTGGCCCTGGCCCTGCGGCGTCGTGCCGAGCGTGACGACGACCTCGCCGAAGATGTCGAGCTTGACCGTCGCAACCTCGTTGTTGCCCGAGAACTGGAGCTCCGGATTGATGAGCTGCGACTGCGCGAAGTTGTTCGTGCCGGAGTCGAGCGTCGATCCGATCCCCAGCCCGAGAAGCTTCCCGCGCGAAGCCGCCTCGGCCCGCCTGTCCTCGATCTCGTCGGCACCGATCAGCTCCAGGGCCATGTCCAGCGCCCGCGGATAGTCACCCGAGTCATAGACGCAGCCGTTGGCAGTCTCGTAGGGCATCTGCTCCGGCTTGATGAAGTTCAGGCGGCGGATCTCGACCGGATCGAAATCGAGCGTGTGCGCAACGATGTCGATCACCCGCTCGGTGAACCAGAGTTGCTGCATGCGGGAGTAGCCACGATTCGGTGACACCGGCGCCTTGTTGGTCATCGCCTGTGTGAACTCGAGCCTGATGTTGCGCCACCTGTACAGACCGCCTGCGACCTGCGACCAGATCACGCCGCCGAGCGGCTCGTAGCGGAGGTAAGCCCCGGCATCGTCGATCGCCTTCGTCCTGAAGCCGAGCAGGGTGCCGTCGGCCTTGACGGCGACCTCGGTGCCCTGGAACCAGCGCTCGTTGCCATGCGCCATCGACTGGTGAAAATCCGTCCGGTACTCGGTCCACTGGATCGCGCGCTTGAGCTTGCGCGCGAGCAGGCAGCAGACGGTGAGCTGCGGGTGCGTCGTGATCTTGTTGCCGAAGCCGCCGCCGATGTCCTGCGTGACGATACGCAGCTTGTCGATCCCGACGCGCATCGCCGGCCCCATCATGATCGCCGCGAAGCCCGGGAACTGGTTGTTCGTGTACATCGTCCACTGGCCCGTGCCCCGGTTGTATTCGACGAGCGCACCGCCGCACTCGAGCGGCGTCGAGTTGAACCGGTCGAAGTGGAGCTCACCGATCGAGACGATGTGATCGGCCTCCGCGAACGCAGCATCGACGTCGCCCCATTCCCAGACACCCGAGTACGAGAGGTTGCCGCCGCAGTCCTCGTGGAGCACGGGTGCACCTTCAGCAAGGGCGGCACGAGCGTCGACGAGAACGTCGAGTGGCTCGTATTCGACCATCACGAACTCTGCAGCAGAACGAGCAAGCTCGCGCGTCTCCGCGACAACCGCAACGACCGGTTCACCCAGGTAACGCACCTTGCCCACGGCGAGCGCGTAGTCCTTGACGTGCCCGCCCGGCGGTGCGGCAATCTGGAAGAACGGGTCGGTGAGGAGCGCGACCTCGTCCCCGGTAAGGGTCCCGTAGACGCCGGGCATCTCGAGCGCGGCCGAGACGTCGATCGACTCGATCGTGGCGTGCGCGTACGGAGAGCGAACGTAGTGCAGGTATCCCATGTCCTTGCGCTTGACGTCGTCGAAGAAGACGCCCTGCCCCTGAACGAGCCTTCCATCCTCCTTGCGCGGCACGCTCTGGCCGACCGCCGAGCCCTTCTGGAACGTGCCGGCCTCGGTCTCGATGGCAGTCAACTCGCGCCTCCTTCACCCACGGCGACGACCGCCTCGACGATGTTCCAGTAGCCGGTACAACGACAGATGTTTCCCTGCAGGGCGACCTTCACCTCGTGTTCGTCGGGATGCGGGTTCTGCTCGAGCAGCGCCGTCGCGCTCATCAACATGCCCGGGGTGCAGTAGCCGCACTGCAGGGCATGGTGGTCGTGGAACGACTGCTGCAGCGGGGTCAACGCCCCGTCGTCACTCGCGAGGCCCTCGACGGTCGTGATGGAGGTACCGTCGGCCTGGACGGCCAGCATGCAACAGCTCTTGATCGCCTCGCCACCGAGTACCACGGTGCAGGCACCGCAGCTTCCGGTGTCGCAGCCGATATGCGTGCCGGTGAGGTCGAGGTCGTCCCGCAGGAGATGCACGAGCAGAAGCGACGCCGGCACGTCCCGCTCGTAGCTCGTCCCGTTGATCACCACAGAGATCGTTCTTGTGGTCGAGGTGGTGGTGGACACGCTTACCCCTCCGCTCTCTCGGCTGCTTGCAGAACGGCCCGAACGGCCGAGACCTCGGCAAGATGGCTGCGGTACTCGGCGTTGGCATGGACATCGGACGGTGGATCGAGGGTTGCGCCGAGACCGTGGGCGGCGGCGCGGACAGCCGCCTCCGAGAGGTCTCCGTCCGCGAGTCGCTCCTCCATCTCGGTCGCCCGAACGGGAACCGCCGCCACGCACCCGATCGAGATCCGGACTCCGTCGGGGCCGACCGTCGCTGCGGCACAGGCGAGATACGTCCCGTGGGCTCCGAGGGTGATGCCCGCCATTCCGTCGCCCGTGCCGGGACGACGCGTCGGGACGGAGATCCTCGTCAACAGCTCCCCCTCCGAGACAGCGGTGACGTAGACCCCGAGAAAGAACTCCTCCGCCGAGACGACACGCTCGCCGGCCGCGCTGCGAATCGTGAACGTTGCTCCGAGTGCCGAGAGCAGAGGCGGGTAATGGTTGGTGGGGTCGTTCACGCAGACGTTGCCGCCCACGGTGCCGCGGTTGCGAATCTGCACGTCGGCGATCGTCGCCGCAACCTCGGCGAGGATGGGCCGTGCGACCTCCACCTCGGAGGAGGAGATCACCATCGTGTTGGTGACCATGGCTCCGATTTCGAGAGCGCTCTGGTCGGCGGAGAACGAGATCGTGCGGAGCTCGGCGAGGTCGGCAAGATCGACGAGCACGTCGGGCGAGGCCGCCCGGGCCTTCATCACGTTGACGAGCGTCTGGCCCCCTGCGAGGGCACGTGCCCCATCGTGCTCGGAGAGGAGGGCTATTGCCTCCTCGACGGTAGCCGGACGCGCGTACTCAACCTCTCGAAGCAGCATCACCTATTGGTTGCACAAAAACCAGTGACATGTCAAGCGACAAGAGACTATTCTTTCTGTTGTGTCTTCTTTCGACGCGGTCTTTATCGGCTCCGGGATCAACTCGCTCGTGGGTGCCGCACTGCTCGCCCGGGACGGCTGGAGCGTCTGTGTGCTCGAGCGCAACGACGTCGCAGGCGGTTGCATCAGGACATCGAGCGACCTGACCCTGCCCGGATTCACGCACGAGGTGCTCTCGTCGTGGCACCCCCTGTTCACCGGTTCCGCGGCCTACGCTGAGCTAAAGGACGACCTCGACCGGCGTGGCGTCACCTACGTCAACACCGACCTGCCCACGGGTGCTGCGTTCCCCGACGGCTCTGCAGCGTTCGTCACGGACTCTCTCGAGGGGAACGTGGTGGAGTTCGACCGGCTGACTCCCGGCGACGGCGCTGCCTGGGAACGCCAGTTCAACGCATTCATGGAACATGCCGACCTCTCCTTCGGGATCCTCTCCACGGAGCTGTGGTCACGTGGGGGCCTCGCTCTGGGCCACCGGGCCTACCGCAGCCTTGGCCGCCGGGGACTGCTCCAGTTCGCGGGCGGCACGCTCGTCAGCTGCCGTGACTGGACGACCGAGACCTTCGCGTCCGAGGCGGCACGGGGCGTACTCGCGCCATGGGTGCTGCATACGGGTCTCGGCCCCGACCAGGCGACGTCGGGCTTCATGACGCGCGTGATCGCCGCCGCTCTCCAGCTCGGAGGAATGCCGGTACCGGTCGGCGGCGGCGTTCGCCTCGTCGAGGCACTTGTCGGGATCGTCACCGATGCGGGTGGCGAAGTCCGGCTCGAAGCCGATGTTGACCGCATCCTGGTTGCCAACGGGCGGGCTTCCGGCATCAGGATCTCTGACGGCGAGACCTTCCTCGCACATCGAGCAGTCATCGCGAACGTAACCCCGACCCAGCTGTACGGCAAGCTCCTGCGCAGCGCCGGGGTGCCCGAAACGGTCGTGCAGTCTGCAAAGCGATTCCGTTACGGGCGTGCCGAGATGCAGATCCATCTTGCACTCGACGAGCAGCCCCGCTGGAAGGGCGCCGACGCCGACCGTCTCGCTCGCTGCCCGCTGGTGCACGTCACACCGGGTCTCGACGGGGTTTCGCGAGCCGTCAACGAAGCGGAGCGTGGCCTGCTTCCGGCCGAGGCGACGATCGTCTGCGGCCAGCCCACGACGCTCGACCCGTCCCGGGCGCCGGAGGGAAAATCCATTCTCTGGCTTCAGTTGCAGGAACTCCCTGCGGGGAAGGTCAAGGGTGACGCGACCGGTGAGATCAACACCGGAGACGGCTCCTGGACGGAGGAACTGCGTGAGGCATACGCAGATCGGATCGTGGCGCGGCTGGGCGAGTCGATCGTCAACCTCGACGCGGCAACGGCGAAACGCGTCGTCATCTCTCCGCGCGACCTCGAGGCTCTCAACGTCAACCTCGTGGACGGAGATTGCTATAGCGGCTCGTGTGCTCTCGACCAGAATCTCCTCTGGCGGCCTCTCGCAGGGGCTCCCGGCCACGGAACGGCGGTCGCGGGACTCTGGCACATCGGCGCGAGCACCCACCCCGGCCCCGGACTCGGTGCCGGATCGGGATATCTCGTCGCCAAGGAGTTGACCCGCCCACCCATCGTCCAGCGGCTGCGCGCAAGGATTCCGCGGCGGTCGTGACCGCACCTACCTCCCGGGTGCCTCCGCGCCTGACCGGGTCTGCTACAGGGGCTGCGGCTGCACCGGAGCGCTCGAGAAGCCGCGCTGGAACCACACGATTGGCACGTCGTCGGGCCTCGGCGCAGACCCCGACTCCACCAGCCCCGTGACAACGACGTGGTCGCCGATGTCGAGTTCCTCGAGCGTGACGCACTCTGCGTGCGCTATCGCTCCCTCGTGCAGGATCGGCACCCCGGCAACTCCGGGTGTCCATGCGACCCTGGCGAACTTGTCCTCGGCCTTTGATGCAAAGAGCTCGCAGATCTCCGCGTGGTCGTCACGCATGAAGTTGACGACGAACCGACGGCTCTCCGTCAGCGCAGGCAGCGTGCGCGACTTGCGATCGATGCAGACGAGGAGGATCGGTGGGTCGGCGGAGACGCTCGTTACCGCATTCGTGGTCAGCCCTCGCGGAGTGCCGTCGGCCTCGAGCGTCGTGACGATCGCAACGCCGGTGGGAAACGCGCTCATGATCTGAAAGAAGGTGCTGCGATCGACGGGCATTCCCCTAGTCTGCCGTTTCCCGCGCAGCTCTGGCGCGATGCGACTGCAATCAAGAGCTCCCCGGGTTGGACTCGAACCAACAACCCTTCGGTTAACAGCCGAATGCTCTGCCAATTGAGCTACCGGGGAAGGAAGCGGCCGCAAGTGTACCCGGCACGAGCGGTGCTGTCCCGGGTGCCCGCCTAGACTTGGATGATGAAGGATGTTCAACCGCCTGGCGCGAAGCCTCCCTGGCCCCTACGGCTCACGCATTGGCCTGGCAAGCTGCTGCGCACACTCGCCCGCGTGATTCCGCAGGCAATCGAGGGGTACTTCGGCGACCGATGCGGCCAGCACGCCGCCGGGATCGCCTACCGCGTTCTCTTCTCGCTCGTCCCCCTGTCGATCGTGCTCGTCGCGATCTTCGGGATCATCCTGCGCGACGACAACCTCAAGAGCCAGGTCATCGGGGAGATTGTTGGCACATTCCCGCTGTCGGAGAGCGGAAGCGCCGGCGTGGCCCGCCAGATAGAGCAACTCGCCTCTCCGGCAACTGCCCTTGGTCTCGGCAGCCTGCTCGTCTTCGCCTGGGCTGCCACGGGGATGATGGCAGCGCTCCGGGCGGGCCTAGAGACCGCCATGCGGGTGCCGCGAGGCCGCCCAGCCGCCCACGGCAAACTCGTGGATCTGGTGCTCGTGATCTGCTCGGCCGCACTCGTGCTCGGTGCCGTGTTCCTGAACCTCGCTCAGGCTGTCATCTTCGGCTGGATTGCGCAGCCGCTGGCCTCGATCGGCCTCGACGGAGGTCTCCTCGAGCGAGCCGTGCGCACCGGCGTGCCCCTGCTCGTGACGACGATCGTCGTGCTGCTCCTCTACCGGTTCGTGCCGGCGAGGCGACTCAACACCGGCGATGCACTCGCAGGCGCAATCGTCACGGCCCTGCTCTTGCTCGCAATCTCGCTCGTCTCCGGCATGATCTACGAGCGGGTCAAGGGCCTCAGCATCAGCGCGGTGTACGCGTCACTGACGTCCGCCCTCGTGTTTCTCTACTCGGTCTTCCTGGCCGCCTCCGCACTGCTGCTCGGAGCCGAGATCGCGGCGGCCTGGTCACGTCCGTCGGCCCCGACAGACGAGTCTCTCGTCCAGCAGATCCGGAGCGTCTTCTTTGGATTGTTCGTGCACCAGAACACCACTGCTCGTCCCCGTGTGGAGCGCCGCGTGCCGACTGACCCTGCGCCGTAGCCGTGGCGCGCCCCCTAGGACATCTCCGCAAGCGCCCGCCTCACCTTTGCGAGGTGTGCCTGTAACTCGGTCGCCCGTGCGAGGTCGGTTTCGCCCTGGAGATCGCGACGAAGCTTCTTCTCGCGCAGCCGGAGCAACATCTCGGTGCCTGTCTGCCGGGTGATCCCCTCCGTCGTTACCATTGCGTCGAGTTCGGCGAGGAGCGGAACGAGGTCTGCGTCCGGCGGCACTCGAGCGACGAGCGAAGCCCTCATCCGCCGGTGATCCTCGAGTTCGAAATGATTTTCCGCAAGCCCGGCTAGCGCATCCACGAGATCAGGATGGGCAACGACGGCCGCGAGCGCCTCCCGCTCGAGCCTGACTCCGGCATCGAGGAGCTTCCTCGGCTGGTTCGACGAGTCGTCGAGCACGGCGCCACGGGCAGGCGCGATCCCCGACAGCGTCTCGCGCGGCAGGTCGAGCCGATCGGCCATGAGTCGCAGCGCCTCCTGGCGCTCGGGCGAGTCCTCTGCCCTGGAGAGAATCTCACGGGCGCGGACGAAAGCCTCCTGCCGGTCGCCGGCACGATCGAGCTCGAGCCGAACACGGTAGTGCAGATAGCTCTCCGCCTGTCCGAGCCGTGCCTGGAAGCCGGCTGGGGCGTCGGCCGGGTCCTGGCCGGGGGGCAGAGTCACGACGCGAATCTCGAAGCCCTGCTCGTGCGCGCGCTCCATGCCGCGCAGCGTTGCTTCCTGGCCGGCCGCGTCGGCGTCGAAGCAGAGGTAGAGGCGCTTCGTCAGCCGCGCCAGCTCACGCAGGTGCTGCTCCGTCAGCGCGGTACCCATCGAGGCGACGACCGGTTCGAACTCCGCCTGTCGTAGCGCGATCACATCGGTGTTGCCCTCGACGACCACGGCCCTGTCCTGCTTTGCGATCGCCGGCCGCGCGAGGTGGAGGCCGTAGAGGACATGACTCTTCTTGAAGAGCTCGCTCTCGGGCGAGTTGACGTACTTCCCCTTCAGGGGATCGTCGTCATGCAGCTTGCGTGCCTGGAAACCGATAATCCGGCCGCGTGCATCGGCAAGCGGAAACATCAACCGTGGAGGAAAATAGTCCTTGCCGCGCTGGTTGGTGAGGCCCGCTGCACGCAGCTCTTCGGAGGTGAATCCCTTCTCGCGCGCCTTGCCGGCGAGTCCGTCGCCGGGCGAGAGGCCCAGGCGAAACTCTCTCGAGATCCCCTCACCGAGACCACGACTCGCGAGGTATGCACGCACCGACTCCCCTTCGGCTGCCTCCCAGAGATACCGCTCGAAGAACGCCGCCGCCTGGTCGAGAACGGCGTAGAGACGTTCCCGGGCGCGACGGGCTTCGTCGGCCTGCGGCGAGCTCTCCTCGTACTCGATCGGCACCCGGAACCGGTCTGCGAGCCACTCGATCGCGCCGACGAAGTCGAGGCCCTCGGTCTCCCGCACGAAGGTCACGACATCCCCACCCTTGCCGCAGCCAAAGCAGTGATAGAGGTTCAGGTCGGCGTTGACCGAGAAACTCGCCGAACGCTCGTCGTGAAACGGGCACCTTCCCATGTAGCGCGTGCCGGAGCTCTTGCGGAGCGACGTACGCAGGCTCACGACATCGACGATGTTGGCGGCAGCGACGACCTCGCGAACGCTCTGGTCTCTGATCCGTGCCACTACAGCGCGCCTGCGTAGACAATGGCAAAACGGTCGGTCATGCCGGAGACATAGTCGGTGATCCGGTCGCCGAGGTCGCCCTCTCCGGCGGGCAGGAGCTCCGGGTCGTCCACGAGCCGACCGAAGATGGCCTGCACGACGTCGTGGGCCCGCCTGTGCTCGGGACCGACCTGCGGGCCGAGGTAGACACGCTCGAACATGAATGCGCGCAGCGAGAGCATCGCCTCTCCGATCTCCGGACTCTGTCGGATCGTCCCCTCGCGCTCGGAGGTCTCGACGAGATCGTGGACGAGCCTGTCGATCCGGGCGGAGCCGGTGGTACCGAGCAACTCGATCTCCGCGCGTGGCAGGTCGGAGTCGGAGAGGATCCCGTAGCGCATCGCGTCGTCGATGTCGTGGTTGATGTAGGCGACGCGATCGACGACGCGCACGATCTTCCCCTCGAGCGTCTGCGGCTCCTGGGCTCCCGTGTGCGTGAGAATGCCGTCGCACACCTCGTAGGTGAGGTTCAGCCGGCGTGCGATCCGCCACGACTGCTCGTTGTGGTGGAAGCTGCGGCCGAACGCCGCGTCGAGCGCCTGGTCGAGGGCCTCCTCGCCGGCGTGCCCGAACGGCGTGTGGCCGGTGTCGTGACCGAGGCCGATTGCTTCGACGAGATCCTCGTTGAGATGGAGCGCACGCGCGACGACGCGTGAGATAGCGGTCGTCTCGAGCGTATGAGTCATCCTCGTGCGGTAGTGGTCGCCTTCGGGGTCGATGAAGACCTGGGTCTTTCCCTTCAGCCGCCGGAACGGCTTCGAGTGCACGAGACGGTCGCGGTCGCGCTGGAACGGGGTGCGAACGCCGCACGCGTCCTCGTGCTCCTCGCGTCCGCGCGTCTCGAGGGAGCGGACGGCGAGCGGCGAGAGCCACGCTTCCTCATACGCGCGTACACGTTCGGCAAATGCGTCGGGGCTTCTGCCAGCTGCGTCCACTGCAACAGGGTAGACGCGGCACCGGATCGGTCGAGGCCACTGCAGCGTGTAGACTCGAACGCACGTGAGCGGCACGGTGCCCATGGAGGATGATACGGGGGTCTCGATCGGCACTGCCGTCCTCGGAGCGGGGCCAGCCGGTCTGACTGCTGCCTACGTGCTCGCACTTCGTGGCGCACCCGCTGCTGTCTTCGAGGGCGACGGCGTGGTCGGCGGGATCGCCAAGACCGTCGTCTACGGCGACTACCGCTTCGACCTCGGAGGCCACCGCTTCTTCACGAAGCTCGTACCGGTGCAGCGCCTCTGGGAGCACATGATGGGGGACGAGTTTCTCGTCAGGCCTCGCCTCTCACGTATCTACTACCGCGGCAAGTTCCTGGCCTACCCGCTCCAGGCCAAGGATGTCCTCTCGCGCCTCGGGCTCGTCGAGTCAACGCTGTGCGCCCTCTCCTACTTAAAAGCCCGACTCCGCCGTCACGCTCCGCAGGAGACCTTCCAGGACTGGGTCGAAGCGCGCTTCGGGCGACGACTCTACAACGCGTTCTTCGCGTCGTACACGGAGAAGGTCTGGGGTATCCCCGGCTACGAGATTCAGGCTGAGTGGGCCGCGCAGAGGATCAAGAACTTCTCTTTCGCCCACGCAGTCCTGAGTATTCTCGGCCTGCAGAAAGCCCAGATGACGACGCTGCTCGAGCAGTTTCACTACCCGCGGCTCGGCCCGGGCCAGATGTGGGAGAGGTTCCGCTCCCGCGTCGAGGAGAGCGGCGTCCCCGTCCACCTCCACCATCGCTGCACGACGATCCGCCACGAGACAGGGCACGTGACAGAGATCGTGATCGAAGACGAGCATGGTGAACGAGTCGTGGTCGTAGACGGCGTGCTTTCGAGCATCCCCCTTTCCGAGCTCGTGCTCTCACTCGACCCGGCCCCGCCGCAGTCTGTCATCAACGCGGCGAAGAGCCTCCGCTACCGCGATTTCTGCCTGGTCGCTCTCGTGATCGACGACGAGGAGCCGTTCCCGGACAACTGGATCTACCTCCACGACCCGGGAACACGGGCCGGACGGGTGCAGAACTTCGGTGCGTGGAGCCCGGACCTGGTGAAGCCCGGCACAACCTGCCTCGGCGCGGAGTACTTCTGTTTCGAAGGCGACGAGATCTGGGAGATGGATCCCGACGACGCGGTCGCGCTCGCCACCAACGAGCTCGCCGGGATCGGGCTCCTCGATCCGGCCAAGGTCATCGACGGCATCAAGGTTCGCGTCCCGCGTGCCTACCCGATGTACAACAAGGGGTACCGCGAGGCCGTTCTGATTCTTCGTGGCTATCTCGCCGGCTTCGAGAACCTCGAGACCTTCGGCCGCAACGGCCTGCACCGCTACAACAACCAGGATCACTCGATGTGGACGGCGATACTCGCCACCCTGAACCACCTCGACGGCACCGACTATGACGTCTGGTCGGTGAACGCCGACGCCGAGTATCACGAGCAAGGCGACGTGGTCGACGAGCTCCTGAATATCGAACTCGTCGGCTGAGATCTCACGGGTCGTGAGAACTGTCTCTATCGTGGTCGCATCGAACGGTGAAGAGGTTCGTTACTTCTCCTTCTGCATGGTGACGACGTTCTACCCGCCCTACAGCTTCGGCGGGGACGAAGCGATACCCCCTGCGAGCCGGGCATGACGGTGCACGGCCTCGAAAGGCGGCCCGGCCCGATTGTGACCTACCTCACCGGAAGGGTCGCGCTGTCTGGGCGCCCACTGCGCAAGGTGTTCAAGGAGCAGTTCGATGTCGTCCACTTCCACAACATCTCGTTCGTCGGTGGCCCTGGTGTGCTCTCGTACGGCAGCGGGGTCAAGCTCACACCATGCACGAGCACTGGCTCGTTTGCCCGATGCACGTGCTCTGGAAACGCAACCGCGAAATATGCGCCCAGGCGCAGTGCCTGCGCTGTACCCTCGCGTTTTATCGTCCGCCGCAACTCTGGCGCTCCACGGGTCTGCTGGAGCAACTGCTCGACTGCATCGTTAACTCGGGTGCGACGACGGTTTTGCGAACGTCGTGAGCACTGCAGCGCCGCTCCTCGCGCCGCGAGGTCTCACCGCAACGGTCTTCTGCGTATCCGCACACCTCGGCGGGCAGAGCGACTGGCCATCGAAGCCGGCCGCTGCACCACGCCTGCCGCTCGCGGAAGTATCCGCGTTACGCGATCTCGCGGTGGCCGGTTGGGAGATTGGGAGATTGGGGCCCACAGCGTCACCCATCGGGCTCTCACCGGCAAGCCTGCCGACGTGGTTCACAGCGAGCTGACAGTATCCCGCCGCGATCTCGAAGAAGCTGCCGGCTTCCCCGTGACATCCTTTGCATGGCCGTCCTGGCTGCGGTGCTCGCCGGCCGCCTACCGGGATAGTTGGCGGTGCGAAAGACCCTCGCATCGGCTCGTAGACGTGTAATCCTCGACTACAAGACAGACGGCTGAGACGGCAACGATCTGCATCAACTACGGCCCGCTCAGAAGGATCGCGACTGCCCACCGTCAACGGTGACACACGTACCGACGACCCAGGAGGCGCGAGGCGAGACGAGGAAGGCCATCACGTCGGCCACCTCTTCGACGGTTCCGAGGCGGCCCCACGGAAGCTCTCGCTCGATGAACGACGCCATTCCCTTCGGGTCGTCGCGCAGGCGTCGCTCCCAGCTTCCGCCCGGGAACAGCGTCGAACCCGGCGCGACGCTGAAGACGCGGATTCCGTCCTTTGCCAGGTCGCCCGCCATTGCTTTCGCGAGGCTGATCTCCGCGGCCTTGGCGACGTTGTAGCTCGGGCCACCGCCCCCCTCCCGCCCCCAGACCGACGCGATCATGGCGATCACGCCTCCGCCCCGCTCGCGCATCGCGGGCAGCGCTGCGCGAGAGACATTCAGCGCCGGGAAGAGGTTCTTGCCGAGCACCGTCTGAAGATCGGCCTCGTCCATTCCCTCGAACGACCGTGCGCCGGAGCCGCCGACGCTGTTGACGACGATGTCCAGGCCGCCGAAATGCTCGACGGCTGCTGCCACGACGGCCTCTGCTCCCTCTGGCGTCGTCACGTCTGCGGTGACGCCGACAGCGCGCCCAGGCCCCTGCAGCGCTCCGACGGCTCCGTCGAGGTCGGCCGCTCCCCGTGCGCAGAGGATGACGTCAGCGCCCTCCTTTACGAGCTGTGCCGCTATCCCTCGACCGATCCCCCGGCTCGAGCCGGTAACGACCGCGACCTTGCCAATGAGCCCGAGATCCACGGCGAGATTCTAATGGCCGCTTCCGGCCGCCGTTCCGGAGTGCCGTAACTCTCCCGAGAAGCATCCGGCTACGGTACGTCGATGACCGAGATTCTGCTCGTCCGCCACGGTGAGACCGACTGGAACCTCGAACGCCGGGTTCAGGGCCAAACGGACATTCCGCTCAATGCGACAGGCATCGCCCAGGCCCACGCACTCGCAGACGCTTTGGCCGGCGAGGATCTCGTTGCCGTTGTCACGAGTGACCTCACCCGTGCACGCGACACTGCGGCGATCGTCGCCGCACAGCAGCGGCTCACGGTCTTCATCGACGCAGGCCTCCGCGAGAAGGATTTCGGTAGCTGGGAGGGTCTGACCGATACCGAGATCTCCAGCCGCTTTCCGGAAGCTATCGAGGGCAACTGGGGCGACGGAGAGACGTCGGAGGCGGTCGCCACACGGGCGATTGCCGCTGTCGAACGGATCAGGACGCTTCATCCCACGGGCCCGGTGCTCGTCGTGTCGCACGGCGGCCCTCTGCGCGCAGTCCTCGCCCACTTCGAGATCAGACACGGGGCGATCAGGAACTGCGTCGTCTTCCGCGCGTCGTACTGAACCTGGATCAGGCACCGGATACGGACGTTGCGCCACCACCCGGCGGTCTCCGTGGCACCGCGCGGTAGACTTGTCGCTGTCATGGAGGACTACACCAACAAGTACAAGGGCGAACTGGTCGATCTGTCCCTCTTCGGCGGCGAGTACCAGGAGGGTGTTCTCACCGCGTACTGCTCGATCGAGGACGTCCCCCACATCGAGTTGAACGGCCATATTCTGGTGCCGCTCCAGAACGTCGCTTCGGTGCACTGCTCGAGCAGGTGCGACGCGCCGGAGCCCGACTGGCCGCCGCGAGGGCTCGAAGCTGACGGCGACGTCCGCGACGAAGACGGGTAGTGCGTCGCCGGGCCACGGCGAACCTCTGTAAGGTCTTCTTCCTCGTCGGCTTCCTCGTTGCGCTCGCGGCCGGGATCGGCTGGCTGATCGGCGGAGAGCGAAGCGCCGGGCTCTTTGCGTTCTGCGGGCTCGGTGCCGCGATCGCCGTCTACTGGCTGGGTGATCGAGCACTCCTCGGGATGCTCGGTGCTCGACCCTTTGCCCTCGCCGAGGATCCGCTGCTCCGCTCGACGACCGACCGGCTTGCAGCCCAACTCGGGATTCCACCGCCGAAGCTTGCGCTGATCGACGACGGGTTCCCGCGAGCCTTCGTCGTGGGACGTGGCCCCGGGAGCTCGACGCTCGCAGTGTCGATCGGCCTTCTCCGGGCCGTTCGCCGCGAGGAACTGCAGGCGGTCATCGCCCACGAGCTGGCACACATCCGCAGCCTCGACGTCCTTACCCAGACGTTTGCTGTTCTGCTCGCAACGACGCTCGTCGAGTTGAGCAGGCTCGGCGGCTACTTTTCCCGCGCACTGTTGTTCGTCTTCGGTCCGGTCGCGTCTGCATTCACCCACGCGCTACTCTCGCCCAAACGGGAGTTTGCCGCCGACCTGGATGCGGCCGGGTTAGGGAGCGCCCACGATCTCGCTGACGCGCTTCTGCGCCTCGACAGGGCCGGCGAGCTCGTCGCATTCGTCGCGTCACCGACGACCGGGCCGCTCTACACCGTCGATCCGTTCGAACGCGACCGGCTCTCCCGGATGTTCCGGACGCATCCTCCGCTGACGGAGCGAATCCAACGGCTGCGGGCGCTCGGCGACGGCGACGTACGAAAGGCGTAAAGACGAAAAAGGGACACACTCCCGTGTGTCCCTTTCTGCAACTAATTCGGCGGCTTCCTACTCTCCCAGGGGCTCGCGCCCCAAGTACCATTGGCGCCGGCGGGCTTAACTTCTCTGTTCGGAATGGGAAGAGGTGTACCCCCGCTGCTATGACCGCCGAAAGTGTCAAAGGTGGGACGCGACCGGCCGTTACGCCTCGTGGCGCACCGACAGGTCGAGCGTCGCTCGTACCTTCAAAACTCCATAGCGACTCAGACATGTTCTACATCAAGACCTCGGGCAATTAGTACGGGTCAGCTGAACACATTGCTGTGCTTACACCGCCCGCCTATCAACGTGGTGGTCTTCCACGGCCCTTACTCACTCGAAGTGATGGGGAACCTCATCTTGAGGTGGGCTTCCCGCTTAGATGCTTTCAGCGGTTATCCCATCCAGACGTAGCTAGTCAGCAGTGCCGTTGGCACGACAACTGATACACCAGAGGTCTGTTCATCTCGGTCCTCTCGTACTAGAGACGACTCCTCTCAAGTTCCCAGCGCCCATGGCGGATAGGGACCGACAGTGTTGTTACTCCTGCAACGGTGCGGGCAGCACCGGCACGGAGGCCAGGTCATTTCTGCCTGACTCTGCATGTCGCCATGCAGCTCGGACTATATCTTCCAGGCTCTTAGGAGCCCTGTCTGGCGTGTAGTCTCTGAGGATTCTGGAGTGCTACGAGCTCCTTCCACCGCACCTTCCGTGATCTGCCACCTCCGTTCATGGAGACTGCGAGATCCAGCAGCCGCGCAAAGCCGGCGTCTGTGCGATGTTCGTTGCGAGCCATTGCTCTCACGATCGAGGCGAACGTCTCGACGTCCGTCTGTTTCGACGAGAGCAGCGGGTTGCGTTCAAAGAAGGGAATCACCCGCCCGAGGAGTGCGCCGCGATCTCTCACGACGTACACGAGCGCGCGATCCGTCTTGCTGTTGGCCTTGATGTAGCCACATCCGAGCCGCGCCTTGATCAACTCGAGAACCTGAGCCCGGTCAGCGTTCTGGCTGACATGGAACTCCGGCAGGAGTTGGAACCCGACGCGACACGAGCTGTTGCGCTGCACCGAGACCGAGAAGCTTCCTTCTCCGTCCACGTACCCCGCTATGTAGCAATCCAGCCTTTCCTGCTGATTGTCCGCACCCGTCACGTTGTCACTATCGTAAACATCCAGTCGGACGCCACGATGAGTAGTGCGGGATACTCGGATATTCCAGCATATAGCCAGATTTATAGACAGCGTATCCACTGTCTCACGACGTTCTGAACCCAGCTCGCGTACCGCTTTAATGGGCGAACAGCCCAACCCTTGGGACCTGCTTCAGCCCCAGGATGCGACGAGCCGACATCGAGGTGCCAAACCCTCCCGTCGATGTGGACTCTTGGGGAGGATAAGCCTGTTATCCCCGGCGTACCTTTTATCCGTTGAGCGACGGCGATTCCACTCTCTACCGCCGGATCACTATGGCCGACTTTCGTCCCTGCTCGACTTGTCAGTCTCGCAGTCAAGCTCCCTTATGCCATTACGCTCTACGCACGATTTCCAACCGTGCTGAGGGAACCTTTGCGCGCCTCCGTTACATTTTAGGAGGCGACCGCCCCAGTCAAACTACCCACCTCACGCTGTTCCCGACCCGGATCACGGCATCGGGTTAGAAGCCCAGAATCCATAGGGTGGTATCCCAAGGTTGACTCCACGAAGGCTGACGCCCCCGCTTCAAAGTCTCCCACCTATCCTGGACAACAAACACCAAACTCCAACGCAAAGCTATAGTAAAGGTGCACGGGGTCTTTCCGTCCAGCCACGGGTACTCGGCATCTTCACCGAGACTACAATTTCACCGGATCCCTCGTTGAGACAGCGCCCAAGTCGTTACGCCATTCGTGCAGGTCGGAACTTACCCGACAAGGAATTTCGCTACCTTAGGACG
>SHVL01000038.1 GCA_009694305.1 Thermoleophilia bacterium
GACAGAGCGAGTGACCGGACAGAGCGAGTGACCGGACAGAGCGAGTGACCGGACAGAGCGAGTGACCGGACAGAGCGAGTGACGGGACAGAGCGAGTGACGGGACAGAGCGAGTGACCGGACAGAGCGAGTGACCGGACAGAGATCATGATTCTGGGGATCGAGACGTCGTGCGACGAGACCGCCGCCGCGGTGATCACCGACGAGGGTGAGGTACTGTCGTCCGTCATCGCCTCCCAGAGCGAGGTGCATGCCCGCTACGGCGGCGTCGTGCCCGAGGTCGCGTCGCGTCGTCATCTCGAGCAGATCGGCCCCGTGATCGGCGAGGCGCTGGTCGGATCGGGCGTCGGGCTCGACGGCATTTCGCGTCTCGGCGTGACCCGTGGGCCGGGGCTCATCGGCGCGCTCCTCGTGGGCCTGTCTGCTGCCAAGGCGATAGCCTGGGCCCGCGGGCTTCCCCTGGTGCCGGTAGACCATCTCCAGGGCCACGTTGCATCGCTCTACCTGGGTCCGACGCAGGTCGAGCCACCCTTCGCCTGCCTGCTCGCGACCGGTGGTCATACGCAGGTGCTGGCGGTACGGGAACGCGGCTCCTTCGAGCGTCTCGGAACGACCCTCGACGACGCTGCAGGCGAGGCATTCGACAAGGGCGCTCGCCTGCTCGGCCTGTCGTACCCGGGCGGGGCCGAGATCGACGCCCTCGCGCAGTCGGGTGATCCGCAGGCGTTTTCGTTCCCGGTTGCGCGCGTCCCGGGCCTCGACTTCTCGTTCTCGGGCGTCAAGACGTCGCTGCTCTACACCGTGCGCTCGCTCGGGGAGGCGGCCGTCGCCGAACGTCGCGCCGATCTTGCGGCGTCGTATCAGCGGGCTATCGTCACGGCGCTCACCCGACGGCTTCACCAGGCTGCTGAGGCCGGAGGGTTCTCCCGGATCGCCATTGTCGGCGGTGTCGCAGCAAACTCCGAGCTCCGGGCGACTCTGCCGGAGGCGTCGGTGGCCCCACTTGCACTCTGCACCGACAACGCCGCGATGATCGCCTCTGCGGCGCGGTATACTGCCCCTCTTTCGCCTGCCGAGGCGCTCACCGTGGATGCCTATGCGTCGGCTTCGTAGTCGCACTTGCCTGACCGTCGCGACGACGCTCCTGGCCGTCGGCCTTGTTCTGCTCGGAGGAGGTGCAGCCGCGGCCGCCGACGAGCCGGCACGTGACGCTGCCGGCTGGGAGAGCCTGCTGGGAGACAGGCCTTCGCCACAGCTCGGAGGCCGGTGGATCGTCGTCCTCCACAGGCCTTCGCTTGCAACCCGGGTTGCGGCTGCGGGCGGCTTTGCCACGGAGGGCGAGGAGCGCGCGTGGACGACCGGCGCCCACCGGGCTCAGCGGGAGGTGATCGAACGGCTCGCTCTCCGGGGCGCGTTGATCGAGCCGGAGTATGCGTACTACCGCGTCTTCAACGGCTTCTCCGCTCCGCTCGATGCGCGCACGTTGGGGATCGTCGTCAAGGATCCGGACGTCGAGGGGGTGTACCCGGTGCGAGCTGCGATCCCGGCTGCGGTAGACGCCGTGGCGATCGAGCAGCTGTTTGCGCGCGGTGGCGGCCGGCGAGCCGATGTCCGGCTCCCCGGTTTCTCTGGTGCCGGTGTCACGGTTGCGCTGCTCGACACCGGTGTCGATCGCACACACCCGTACATTCGCCGCGCACTTCTTCCGGGCCTCGACGTCCTCGACCCTGGCGGAGACGCGAGCGCCCGTCAGAACCCGACGGCTCCGGAGCGACCCGAGCGCCACGGCACGGAGATGGCGGGACTCCTAGCAGGCTCTGCCGGCCCGGCCGGACTCGAAGGAGTAGCCCCCGGAGCGTCGGTCTTGCCGATCCGCATCGCCGGCTGGCAGCCCGATACCTCCGGTGGAGTTGCAATCTACGGGCGCACGGATCAGTTGCTTGCCGGCATCGAGCTTGCGGTTGACCCCAACGAGGATGGTGATGCGCACGATGCTGTGCGGGTGTCGCTCGTGGGTGTCGTGGAGCCCTTCGCAGCATTCACGGACGGCCCGCTGGCAGCAGCCGCAGCCGGAGCGTCGGTGCTCGACTCTCTCGTGGTCGCTCCAGCCGGAAACGATGGCCCCGCGGGGCCTGCGTACGGCAGTATCGGCGGCCCGGGTGGGGCGCCGGCTGCCCTCACAGCCGGTGCGCTGGACACGAGGAGCAGAAGTCCGACGGGCCATGTCCTGCTCCTCGCAGGTCTGCGCGTCCTTGTCTCTGGCAACCAGCCGCTCGGTGGTGTCGTATCTCCCGGCATCTCCGTGGCCGCTCCCGTCATGGCCCTACCGCGTTCGGTGCAGGCGGTGGTGGGCGCGCCGGGAGGCTTCACCAGGCTCTTCGACAGCAACGGCTACAGCCGTGTCGGAGGTGCCGCGGTTCTGCTGCCTCGAGGTACGTCGTCACCCGAGGCAGTGCGGGAGGTCGTGGCTGCCGGTGCGACTGCCGTCCTCGTAGACGGAGAACTGCCTGCAGGGTCACTCGGAACCGACGGGGCAGTCGAGGTTCCGATTCTCGGCCTGGCCGCGGATGTCGCCGAGACGTTGCGCGCCGCACTTCGTAGAGCGGTGCCGGTCAGCTTTGCGGTCGGCGCCGCAGCCTTCGACGTGAACGCCGGACGTAATGGTCAGGCGCCGTTCTCGTCCGAAGGGCTCGCGTTCAACGGAGCCCAGAAGCCGGAGGTGAATGCGGCCGGCATCGGGCTCGCGACGTCGGATCCCGGCCGGAACGAAGACGGCGCTGCTCGATATGGAACGATCAGTGGCACGAGTGCGGCCGCCGCGCTGACGGCTGGAGCAGCCGCCCTTCTCGCCCAGGCTCGACCCGACCTCGACGCCGCGGGCCTGAAGCAGTCTCTCGTCGCCACCGCGAGGCGTTCCGGCGGGAGCACCGTCGGCACGGTTGACCCGTCTGCTGCCGCCGCGACCGAGTTGGTTTCGGCGCCGCCGACGGTCGCCCTCGGTTCGGTGTTCGCGAAGGACACGGAGGTCGGGCGCGTGATCACGCTGAGGAACACGAGTCGGCGGACGCTGTTCATCGCCGTCGGTACGGGAGCCTCGGACAGCGCCGATATCGGAGTAGATGTCGTCCCGCGTGCGGCTCGGCTGCGCCCCGGCGAGACGGTACAGGTCGCAGTCACGGCACGCGTCCCGCTGCTGCCCCGCGCACCGGCCGCGCTTCGTGGCGCTCTCGCCGTGCACGTCCGCAACGGCACGACACTCAGGATTCCATGGACGATCACGGTTCCGGTCGTCGGCCTCGACCTCATCCGGAACGCTCGCCTCTCGAGCCGCTCGTTTCAGCCGTCCGATGTCGAGCCGGCGGTGTTGACGCTCATTCTGGGACGCGTTGACGGCAGACCCGACAGACCTCAACTCCTGCCGCTCGAGGAGGCGAAGATCGATCTCTACCGTGCCGGCCGGCCGCTCGGGCAGCTGGTGCTGGTCCGGGATACCCTCCCGGGCCGCTATTCCTTCGGAATTACGGGACGTGGGCCAAATGGCAAGCGCCTCCCACCTGGCCCGTACGAGCTGAGGATCACCGCGATCCCGGTCGGTGGTGGATTTCCCGACGAGGAGTCTGTTCCGTTCGCGATCGAGTAGGTGGGGCGGCACCGCCGTGAGAGACATGGCTGTCACGGTATGATCGTTCCGTCGTGGGCCACGGTTCCTCCGCATGAGCGCTGCATCCCCAGCTCCGACGCACCTCCGCGAGGATCCCTTCGCACTCGCGCAGGCCCAGTTGAGGCGTGTCGGAGAGACGTTCGACGTTGACCCGAACCTGATCCAGGTTCTCTCCCAGTGCAAGAAGGGCGTCGAGGTCTCGGTGCCGGTGCAGATGGACGACGGATCGGTGTTTCCCTTTCAGGGATATCGGGTGGTGCACAACACGACCCGAGGGCCTGCAAAGGGGGGAATCCGCTATCACCCGGCGGTCACGCAAGACGAGGTGAAGGCGCTCGCCATGTGGATGACGTGGAAGTGCGCCCTGATGGGTCTCCCGTTCGGGGGTGCAAAGGGCGGTGTCATCTGCGACCCGAAGCTCCTCTCCCTGGGAGAGAAGGAGCGTCTGACCCGCAGGTACACGACCGAGATCATCAACGAGATAGGCCCGGAGAAGGACATTCCGGCACCCGATGTCGGCACCGACGCACAGGTGATGGCGTGGATCTTCGACACGTACTCGATGAACGTGGGGTACTCCGTCCTCGGCGTCGTCACCGGCAAGCCTCTTGCCGTCGGCGGTTCCGTCGGGCGCGACGGAGCGACCGCGAGAGGCTCGCTCTACTGTATTCGCACCGCCCTGCAGAAGCAGGGATCGCGCCTGCAGGATAGGCGGGTCGCGATCCAGGGATTTGGCAACGTCGGCTCGAACCTCGCGAGCCTCCTCTGTGACGAAGGCGCCCGCGTGACGACCGTCTCCGACTCACGGGGGGGTATCCACAACGCCTACGGCCTAGACGTGCCTGCGGTCATCGCCTACAGGGCCGAGCACGGCGTCCTCCAGGGGTTTCCGGGCGCCGATGAGATCACCAACGAGGAGTTGATCGAGATCGACTGCGACGTGCTCGCACCGTGCGCCCTCGAGCAGATGATCACCGCCGAGAACGCGCCACGTGTGCGGGCGAAGATGATCTGCGAAGGCGCCAACGGGCCGACCACGCCCGCCGCCGACGAGATACTCGAGGATCGCGGCATCCTCGTGCTGCCGGACGTGCTCGCCAACGCAGGCGGTGTCGTCGTCTCGTACTTCGAGTGGGTGCAGGGGTTGCAGGAGTACTTCTGGAAGGAGTACGAGGTGCACGCGAAGCTGAACGACATCGTCGTCCGGGCATTCGAGGAGACCTGGTCTACGCGCGAGCGTCACGCGACGAGCATGCGCATGGCCGCCTACGGGATTGCCGTTCAGCGCGTCGCGCAGGCCACCACGATCCGCGGCCTGTACCCGTGAGTGACAACCCGTAGTCGCCGTGTCGGAACGGTCGGTTCGCCACGTCACATTCTACCGTGCCGAGGGCTGTCATCTCTGTGAGCAGGCACTCGTCGTCGTGCGCGACGCACAGGCGGTCGTGCCGTTCGAGGTCGAGGTGATCGACATCGTCGGTGACGACCGGCTCGAGGCCGAGTATCGCTCATTTCTCCCGGTCATCGAGATCGACGGCGTCCGGGCATTCACGTACTTCGTCTCGACCGACGCACTTCTCGACCGCCTCGCTGGTTGATTCCCGGCCGGGTTACGTGCCGGGGCGAGCGTGAGAACGGCAGCGCAGTCGCCCGGACGGCTGTGAGGCTCGACGCATCGCTGTTGACCAGGGCGCCGCGAAGCACCGTCTGGACTGCAAGTCCCATCCTCGCGCGGTGCAGGAGAGGCGGTCATCCGGGGTCAGGGCGGTTCCCCCGTTCATCGACCGGCTCCGGCAGGCACTATGTGACACGAAATCACAATGTCCGGGACGAGAGGAGATGCGTGGGGGAGAGACTGACGGTCGGAGTCGCAGCGCGGCTCAGCCGCTATCTACAGGTGCTGACACAGGCGAAGAAGATGGGGAAGGTCAAGATCTCCTCGCAGGAGATCGCCGAGTACACCAATATCAACGCAACCCAGATTCGTCGAGACCTGTCGAACTTCGGCCGGTTCGGCAAGCGGGGAGTGGGGTACAACATCGACTCGCTCCTCGGCGAGATCCGCAAGATCCTGCGGGCGCAGGGACAGCACAATATTGCCCTCGTCGGCGCCGGCCGGCTCGGCAGCGCGATCGCGAGCTCGCCGATCTTCGCCGAGCACGGCATCACCGTCGCCGCCGTGTTCGATACCGATCCGGCCAAGGAGGGTCGGATTATCGGTGGAGTTGCCATCAGCCCCATGGCGATGCTCGACGGGCTCGTCAACGAGCGAAACATCATCGTCGGTGTTCTTGCAGTACCCGCCGACGCGGCGCAGGGAGCAGCCGATGCGATTACCGCCGCCGGCATCAAGATTGTCTTCAACTATTCGGAGGCGCTGTTGACGACAGCCGCCGACGTTCAGGTGCACACCTCGAACCCGGCCGTCGAGCTGCTCTACGCGCTGTACTTCCACCTGGCCTAGTACACCGTCCCGGAGTGCGTTACGGCATGACAGTTCGCGTGCAGGACGTGAGACGCACGCAGGAGACGAGATTGCAGGGAGCAACCGGTATGCGAGATAGCGGGGCGACCGGAAAGGACGCATCAAGCCGCAGGCGGCACAGGGCTACGTTCTGATGCGTGTTGTCGGTCGCACCCCCGGTTCGGGCAGGATACGGGGATGCGTATTCTGCTCTGGCACGGATATCTCCTCGGCGGCACCGGCTCCAACGTCTACACCCGGATGCTCGCGCGCGAGTGGAGTAACGCGGGGCATCACGTTACCGTTGTCTCGCAGGAGCCGGACCCTTCGCAGTACGACCTCGGGACAGCCGAAACCGTGCGACCGGACGTGGCCGGCCTGCTACCGGTGTTCGTTCTCGACCGCTACGAGGGCTACGAGGTGCGCTGCGTCCAGGACTGCACCCGGGCCGAGCTCGATGACTGGGTGGCCGCGAATGCCCGGGCGCTGCGGGCGCTTCTGCCTGCCGACCTCGTCTTTGCAAACCATGTTCTCCTCGGTGGGCCGGTCGGGGCAGCGACCGGCGCCCCGTTCGCCGTCAAGGCCCACGGGTCGGAGCTCGAGTACTCGATGCGTGGCAATCGAGAGCTGTCGGAGTGGGGGGCAGAGGCGCTCTCCGGCGCGCGGGCCACGTTCGTCGGCTCCGAGCACATCCGGACGGTGCTCGCCGATGTCTGCGGGCAGACCGACAACGTCTTCGAGGTTCCGCCCGGCGTGGACATCGACGTATGGGTTCCTGCCGATCGCGAGGTGGCGGCAGAGGCCCTGATCGAGGAGGCGCTGCGTGACGCGCCGAATCCCGGAAACGAACAGGAACGCCTGCCTGACGACGGCAACGCCGTGCGGTTCGCGCCGCTGGTCGAGCCCGACCCGCCCGTTGTCGTCTACTTCGGAAAGCTGATCGAGCAGAAGGGCGTGCACCTCCTCATCGACGCACTCTCCGGCATCGATGCGCGCCTCGTGGTCGTTGGTTTTGGGCCCGAGCGCGCGGCGCTCGAGCGCCGCGCTGAAGAGCAGAGAGTGGAGGCGCTGTTCACCGGGCCGCTCGAGCATCGGCACCTTCGGCACCTGCTCGCGCTCGCGGATGCGTGTGTGGTGCCGTCGATCTTTCCCGAGGCCTTCGGCATGGTCGCCGCCGAGGCCGCGTCCGCCGGCTGTCCTCCGCTTGTCGCCCGTCATTCCGGCCTTGCCGAGGTCGCCGCCGGCCTCGAGCGCTCCTATCCGCCGGCCCTCCGTCATCTCGCCGCTTTCGACCCCGGAGATGTCGCCGATCTCGCCTCCAGGCTCTCCGAGCTTCTCGCCCTCCCTGCTGCCGATCGGAGTGCTCTACGCGGGGCCGCCCGGGCGGCGGTTGTCGCGCACTGGAGTTGGGCAGGCATCTCGCGGCGGCTGCTCGAGCCATTTGCATGAGGCGACGGAGGGCAGGTCGCTATCGAAAGTGCAGTATCGACTACGCTTTTTCGCGCCGTGGGTGACGAACAGCGCGTTTCGAGTGAGCAACTCCTCCGTGAGGCGCGAGAGCGCTTCGACGACGGCACCGATTTCACGGTAGCCGTGGAAGAGGAGTTTGCGCTCCTCGACCCGGTCTCGCTCGACCTCGTCAACCGCTTCGAGGAGCTGCAGGCAGCGGCCGTTGGAACCCCCGCCGAGCGTCACCTTGCCGGCGAGCTGATCGCCTCCGAGGTGGAGATCAAGACGGGGAAGATCGCGAATTTCGCGGACGTCCCGACGACGATCGCGGCCCGGCGCGCGGAGCTCGTCGGTCTGGTTGACCCGCTCGGGCTCCTGCTCGGAGCCACCGGCTCCCATCCATGGGCAGACTGGAAAGAGCAGCGGATCATCGATACGCCTCACTACCGCCAGAACGACGAGCTCCTGCGGTACGTCGTCTGGAAGAACAACACCTTCGGGTTTCACGTTCACGTGGGCATCAGGGGGGCCGACCGGGCTATCCGGGTTACGAGCGCCCTCCGCAACTGGCTTCCGGAGCTTCTTGCGCTCTCCGCAAGCTCTCCATTTGCGGAGGGCGTGAACACGGGCCTCCATTCCGCGCGCACGCAGATCTTCACGAAGTACTTCCCGCGGTGCGGTGTCCCGGACTCGTTCGACACGTGGGCCGATTACGAGCGGTACGTACGGTTCCTCTATGACACCGGCTCGATCACCGAGCACACCCAGCTGTGGTGGAGCGTTCGACCTCATCTCGTCTTCCCGACCGTCGAGATCCGCATCTGTGACGGACAGCCGTCTCTCGCGGAGGCGAAGTCGCTTGCCGCGCTCTGCGTTGCGCTCGTCGCGCGGGTTGCGCGCGCTATCGACGAGGGCGAGCCGATCGAGCAGCAGCCCCCTCGCATGATCGAGGAGAACATGTGGCGGGCAATTCGCTACGGCCTCTCCGGCGACCTCATCGACCTCGAACGAGGCGAGGTGCTTTCCGCACGGGCACGCATCGAACGACTGATCGAGTGGGTGTTGCCCGTCGCGGCCGAGATCGGCGCAGCGGACTGGCTCGACGTGCCGGAGCAAAACGCCGCCGAACGACAGATAGCACGGTTCGAGGAGGGCGAGGAGATCGCCCAGATCTACGGCGATCTCGCGCTCAGCCCGTCCCGGGTGGGCTGATAGCGCACCGGCATCCGCTGCCGGCGTGCGGTTCGGCAAGCAGCGTGCGCGGTTGTGCGGCATAATCGTGCTCGCCGAGCCTGTTTCGGCCTTTTTCTTTTGTGACCTGCCTTCGGAGGGTTGATGGACTTCTTCAATGACCATGCTGTTGCCTTTGCGCTCGTCTGCGCCGGTGTCGCAGTGCTGTTCGGGCTCTACCTGACTCACTGGCTACTCAAGCAGCCGCAGGGCAACGAACGGATGCGAGAGATCTCGGGTGCTGTACAGGAAGGTGCTGCCGCGTACCTGAGCAAGCAGTACAGGACGATTGCCGTGGTTGCGATCGTGCCGATCTTGCTGATCGGCTTCTACAACGCCCTTGGATGGGGAGCGGCATTCGGTTTCGTGCTCGGAGCCGTCCTCTCGTCGGCTGCCGGTTTCATCGGCATGAACGTGGCCGTACGGTCGAACCTACGAACGGCGGAAGCCGCACGCGAAGGGGTAGCCCCCGCGTTCAAGGTCGCGTTTCGCGCAGGATCGGTTACCGGTCTGCTCGTCGTCGGGCTTGGCCTCTTCGGCGTCGCCGGCTACTACTGGTTCCTGACCGGAGCCCTCGGCAACAGTCCTACGTCGGCCGTCGACGATCTGATCGGCCTCGCCTTCGGCGGCTCGCTGATCTCGGTGTTCGCGCGCCTCGGAGGCGGCATCTTCACGAAGGCCGCCGACGTGGGCGCCGACCTCGTCGGCAAGATCGAAGCAGGCATTCCCGAAGACGACCCGCGGAATCCCGCGGTGATCGCCGACAACGTGGGCGACAACGTCGGCGACTGTGCCGGTATGGCAGCCGACCTGTTCGAGACGTATGCGGTGACCACGGTGGCCGTCATGCTTCTCGGCACTGCGTACCCGGTCGGCGACCTGTGGCTCTATCCTCTCGCGCTCGGCGGAATGGCGATTCTCGCGTCGGTGATCGGCACCTTCTTCGCGCGAGTGGGCAGCGGTTCGAACGCGATCATCAACGCGCTCTACATGAGTGTTGTTGTCGCAACCATCCTGTCGGCGATCGGGTTCATTCCGGTCACGAAGGCGTTCGACGATGGCCGCTTCACCTTCTGGCAGCTGTACGGATCGGCCCTCGTCGGGCTTGCAATCACCTTCCTGCTCGTTGCGATCACCGAGTTCTACACCGGTAGTCGCTGGAGCCCCGTGAAGAAGATTGCAGCGGCTTCGACGACCGGTCATGCGACGAACATCATCGCGGGCCTCGCGAAGGGCATGGAAGCGACCACTCTGCCCGTGATAGTGATCGCCGGCGGCGTCATCGCTGCGTACGAGATCGCTGGAGGAAACATCTACGGGATCGGCGTCGCAGTCATGGCCCAGCTCTCGATGGCCGGCCTGATCGTGGCTCTCGACGCGTTCGGCCCCGTTACCGACAACGCGGGTGGCATTGCCGAGATGGCAGACATGCCGGAATCGGTTCGTGGCATCACCGACCAGCTCGATGCGGTCGGCAACACGACGAAGGCTGTCACGAAGGGGTACGCGATCGGCTCGGCCGGACTCGCAGCACTGATCCTCTTCGACGAGTACACACGCGGCCTCGTCGAGGCAGGGATCAACACGGTGTTCTCGCTCGACAATCCGTACGTGATCGCAGGCCTCTTCATCGGCGGAATGATGCCGTTCCTGTTCGCGTCACTCGCGATGACCGCTGTCGGTCGCGTCGGCGGCGAGGTCGTCGAGGAGGTGCGCCGCCAGTTCCGGGAGGATCCGGGCATCATGGAGGGCACGTCGCGACCCGACTACTCGCTTGCCGTCGGCATCGTGACGGCATCTGCCCTCAGGGGGATGATGCTGCCCGCCGCGATCCCGATCGCCGTCCCGATTGCCGTCGGCATCATCAGCCCGGTAATGCTCGGTGGCCTGCTGATCGGCACGATCGTCACGGGACTGTTCCTCGCGATCTCGATGACCTCGGGCGGCGGTGCCTGGGACAACGCGAAGAAGCTGATCGAGGACGGTGCCTACGGCGGCAAGGGCTCGGAGGCGCACGCTGCCTCGATCACGGGTGACACGGTCGGCGATCCCTACAAGGACACCGCCGGCCCGGCGATCAACCCGATGATCAAGATCGCGAACATCGTGGCAATCCTGATCATTCCGCTACTCGCCTCGCTCCACGGGTAGGGGCAGGGCGTACCCCGTCTGCACGGGTCGGTGCACGTTCGCTCGTCAAATGACGTGAATGAGGGGGCCGCCGCAAGGCGGCCCTCGCCGTTCCAGGCCGCGCACGAGGGAGCGGGGCGACGGGCATCCCGCTGCTCGATAGTGCTTCCGCGTGGTAGGCGTGAGCTCGAGCGTATTCTCGGCCCACCCGTCCCGCTCGTTGCCCCGCACGTCCGGCTGACGTTTCATCTCACGGCGGCATACGATCGTCTGATCAGACGCGCCAGTAGCCTCTGGTCAGAAGCACGATCACCGGAATAATCTCCAGGCGACCAAGCCACATCAGGACAATCATCACGATCGTCGAGAAGTCGCTGAAGGGCTCGAACGAGCCCATCGGCCCCGCGAAACCGAGGCCGGGCCCCACGTTTCCGAGCGTTGTCGCCGATGCTGCGATGGCATCGAAGGCAGACATCTGAGGGCCCTGCAACGCGGCATCGGCCGCTAGTAGCACCGCTCCTACCACGAAGAAGCCAACGTACAGAACGACGAATGCCATGATCGCCCGCAGTGTTCGCTCGTCCACGACAGCACCGTTGAGCCTGATCGGGACAACGACCTCGGGATGGAGTGTCTGCCTGATTTCGCGGCGTAGAACCTTGCCCATCAGCAGGTGCCTGACGACCTTGATCGCACCGCCTGTCGAGCCGGCGGAACCGCCCACGAGCATCACGCCAACGAGGATCATGAGGGCAAACGCCGGCCAGATGATGAAGTCCGTGCTCGCGTAGCCGGTCGTCGTCATCATCGACACGACCTGGAACGTGGCCTGTCGGACAGCCTCTTCGCCGTGTCGAAGTCCCGCGTGCCACAGCTCAACGGCAACGACGGCGGACATCGCTGCGAGGATGGCCAGGTAGAGTCGCGCCTCCTCGTCACGCGAGGATGCGCGTACCTTCCGCCGAACAAGGAGTCGATACAGGAGCGCGAAGTTCATCCCGGCGAGCGTCATGAAAAGCACGATGACCCACTGGCTTGCGGCGGCAAAGGGCTCGACCGACCGTGCCATGGGTGAGAACCCCCCGGTCGGAAGCGTCGTGAACGCGTGTGCGACGGCGTTGAACGGGGTCATCCGGTCGTCGATCCCGGTCCAACCGAAGACGGCGAGAATCAGGGCCTGTGCGGCGGTCAGGGCAACGTAGAGGAGCCACAGCCGTTGAGCGGTCGAGCGGATCTGGTCGGCAAGATTGTCTACCTCGGGCCCCGGCATCTCGGACTCGAGTAGCTGGCGCCCGCCGACGCGGAGGCGTGGCAGGATCGCCAGCGCGAGCACGATGATGCCCATCCCGCCGAGCCACTGGGTGAACTGGCGCCACATGAGCATCGACTGGTCGAGCGCCGGAATGTCGGTCAGGATGGATGCCCCGGTCGTCGTGAACCCGGACATCGCCTCGAAGTACGCATCGACCGGACGGTCGATTTGCGGGTTGCCCGAGAGGAGATAGGGAAGTGCTCCGAGTATCGCCGCTGCCAGCCACGTCACTGCCACGACGAAGAACGCTTCACGAAACCCGAGCGGCGCGGCGCCCTTTCCCAGTTGCTCGAGCCCGACTCCGATGAGCGCCGTGATCCCTCCGGCAGCAAGGAACGGCCAGAACGGCTCGCCGTATCCGATCGCGAGAGCCGCGGGGAACAGGACAACGACGGACAGGACCTTCGTCAGCGTCCCGACCAGACCCAGTGCGCCGCGTAGGTTGACGCCGCTGATGCCGCCGCGTGACCGTGACCGATGCGGTCGGGTCGTGCCGTCCGTCACAGAACGCGCTCGACGTCCGCGACCCTGGCCGACTCCGTGAACACGATCACCCGGTCACCGGCGAGGAGAACGTCGTCGCTGTGGGGAAACACAGCCTTGCCCTCGCGGACGACGGCGCCGATCACCGCGCCCCGGATCGGCATCTCCCGGAACGTCAGCCCGACGTACTCGCTCGTCGGGCTGGTCGTGATGTCCAGCACCTCGAAGCGGTCGTTCTCGATCATCGAGATCTGTTGTGTGCGAGGATCGTGGGCGAAGCGGACGATCTCCTCCGCCGTCACCTGGCGCGGATTCACGATCACGTCCACTCCCGAATGCTCGTAGACCTCGCGGGCGATCGCGTCGTGGATGATCGCGATCGTAAAGCGAATCCCGTTCACGCGCGCCAGGGTCGCCGCGTAGTGATTCTTTGCATCCTCACGCATTGCAAAGATGGCAGCCTGTGCCTTGCCAATCCGCTCGCGCTCGAAAAAGTCGGGATCTAGGCCGTTTGCCTGGTAGACCCTGGCATCCGGAAGATCCTCGGCGACCCGGCGTGCGCGGTCGCGGTTGGGCTCGATCAGCCGGACACCGACGTTTTTCTCGAGCAACGCGCGCGCGACCGCCAGGCCGACCTGTCCTCCACCGAAGATGACGACGTCGTCGATCTCGCTCTCGCCGGGAGAGAGAAGCTCACCCCAGGCCTGTGCCGACGTCGGAGAGCCGATCACGACGAGCCGGTCGCCGGCTGCGATGACCGCGTCGCCGCGCGGGATGATCATGGTGCCATCGCGGATGATGCTCACGAGCCGCGAATCTCGAGGCACGAGGCCACATTCCCGAAGTGGCTTTCCGAGGAGGTCCGGTCGCGCGAGGCTGCTGACCACGTACTCGACCATCTGTATCTGCCCGTCGGCGAATACGTCGGTCTGCACGGCTGCGGGAACCCGGATCACCCTTGTGATTGCGTTGGCCGTCTCGACCTCGGACGAGACGACGAAGTCCACGTCGAGACGGCCCTCCCGCCAGAGCTCGATGTACTCGGTGTTCGACGTGCGGATGACCGTTGTCGCGTTCGGTGCCTCGATCCGGGCAAAGGTTGCGGCGACGAGGTTCGCCTCGTCCCGGGAGGTGCAGGCAATCACCAGATTTGCATCGGCGACGCCGGCGTCAGCGAGCGAGCGGCGGCTGGCCCCGTTGGCCTCGATCGTGGCAATGTCGTAGCGGTAGGCGAGCGGTTTCAGACGCGCTGCGTCGAGGTCGATCACGGTGAGATCGTGCCCGCCGTGGAGTGCCTCCACGATTGTCGAGCCCACCTGGCCTGCACCGATGAGAAAGACCTTCACGGCGGGCACAGGGTACACCAACCGGTACCCGGCAGGGGTAGATGCGGCTACCATTCGGGTCGTGCGTCTCCTCGCTGCAGCGTTGCTTGGCAGCCTCCTCACATGCGTTTCGGGTGCCTCTGCGGACGTTTCTACGGGCGTGTTGCGGGGAGCGCCGAGGGGTCTCGTCAAGGTCGTTGACGGGCTTCGGTCGCCCGTGCAGGTCACCTTCGCCCCCGGGGCTCCGGGCGTGGTCTACGTGGTGGAGCAGAGCGGGCTCATTCGGGTCGTACGTGCGGGCAAGATCAGAGCACAGCCCTTTCTGGACATCCGGTCGAAGGTGTATGCCGAGGGTGAGCAGGGACTACTCGGGCTCGCCTTCGCACCCGACTACGTGAAGAGCCGGCAGTTCGTCGTTGACTACACCGACGTGAACGGCGACACGCGTGTCGTTCGCTATCGCTCCGACGGAACGAAGGCGCTGACACAAACGGCCCGTCAGCTCTTGATGATCGAGCAGCCTGACTCGCACCACAATGGCGGCAGCGTCGCCTACGGCAAGGACAGGCTCCTCTACGTCGGCATGGGCGACGGGGGCGCGACTGGTGCCCCGGACAACCCTGCACAGAATCCCCTGTCGCTCCTCGGCAAGATACTGAGGCTCGATCCTGCGTACCCGGCTGCAAAACCGGTGATAGTCGCTCTCGGGCTCCGTAACCCGTGGCGGTTCTCGTTTGATCGCGCGAACGGTGATCTCTGGATCGGTGATGTGGGCGAGGTCTCGCTCGAGGAGGTCGATCATGTTGCGTGGCCCTGGCAAGGCCAGCTCAACTTCGGGTGGCCCGTCTACGAAGGGCGCTCCCCGTTCGAGAGCAAGGCGATAGGCCCTGGTCGCCTCGTCACTCCCGTGGCGCAGTACAACCACGGGAGTGAGTGTTCGATCATCGGCGGCTACGTCTATCGCGGATCGGCGATGCGCAGCGCCATTGGCCGGTACTTCTACGGTGACTACTGCAGCGGTAAAGTGTGGTCGTTGAAGCTCGTGGGAGGGGTTGCTCGCGAGATCCGGCGAGAGCCGTTTATCGTCCCGCACGTGACCTCGTTCGGTGAGGACATCGCAGGCGAGCTCTATGTCGTCTCCGGCGATGGTGCGCTCTATCGTCTCGTGCGGTGATCAGCCCTCGCGCGATGCCGCGGTGAGTTGATCACGCGTTTGGACGAGCATTGCGTCGTGCCCCAGCACGTCTTCTAGACGTTCCAGCGCACCACTCCCTGCTTCCAGCGCAACCATTCGCCGCGCCACGCCGAGCTGCGCGGCCGCGATCTGTGCGAGCTCGATGGGCGCGTCGGTGAACACTCCGAGTGGCCGACCGGTCGTCGCGAGTTTCCGTAAGGCGGCGCTCGCCTCTGCGTGGGGACGGAGGTAGACCGGTGCGCGGTCGGCTACGAATCGCTCGAGGAGGATGCGCCAGTTACCGGCTCCTGCTGCGTCGAGCGTGGCCGCGGCATCGCCGCGGTCGGCCGGTAGCGCCGCCGGATCGACGCCGAGTACCTTCGCGGCCCCGGCCAGCCAGTCGTCCCACAGCGGCCTCGTGTCTCCGAGTGCGCCGTCGAGGTCGATCAGGATTGCGCTCATGTACCCCATCGCGATCGTTTCCATGCAAGGACGCCGATCGAGACTCCGATCGTGTCGATCACCACGTCGTACCAGACCCCGTGCCGGCCCGTGACGAAGCTCTGGTGGATCTCGTCGGTGCAGGCGTAGAGCGCCCCGGCGAGGATTGCGAGCGCGGGTCGGCCGAGTGCCCGGCACAGGAAAACGCCGAGCGCGGCGTACTCGGTCAGGTGCGCGAGCTTACGCCCGACGAGATCCCAGGTCCCGAGTCCGGTCGAGAGGCTCGGGATCGACGAGAAGGCAAAGATCACCATCGCCATCAGAACGGCAGGAGCCCATAGCCTGCATGCCTTTGCTGTCATCGCCCGATGATAAGGTGTGTGCTCATACAGGAGTGCGGTGAGGGAATCCGGTGCAAATCCGGGACGGTCCCGCCGCTGTGAGGGGAGTTGCTCGCCCGCCGAAACGCCACTGGCGCACCGGGGAACCGGTTGCCGGGAAGGCGGCGGGAGAGGGAGCCCCGAGTCAGAAGACCTGCCGCCTCCTCCGTACCGAACCCCTCGTGGAAGGAGGATTCGTGGCACGACGTTTGATCGTTCTCGTGACCGTCATCGGTCTCGTTCTCACGCTCGTAGCAACGGCTTCTGGCGCGTCTGTCACGGTGCGCGTCGAAGGAAAAACGCAGTCGATCTTCGGGTCGTCTCCCGTCAAGGTGGAGGCACCGAACGCCCTCGTGGCGCTCGATGCCGCCAGTATCTCCGGCGAGTTCTATGTACAGGTGATCCAGGCGTCGTTCGGGCCGTACGTCAGCCAGGTCGGTCGGTATCCGGGTGCCGGTGCATCGGGGTGGGTCTTCAAGGTCAACGGCGTGTCACCGCCCGTGGGAGCCGACCAGGTGATCCTGAAGGACGGTGACGAGGTGCTGTGGTACTACGCCACCTTCTCAGACACGGGCGGGCCGGCGACGCTTGCCTTGAAATCGACGAAGAAGAACTGTTACGCCGTCTCGTCGTTCGACGACGCCGGCAAGGCCACGCCCGCCGCGCGCGCACAGGTCAGCGTTGACGGGCGTCGCTTCAAGGTTGACGCAGCGGGCAAGGTATGCGTCGGTCGTCATATCGGCGTCGTCCGCTCCTATGCCGTCGGCGCTACCCGGTCGAACGCCGTGAAGTGAGCCGGCGGCTCTGCATCGGGTTCCTCCTCGCCGTCCTCGCTCTTGCGGGTTGCGGCGGGGAGGGGCCGACGGCCGCCGACGGGACGGCTCACCTCCGGGTGACCCGTGATCGCGGCGCGAGCGTGCTCATCGACGTGGACGTTCCGGCGGGCCAGTCGCTGCTGCGTGCGCTCAGGTCGGAGACGAAGGTGGACACCCGGTACGGCGGCGGCTTCGTCCAGTCCATCGACGACATCGAGGGGAGCGCCCGCCGTCACAGGGACTGGTTCTGGTTCGTCAACGGGCTCGCCGGCGACAGGTCGGCCGCCTCGTACCGCCTCCGCGACGGCGACATCGCCTGGTGGGACTACCGGGATTGGTCGCACGACGCAGAGACGCTCGAGGTTGTCGCAGGCGTGTTCCCCGAGCCGTTTCTGCACGGATATGACGGGAAGCCGCGGCCGGCGGCGGTGCGGTACGCACCCGGCCTGCAGGCCGACGCGGTGCGGGTGGCGGAGGCCATTCATGCCGATGACGTCGCGCCGTTGGGCTCTCCGGTGCCCGGGAAAGCCAATCTCTTCGAGCTCGTGCAGGGTGCCCCGCATCTCACGGCCAGGCTACGGAAGCCCGGATCGGGCCCGTCGGGCGCCGCCGGTTTTTCGTTTTCGGGGTCGGTCGGCCGACTGCTCGCCGGTGACTTCTCCAGGGGGTTCGAGAGCCCGTGAGCCCCGGTCCTGCCACGGCTCTCCTCGCTGCGGTCGCGACAGCCGGCTTTCTCGTCGATCGGCTCTGGGCGCTCGCCGCGATGGTGGTCATCCTCGTTGCCGTCTGTCTACGGGCGCCGGTCGAACGCCGCTTCATCTACATCAGCGGAGCGCTGTTCAGTGCGCTCGGCGTGATTGTGATCTCCCCGCTGATGTGGTCGTCCGGCGGCGGCACGCTGCTGTGGGAAGGCCCGACGCTCCCGGTGATCGGCCCGATCGACATCTCGACGGACGAGATCCAGATCGCGGTCGTCAACGGCCTCCGGCTTGCCGTTGTAGCACTTGCGTTCAGTGCCTACACGCTCCTCGTCGATCACGACCGACTGGTCTCGGCGGCAGGCTTTGCGCGACGCTCGGCGCTTGCCGTCGCGCTCGCGACGCGTCTTGTCCCAACCCTCGAGCGCGACGCGGCCGGTATGGCCGACTCGGTGCGGGGACGCGGTGTACACCTGCACGGAGCGCGGGGGTACGCGACGCTTCTCTCGCCCCTCGTTGCCGGGTCGCTCGAGCGGGCGACGGGCCTGGCCGAGGCCATGGAGGCTCGAGGGTTCGGGCGGAGCGGAGCGACACGCGCCCCCAGGCCACCCTGGGCATACGCGGACTACGTTGCGCTCGGTGGCGCAGTCGTGCTCGTGGGAGTCGCTGCGCTATGGCTCTAGCGTCCGTGAGCGATCTGTCGTTCGCCTATCCGGGGAGCATTCCCGCGGTGAGGGACATCTCGCTCGAGCTCGAGGCAGGTGAGATCGTGGCCTTGCTCGGCCCCTCGGGAAGCGGTAAGTCGACGTTGCTGCGCGCGCTCGCCGGCCTCGTGCCGCATTTTCACGGCGGCACGTTCTCGGGTCGCGTCGTCGTCGCCGGGCTCGACACGCGCACGTCTGGTCCCGCCGATCTCGCCGGGACAGTGGCCTCGGTCTTCCAGGATCCCGAGGATCAGATCGTGATGACCCGGGTCGAGAACGAGGTGGCCTTCGGGCTCGAGAACCTCGGTGTCCCGCCGGAGCAGATCTGGCCGCGGACGCATGCCGCGCTTGCCCAGGTCGGCGCCGGGCATCTCGCGGAGCGCCGCACCGTCGAGCTTTCCGGCGGCGAGCTGCAGCGTGTCTGCCTTGCCTCCGCGCTCGCGCTCGAGCCGCAGCTACTCCTGCTCGACGAGCCGACGTCGCAGCTCGATGCCGAGGGTGCCGACGCCTTTCTCGCGCACGTCGAGCAGGCCCGGTGCGCCGTCGTGCTCTCGGAGCAGCGCGTCGACCGCGCACTCGCGATCGCTGATCGCGTGATCATGATGGAGGAGGGGAGGATCGTCCTGGACGCGCCGGTCGCCGAGGCGCGCGGGTGGCTTTCGACGCGTCGGCCACGCTACGGCGGCGGAGCGGTCCCGGACGATCCCTCACCGTCCGTGCCGGGCGGCCAGCCCCTCGTTCGACTCGATGACGTCCACTTCGCCTACGGCGGCGGCCCGGAGGTTCTCGGGGGCGCGTCGCTCGTCGTCCATCGTGGCGAGATCGTCGCTCTCGAGGGTCGCAACGGCAGCGGGAAGACGACGCTCGCGCGAATCGCGGCGGGGCTCGTGCAGCCGACGAGCGGCACCGTTGCCCGCGACGGTCGTGCGACGTACCTCTCGCAGGATCCAGGTCGGCATCTCGTTCGTGAGACCGCCCTCGACGAGGTCGCCCTCGGCGTCAACGGAGATCAGGTGCGTGCCGCGGCCGCACTCGAGCGCTTCGGCCTCACCTTTGCGACGTCCCGTCATCCCCGCGACCTCTCGAGCGGCGAGCGTGAACGGCTCGGGATCGCGGCGATCTCCGTCTCGGAGCCCGACCTGCTCGTGCTCGACGAGCCGACCCGGGGCATCGACCCCGACCGGAAGGCGGCGCTCTCGGAGTGGCTGCTCGAGCAGGCGGCGAGCGGGCGCGCGGTCCTCGTTGCCACGCATGACCCGCTCCTGCCCGCGCACCGTCGCGTCAGGCTCGGTCAGCCGCTGGAGGTCCCGGTTGCGGTCTAGATTTGCACTCGTCTTCTTCGTCGGGCTCGGCGTCGCCGGGCTGCTGTGGGCGGCGCTCGATCCTGCGAACGGCGGTCTCGCGACCCTTCTCGCGGCCTTCGCGCTCGTCGCGGGAGGGTTCGCCTGGCTCGAGCAGGGCGGCGACACGGCGCGGGATCTCACGCTCGTCGCGACGCTCGCCGGCATCGCAGCCGCGGGTCGCATCCTCTTCGCCCCGGTGCCGAGCGTGCAGCCCGTCACGGTGATCGTTGCGACCGCCGGGGTTGCGCTCGGGCCGCGTCGGGGCTTCGCCGTCGGCGCTCTGGCCGCGATCGCCTCGAACATGTTCCTCGGCCAGGGTGCGCATACCCCGTGGCAGATGCTCGCCTGGGGTGGGTGCGGAGCGCTCGCCGGTGTCTTCAAGGTCGCCCTGCACCGACGCTGGCCGTTCGCGTTCTTCTGCGCCGTCCTCGGCATGGCGTTCGGGACGCTGATGGACATCTGGCTCTGGTTTGCCTTCTACCCGCATACGTGGGCGGCTCTCGTGACCGTTCTCGCCGCGGGCATTGCGTTCAACATCGCGCACGCACTCGGCAACTTCGTCCTTGCACTCGCAGCGGGGC
Source organism: Thermoleophilia bacterium (assembly GCA_009694305.1). Taxonomy (GTDB): domain Bacteria; phylum Actinomycetota; class Thermoleophilia; order Gaiellales; family Gaiellaceae; genus Gaiella. The sequence continues at coordinate 20,190 of SHVL01000038.1, forward strand.
CTGAGTTGCGGCGTGTCCTCGACCGGCACGCGCGTACGGTGCACACCGAGGTGGTGTGGGCGTGAGGTGGGTCATGGCACTCGTCGCGTGCGCGGTTCTTGCCGGAACGGCAGCAGGAGCAACCGGCCCTGCTGCCGGGTCCGCAGCGTTCCTGGCGGCCCGCCAGGATCCAGGCGGCGGCTTTGGCGAACAGGGCCAGCCCGCGGATGCGGCCCTCACTGCATGGGCGGCTCTCGGTCTCGTGGCGGCAAACGGCTCGGAATCGTCCCGGTCGCGTGCGGCAGCGTTCCTGCAGGCTCGCCCGATCGGTAAGGCGACGGACGGCGATTTGGCCCTTCGCGTTCTCGCGCTCGACGCGCTCGGGGAGCGCGTCGACGACGCGCTCCTTGCACGGCTGAGGGAGCATCGGCCGGGAGCGCTCGTGAACGAGACGATGTGGACCGTCATCGCACTTCGGGCGGTCGGCGAGCAGCCGCCGGCCGTGTTCGTGCGGGCGATCCTTTCCGCGCAGGCGAAGAGCGGCGCCTTTCCTTGGCTCCGTGGGGGCAAGCCCGACTCGAACGACACTGCGGCTGCGGTTCAGGCTCTTCGCGCAGCGGGCCTCGGCGCCGGCAATGCATCGATCCGGCGGGCCGTCGTCGCTCTGAGGGCGTTCCAGGCCCGCGACGGGGGCTTCTCGTTGACGAAGGGCCGTGAGTCGGACGGGCAGTCGACCGCGTGGGCGATCCAGGCGCTCCAGAGCGCGGGTGAGAAGCCGGGCAAGGCGCCCTTCCGCTTCCTCTCCCGCCTGCGCCGCGCCGACGGGAGCTACCGCTACTCGGTGCGATACGGGGCGACGCCGGTCTGGGTAACGGCACAGGTTGTGCCTGCGCTCGCCGGTCGCCCGTTCCCGTTTCGCTGAGAGCCCGTATCCTCGGGCCATGACCTCGACTGCCGACATCCTCGATGCGCACCCTGTGGAGGCACGCGTCTGCGAGCTCGTGCTCCACCAGTTCGGCGGCGTCAACGTGTTCTCGGGACTGATCTCGACGGTTCGGTGTCATGAGGACAACGTCGTGCTGAAGCGACACCTCGGTGAGCCCGGCGAGGGGCGCGTGCTCGTCGTCGACGGCGGCGGCTCGCGGCGCACGGCGGTTCTCGGGGACATGGTCGGCGGCCTCGCGGCGGCGAACGGCTGGGCGGGCATCGTCCTCAACGCCTGCGTGCGTGACTCCGCCGAGCTCCGGCGCCTGGACGTCGGGATCAAGGCGATAGGCACCTGCCCGCGGCCGAGCGAGAAGGAAGGTGTGGGGGAGATCGATGTCCCGGTCGAGTTCGGCGGGATCGTGTTCGAGCCCGGGGCGATGCTCTACAGCGACGACGACGGCGTCGTTGTTGTCGACCGCTAGGGGCGGGCGACCCGTCCGGGCCGGGCATCATGACGGTGCCCGAGACCGCCGCTAGCATCGACACATGAGCGTCGCGCCCCACGAAGACCTCCTCGCCGACCTCAATCCGGCGCAGCGTGAGGCCGTTCTGCACGTTGACGGCCCTCTCCTCGTGATCGCCGGCGCGGGCTCGGGGAAGACGCGCGTGCTCACCCACCGCGTCGCGCACCTGATCCGCGCGCACGGGGTACGGCCCAACGAGATCCTTGCGATCACCTTCACGAACAAGGCGGCGGGAGAGATGCGCGAGCGGCTCGAGAAGATGCTCGGGAGGCAGGCGCGCGCGGCCTGGATCCTCACCTTTCATGCCGCCTGCGGCCGGATGCTGCGTCGTGATGCGGAGAGACTCGGCTACCGCTCGACGTTTACGATCTACGACCAGGCCGACCAGGTACGCGTCGTCAGGGCGTGCCTCGAGGATCTCGGCGTCGATCCGAAGCGTTTCACGCCCCGCGGTATCCACAACCAGATCTCGAACGCGAAGAACCAGCTGATCGGCCCCGACGAGTACATGAGCCGCGTTGCCTCGTTCTACGACAAGACCGTCGCGGAGGTGTACGAGCGCTACCAGCGGCGGCTGATCACCTCGAACGCGGTGGACTTCGACGACATGCTGATGCTCACGGTCGAGGCGCTCGAGCGCTTCCCGGAAGTACGGGCGCACTGGCAGCACACGTTCCGCTACATCCTCGTGGACGAGTACCAGGACACAAACCACGCGCAGTACCGGCTACTGCAGCTGCTCGCTGGCGAGGAGCAGAACGTGTTTGCGGTGGGTGACCCGGACCAGTCAGTGTATGGCTTTCGCGGCGCCGACATCAACAACATCCTCGACTTCGAGCGCGACTTCCCGGGGGCACACTCGATCGCCCTGGAGCAGAACTACCGCTCCACGAACGCGATCCTCGGTTCGGCCAACGCGGTGATCGAGAACAACCGAGACCGCAAGCCGAAGCGTCTCTTCTCGGAGCTCGGCCAGGGCGAGCCCGTCTCGGTCGTCGAGGTCGAGGACG
>SHVL01000039.1 GCA_009694305.1 Thermoleophilia bacterium
GCGCCGGCGACGTTCGCATCGAAGAGGTTCGCGCCGGTGAGGTTCGCGCCGGTGAGGTCTGCCCCGCCCATGGTCGCACCGGTGAGGGTCGCACCGACGAGGTTCGTGCCGAAGAGGTTCGCACTGGTGAGCTTCGCATAGTCGAGGTTCGCGTCCTTGAAGTTCACACAGACGAGGTTCGCGTACGCAAGGTTCGCGTACGCAAGGTTCACACCGGCGAGATTCGCACCGGCGATGCTCGTCGCCTCGTGTGTATACAGTAGCTTTCCTGCAACGCTTCTGATCTCGATCATGCCACCATATTACGTTGATAGAAGCGTCCGTTCGGCGAACTCATACCCGGGTAGCTCAACTGAATACCGTCATGGAACTTTCGCGATTTCTTTCCCATCGACTATTTCGCCTGGTGGCGCTCGAGTCGTCGTTGGATTCCTTCGCTACAGAGGTTGCGACTCCACTCTTTCGGCAATCGCCTCTGCCACCTCCTCCGGAGCCCGCGTACCGTCCACGCTGACGAGCCCCGGGATGCGGCGCATCCACTTCCGCTGGTAGGCGGCGTAGCGGCGAGTGCGCACGAGGATCCGCTCCCGGGCCTGCTGCTCCGGCAACGTCGCAATTTCCTCGAGGCCAAGCGCCTGCACCGCGGTATGCGAGACACCGGCGGCACGTGCGGCGCGCACCTCGGCGACGACGCCCGCGGCGAACATCGCGTCCGTGCGTTCGGCGATGCGGCGCTCCAGCTCGTCCGGGGGAACGTCGAGGCCTGCGATCAGCGTCGGATGGCGTGTCGAGGCCGCCCAGAGCTGGTCGTCGTGGGGGACGAGAGAGTGTCCGGCCTCCGCGAGCTCGAGGGCCCGCACGAGTCGGCGCACGTCGTTCACGTGCACCGCAGCGGCCGCCCTGGGGTCGATGGACGCAAGCCTCTCGTGGGCGGCGGCGGCCTCTCCCTCGACTTCGGCGCGGATGCGCTCCCGCACTCCCGCCGCCGGCCGCGGCGGCACGGCCATGTCCGCCAACGCCGCCCGTAGGTACAGGCCGGTGCCGCCGCAGACAACGGCGGCGCCGTGCGCTGCCACGAGCTCGTCGATCGCCTCGTGGGCAAGAGCCGCGTACGCGCCGACGGACATCTCCTCGCTCACCTCGCGGATACCGACGAGCCGCGTCGGTCGCGTGGGCTGGTTCGTCAGGATCGGCAGGCCCCGGTACACCTGGAGCGCGTCGCAGGAGACGACCTCCGTCCGGAGCCGGTCGGCCACGGCCTCCGCCACGGCCGTCTTACCCGACGCGGTGGGTCCGAACACGGCGATCACGGCGACCATCGCGCGTACCCGCTCAGGCAGGCACGGCCGACGCGATACTGCCACGCAGCGTCGTCGAGGTCGAGCCCTCGATGGTCACGTCCACGAGGTTGCCGGCCTCGCCCACGCCGGGGAACAGCACCGTCGTATTGCGTCGCGTGCGACCTCGCAGCAGCGTCGGATCTGTCCTGCTCGGGCCCTCCACGAGAACCTGCTCGATGTTGCCGACACGCTCGGCATTCTTCTCGGCCGCGATCCGCTGCACCACCTCGACGAGCCGTTCGAGCCGCTCGTGCTTCAGCGGCTCTGGAATCTGGTCGGCCATCACAGCGGCATCCGTCCCACGGCGTGGCGAGTAAATGAACGTGAACGCGCTGTCGTAGCGCACCCCCTCGACGACCTCGAGCGTCTCGGCGAAGTCGGCCTCGGTCTCTCCCGGGAAGCCGACGATCACGTCGGTACCGAGCGCGAGGTCGGGAATCGCCTCTCGCAGCCGCGCTGCGAGAGTGAGATACCGCTCGCGCGAGTAGGTGCGCCGCATTGCCTTGAGGATCCGTGTCGAGCCCGACTGCAACGGCAGGTGGATGTGCTCGCAGACTGCGTCGCACTCGGCCATCGCGGCGATCACCGGCTCGCGGAAGTCCTTCGGGTGCGGGCTCGTGAAGCGGATCCGTTCGATCCCGTCCACTGCGTCGCAGGCACGCAGCAACTCGCCGAACTCCGTCCGGATGTCGGGCGAGAGGTCACGGCCCCAGGAGTTGACGTTCTGGCCGAGCAGTGTGATCTCACGCACCCCGTCGAACGCGAGGCGCGTCACCTCGGCGATGATGTCGCCGGGACGTCGGCTCTGCTCCCGCCCACGAACGGCTGGCACGATGCAGTAGGAGCACGTCGAGTTGCAGCCCATCGAAACCTGCACCCACGCATGCGCGGCGCGCTCGCGATGCGGGGGAAGGTGGCCCGCAAAGTGCTCGTGCGTGCCGAAGCGGCCGCGCGCAACGCCTTCTCCTCCCACTCCGACCCAGTCCCCGAGATGCGGGATCGAACCGGGCCCGAAGGCCACATCGACCTGGGGGTAGAGGTCGAAGATACGTTCCTGCTGTGCCTCGGCGAAACAGCCGCCGACTGCGATCACGAGGTCGGGATTCTCACGCTTACGGGCACCCGCGTCACCGAGATAGGCGGAGAGCTTGGTATCAGGCTTCTCGCGGATCGTGCACGTGTTGAAGACGACGAGGTCGGCATCCTCCTTCGAGGTCGCTTCGCCGAGGCCGAGCGACTCGAGCATCCCCTTGATGCGTTCGGAGTCGTGGCTGTTCATCTGGCAGCCGAACGTGGTCAGGTGGTAGCGGCGCACACAGGAAGTGTAGGCGCCGCGCCATGGAAACAGGAGGCCGCTCTGGCGGGCGGCGATTCCCGGTGGGCACCGTCACCGCCTGCACCAGAGCATCGACCTCCGTGATCAGACGAGAGGCGCTGCAAAGAAGCGGGCGAGCTGGAGCTCAGCCGGTAACCGTGAGGGTGCGGACGAACTGCGGCCCGTTGAGCGAGCCGGAGCGAAAAGGATTCCCGTCGATCTCGATGCGTGCGAAGCCCGCGGCGCGAACGGCCTCCTCGATCGCAGCACGCTCCTCGAGCGCGCGTGGCAACTCGTCCGCAGCAACCTCGATCCGCGCTAGCTCACCGTAGTGACGCACGCGCAGAACGCGGTAGCCGAGCTGCTTCACGGCTCGCTCGGCCCTGTCGATCAGGGCGAGCGCCTCCGGCGTGACCTCCGTCCCGTAGGGCAGTCGCGATGCGAGGCAGGGCGAGGCGGGCTTCTCCGCGCTCACCACTCCGAGCGCGCGGGCGAGTGAGCGCACGTCTTCTTTGCCGAAGCCGGCCTCGAGGAGAGGATGACGCACCCCGTGCTCGGCCGCGGCGCGGAGGCCGGGGCGCCAATCGCCCATGTCGTCGGCGTTTGCCCCCGACAGCACAGTGGCAAAGCCACGCCGGCGTGCGAGTGCGAGGAGCTGCTCGTAGAGCTCGGTCTTGCAGTAGTAACAGCGGTTCTCGTCGTTTCGGCGGTACTCCTCGGACGCGAGCTCGTTGGTCGTGATCGTCTCATGCGCGATGCCCGCGGCGCGGGCGACGTTCTGAGCGCCGTCGAGCTCGCCGGTCGCAAGGGCCGGTGAGACGGCCGTGACGGCAAGCGCCCGATTCCCGAGCACACGTGCGGCGACGACGGCGACGACGGACGAGTCCACGCCGCCGGAGAACGCGACGATCGCCGAGCCGAGAGGCCGGATTGCTGCCTCGAGTTGATCGATGCCGGTCACTGAATCTCCCGAGCGGCCGTGAGTGCCAACGCCCATACCGACTTTACCGGCACCCCTGTCTGTTGCGCTACGGCGGCGCAGTCGTCGTGCTCGGGTGCGACGTTCACGAGGCGACCGTCGAGCCGGCCGAGCTTGACGCGTATCGGGTGGCCGTCGATCTCGACCGTCTGCGTTGAGCGCTCGAGCTCGTAGCGGCGGAGCGCTCCGACCCGCACCCCGAGGGTCGAGGTCTCCTCGAGAATCGTGTGAGCCACGACGCGCTCGTCCTCCGGTCGTACGAGGGCGGAGAGGACGATGCCATGACGCCCCTTCTTCATCAGCACCGGCGCTGTCCAGACATCGAGCGCCCCGGCGGCATAACAGCGTTCGACGGCGTCGGGTACGAGCTCCGGGTTGAAGTCGTCGAGGTTCGTCTCGAGAAGGCGCACTTCGACCGCCTGACTCTCTTTCGCGACGCGTCCGAGCACGACACGCACGAGGTTAGCCCGCTCGGCGAAATCTCGTGTTCCGGCGCCGTACCCGACGTGCTCGATGGTCAGCGCCGGCAGCGGGCCCCACCCGTCGGCGAGGGTCGCTGCCAGTGCTGCGCCCGTCGGCGTGACGAGCTCGCCCTCGAAGTCCACGCCGAAGACCGGACATCCACGCAGGAGCTCGACAGTGGCGGGTGCGGGCAACGGTACGACGCCATGCGCTATCCGGATCGTCCCCCGCCCGAGGGGAAGTGGCGAGCAGACGAGGCGCTCCACTCCGAGAGCCGCCAGAAGCGTCACGGCGCCGCACACGTCCACGAGCGTGTCCGCTGACCCGAGCTCGTGGAGGTGGACGTCCTCCGGGCCGACCCCGTGAATCCTGCTTTCCGCATCGATCAGCCGCCTGAAGACCGCAAGCGAGCGCTCAGAAACGAGCGGGTCGAGATCGGCCGTCTCGATCAGCTCGCGGATCGTCGTCCAGGTAGCTCCGTGTGCTTCGTGCGCCTCGTGTGCGCCATGCGTCCCGTGTGCGTGCCCGTCACCAATCACGTCCACGTGCAGCGCGCCGATTCCGTGCCGCTCGACGCGGTGCGCGTTGATCTCGACCCCGTGGAGCCCGAGCCTCCCGGGAATCGCGCGTAGCTCGTCCTCCGGCGCACCCGCGTCGAGGAGCGCAGCCAGGAGCATGTCGCCCGCTAGGCCCCCGACGCAGTCCAGGTAGGCGATCACGCCGACTGTCTCGCGATGCGTGCGGCGATCGTGCCCGCTCCGAATCCGTCGTCGATACCGACCACGGCAAGTCCCGCAGCGCACGAGGCGAGCATCGCGTTCAGGGCCGTCCGGCCGCCCTCGGCTGACCCGTAGCCGACGCTCGTCGGCACGCCGATGACCGGTGCCGACACGAGTCCGCCGACGACGCTTGCGAGTGCGCCGTCCATGCCGGCGACCACGACCACGCAGTCGGCACGCTCGAGGTCGGGAAGGACTGCCGCAAGTCGGTGCAATCCGGCAACACCGACATCCTCGTGCCACACGACCTCGGTTCCGATCAGCTCCGCACGGACGCGCGCCTCGTGCAGGACGGGGCCGTCCGAGGTTCCGGCCGAGATCAACGTCACGACGCCGCGCGGCTCCGGCACGCCCCGGGCGAACCACACGAGTCGAGCTGTCGCATGCTCGAGCGCATCAGGAGCGATAGCGCACACAGCGGCCCGCGTTTCCTCGTCCGCGCGGGTGACGAGGACGCTCCCGACGCCCTCGTCGAGCATTGCGCTTACGATTGCTACAACCTGCTGCGATGTCTTTCCCTCGCCGAGGACAGCCTCCGGTGCACCCTGTCGCACCTCTCTCAGCAGGTCGATGCGCGCAAAGCCGAGGTCACGAAACGGGAGTCTCGCAAGCCGGTCAACTGCGTCGCCCGGTTCGACGGCTCCGTTGCGCACAGCCTCGAGGAGTGAGATGAGTTCGTTGCGCATGTCCCCCACGCCTCTACGATAGCGTCGCACATCGACCGAGACGGTGGGCGCAAACAAGGACCGGCCGTCGTTGGCTTTCCCCGGCTCTCGAGGGGCAGCGGCGACATCCCGATGCACCCTCGGCTCGTGCACCGTGAGCAGGCTGCCGGCCTGATCTAGCCTGCGCCTTTCTGGACGAGCGTCACGCCCGTGGCCGCGAGTGCGATACCTCCGGCCATCACCCAGCTGATCGTCTCACCGAACCACAGCCAGGCCATCAGCGCGGCGACAGGAGGCACGAGGTAGAAGAGGCTAGTCACCCGCGTGACCTCCATGCGCCGGAGCAGCCAGAAGAGCAGCAAGATCGTGCCCACCGAGAGCACGGCCGACATCCAGGCCAGCGAGGCAAAGAGCTGCCACGTCCAGCGCACGTGCATCGGCTCGATGGCGAACGCCAGGAAGATCGAGACGACCGTGGCGGAGGCAAACGAACAGGCGGTTCCGGTGCGGAGGTCGATAGCACGGCAGAAGCGACGCTGATACACGGTCCCCGCGGTGATTCCGACGAGTGCAACGACCGCGAGGAGCAGGCCGAGTTCCGTACCACTTCCGAACTCGACGCCCCGGGCGACGACGAGTGCGACACCGGCAAGACCGATAACGAGGCCCGCCCATTGCATCGGCCTGACTCTCTCGTTCAGGAGAGGCCCGACGACGCAGGCGGAAAGCAGCGGCTGGAGCCCGACAACGAGTGCGGTGACGACCGCGGCAAGGCCTTGGTCGAGGGCAATGAAGACGCAGCAGACATACGCAGCCTGGAGGAAGAGACCCACGACGGCCGAGTGCAGGGCCTCCCGGCGTGTCGGCCAGCGGGCGCGCGTGACGACGGCCAGTGCGAGCAGGAGGACGCAGGCAATCGAGAAGCGGATGGCGACGAGGGTCAGAGGGTCGGCATAGGAGACGCCTTCACGGGCGACGACGAATCCCGATGCCCAGAGGACGACGAAGAGCGCGGGTGCCGCCGCGACGATGCGCCCCTGGCCCATGAGACCGAGCCTAGCGATCGTGTTGCGTGGAGGGGCCGCCTGCACCCGTCTGGGGCATACTGTGAGAGGAGGCTCTTTCTGTCTGCACGAAAGCAGCTTTCTCGTAGATTCTCTCCTAGCCCGCTTTCAGGAGTAACGATGACAGCGACTACGACCCCACTACCGGCGACGGTTGCCGCGTCGGGCAGCGAGCATTCTCGCCGGCGCGTGCACGTCGTCGGCGGTGGGCCGGTGGGTCTGATGGTCACCGCGCTGCTCCAACCGCTCGAGTGGCTTTCGGTCGTGCTCTACGAGCAGCGAGCCCGGTACACCCGCACTCGCATGGTGCACCTCGAGCCCTATCTCATCGCTCCCTCGGTGGGCGCCTACCGGGCCATCCAGACCGACGGAGACGATGTCGAGGCGATCTTCGATCCCTCGGAAGTCGAGCAGGGCGTGGTCTTCCGCCGGTCGATTCCACCGGATCTGATGTCGCTCCTCGAGGAGTGGACGGTCGGGTTCTGCCCACTCAACGACATCGAACAGTCGCTCAGCGATCTCATTGCGGCGCGCGCGTCGAACCCCGTGGAGCATTCGGCCTCCACCGTGTCGGCGCAGGACATCATGACCGTGATCGAGCCAGATGACATCGTGATCGACTGCACGGGAAGGAAATCCCTACTGCGAGACTGGCTGGTACCCGCGAGTGAAACATCGAATGCCGACGGCAACACGGTCAACGTCGAACTCGAGTTCGCGCTCGTCGTCACCTTTCTCTACGACCAGAACTACTCGTGCAATGAGCTCTGCAAGTACTACAAGAATGCCGAGAATCCGCACTACAAGTTCATCCCGTCGGTCGCCCGAACCTCTCACGACGGCAACGTGAGTCATGTGACGGGAATCATTCACATCACGAGCGACGAGGCCGCGGCAATGCCACCGCACTTCGACGGCGAATGGCTACGCGGGAACTTTCCCGAGGCTGCGGGCTCGATGGAGCGTTTCATCGACAAGATAAAAGCCGAGACCCACGGGGAGATCATCGGAGACCTGCAGGTCATCTGCATTCCGCTCAACCTCTATCGAGCGCGGAACGCAACCAGCCGGCTGTACCGCACCGCGGAGAGCGTAGACCATCCCTTCGCTCACTCTCCTGTCTTTCTCGTCGGCGATTCTGCCGTCGGCTCACCCTATTTCCAGTCGATCTCGCTGGGGTTCGAGTGCGCCATGTACCTGGCGAGCCTGGTCGCGCAACCCGGCCTGCCCACCGGCGAGATGCTCGACCTCTACGAGACGCACACCTACAAGCAGTGGCTTCGCGTCTATATGCGGAGCAAGATGATCAAGCACGACAAGGACGTCTTCGAGGCGGTGGACGACCGGTACGCGCTGCTCGAGCTGATCCACCTCTATTGATCCTGCGCCAGCCGCCTCGATCGACGGAAGGCGGCGCGGCCGTTTCGCTGGGAGCGAGACCCGTGGCAAGGTGATAGTATCTCTGCATGGCGCTCTACACCTGTCCCTCCTGCGGCATGGCAGTCAAGACCGACTGCGGCACGTGCGACGATCCCCTCGTGGACAGCGTGGTCGTCACGGCCGCCGGTGCCGAGGTGCGTATCTCCGAGTGCCCAAACGGGCACGGCAAGATCAAGTCTCCGATGTGCTGCGGCAACGACATGGGATGCGCCGCCTAGGCGACAGGCCTTTGAGGTTGCGGTCATCTACCCGCCGGGCGCACAGGTAGCCCGTGCCGCAGCAGGAACCGAGCGCGAGACCCGGGCCGACGACGTTCGTTGCGCGCCGCCAACGCCGAGCGGCGGCTTCGGGTGTCGATCCCGAGGCCATCCGCCAGAGGGGCTTGCCGCAGTAGTCTCCTGACCGGAGCCGAAAGAGAGAGGATCAGGTATTGCGCGAAGCACGAGGGGTGGTCGTCGAGACACCGGGGGCACCCGCGCGGATCGAGCCCATCGTGGTTGACCCGCCCGGGGCCGCAGAGGTTCTGGTGCGCATGGTGGCCAACGGCATCTGTCACTCGGACGTCTGGGCGATCGAGCACGGCAACTGGGGCTCGCCGTTCCCGATGCTGCTCGGCCACGAGGCGGCCGGCATCGTCGAGGAGGTCGGAGACGGTGTCCATCACGTGGTACCCGGCGATCGTGTGCTGCTGGCCTGGGCGGTTCCCTGTGGCACGTGCTCCCCGTGCCGGCGCGGCCACCCGCGGAACTGTACGCACGGGTGGCAGCAACCGCCGCGCCTCCATACCTCCGACGGACGCCCGCTCATTGGAACGCTCTCGATCGGTGGTCTCGCCACGCACACCGTGGTCAACGCCGCGCAGGTCATCCCGGTACCCCCCGGGCTCGCGCTCGAGGCCGCCTGCCTGCTCGGGTGCGGCGCCTCGACCGGGATCGGCGCCGCGGTCAACACTGGATCGGTTCGTCCCGGCGACACCGTCGCCGTGATCGGTCTCGGCGGCATCGGGTTGGCGGCGCTCCAGGGCGCTCGCCTTGCGGGAGCCACCCGGTTGATCGCGATCGACCGGGTGGCGGCCAAGCTCGACATCGCAAGGCAACTCGGCGCCACCGACGTGGTCGCGGCTGCGATCGACGACCCGGTGGCGGTGGTTGGCGCGCTCACCGACGGTGCCGGCGTGGACGTGGCCTTCGAGGCGACGGGCATCGCGTCTGTCGTGTCCCAGGCGGTGGCGATGCTCGCTCGCGGCGGTACCGCGGTGGCGATCGGCGTACCCCTGCCCGACAGCACGATCACGCTCGACTGGGGAGAGACCACTGTCGGCGCCGCCTACCCCCGGAAGGTCTCGTTGAAGATCACCGACGGCGGCGACGCCATCGCCGAGGACTTCACGGCGTGGCTCGAGGCCTCCGCCGACGGGCGCATCGACCTCGATGCAATGGTTACGCGGGTCGCACCGTTCACCGACGAGGCCATCGCCGAGTCGTTTCGGGCGATGCTCGCCAGTGAGGTAGTTCGCACGGTTATCCGCTTTGACTGACGGGTGCGCTGCACACGGGCACCCTGGGTAGAGCCCGGTTCAGGGGTCGAGAATCTCGAGCGCGGCCTCGGGCTGTTTGAAGGGCGGAATCACGTAGATTCCTGCCGTTACGCCGCGGACTGCATCGACAAGCTCCTTTGCGAGGGCAATTCCGACCCTCGGGGCGTCGGAACCGGCGTCGCGCAGAGCGTCGAGCACCCTTTCGGGCACGGTGATGCCGGGTACCTCGTTGTGGAGACGCAGCGCCATCGTGTGGCTGCGTAGCGGCCAGATGCCGACGAGTATCGGCACGGGCACGGCGCCGGAGTAGTGGTCGAGGAGCGGCTGGAGTTGGGAGGCGTCAAACACGGCCTGGGTCATTGCGAATCGTGCCCCGGCAGCGATCTTTTGCTCGAATCGTGCGAGTTCGAGCGCGAGGTCATCCGCGCTCGGGTTGACCGCAACGCCCGTGAAAAACGAGGTTGGCTGGTCGATGGCCTTGCCGACGTAGTCCTCGCCCTGGTTCAGGCGGGAGATCAGGTGCACGAGCCCGATCGAGTCGATCTCGTAGACGCCACGGGAGCCGGGATAGTCGCCGACGTGTGGGGGGTCGCCGGTGACGGCAAGGATGTTGCGGACACCGTCAGCGTGGGCACCGAGAAGCACGCCTTCGAGCCCCATCACCGTGGTATCGCGTGGCGTCACATGGGGGATCGTCTCGATTCCGGCTCCTCGCTGGATAGCGACCGATGCCATCAAAGCGTTCATCCGTGCCCGCGCCATCGGGTTGTCGTTGATATCGACGAAGCCGACGAGGCCTGATTCCCGCAGCGTGCGTGCGACGGCGATCATCGCTGCGTTGGTGCCGCCCTTGGGCGGGTCGAGTTCGACGCTGACGATCCACTGCCCTTCTCGCAGCCCGCGGGCGAGCTCCGTCTCCGCGTACGCCGGTATGGCGGCCTCGGGAAGTGCTTCCTCTCCAGCAACGAAGGTGACGCGCGGGCGCAGCTCCCCGTCGAGTGCAGCACGGATCGTCTGGATCTGGGCAGGGGTGGTGCCGCAGCAGCCGCCGATGATGCGGGCGCCGAGGGCGCGCGCCTGTGCAGCGAAGTCGGCGATGTAGTCGGGCGTGGAGTGCGGGTAGACGACGCGGCCGCCGATGATGCTGGCGAGCCCGATGTTCGGGAGCGTCGCGAGTGGCAGATGCGTTCCGCTCATAGCTGCCAGTGCAGTCAGGGCTGCGTGTGGGCCTGCGCCGTGGTTGTTCCCTATAGCGGCCACGTCGAGCTTGCCGAGGCGGGCGGCGGCGTCGGCGGCACCGACGCCGCCGCCGGTCTCTGCGTCTTCGTCGAAGGTGAGTAGCGCCACGATCGGTAGCAATGAGACGCTCCGGACAGCCTCCACGGCAGACACGAGCTCGCCGAGATCGAAGAACGTCTCCAGTATGAAGAGATCTACACCGCGGCCTTCGAGGATGAGCGCCTGCTCGGCGTAGAGGGGGCCGTGGTCGGTAGCGTCGAACATCTCGAGCTCACCCAGGGGCCCCATTGCGCCGGCGATGAAGACGTCCTGTCCGGAGACCTCCCGTGCATCGCGGGCGAGCCTGACCGCGGCGGAGTTGATCCGCTCGAAGTCGTCGCCGAGCCCGTGTCTCGAGAGCTTCCGGCGGTTGGCGCCGAACGTGTTCGTCTCGATCAGCTCGGCGCCGGCGCTGATGTAGCTCGCGTGCACCGCAATGACGCTCTCGGGTGCGCGCAGGTTTGCCTCCTCGGGGCAGCGCAGCCCCGGCGCAGCCCCGGAGAGAAGGACACCGAGTCCGCCGTCGGCGACGATCGGCGGGCCGCTCAGTAAACGTGCCGCGAAGTCAGCCACGGGGCCATCCCGGGTGCCGGCAAGCTAGAGGAGTGGTCGCAGCCATCGTTCCGTCTCATCGAGGGATAACTGCTTCCGCTCTGCGTAGTCCTCGAGCTGGTCTGTCCCGACGCGACCGATCGAGAAGTACCGCGCCTGCGGGTGGGCCAGATAGATGCCACTGACTGCGGCTGCGGGCAGCATCGCGCACGACTCCGTCAGTGTCAGGCCGGCAACACTGGCATCGAGTAACGCGAAGAGCCGTTGCTTCTCCGAGTGGTCGGGGCAGGCGGGATAGCCGAACGCGGGCCTGATGCCCCGGTAGCGCTCGCGCGCGAGATCATCGTGGCCGAACTGTTCCCCGGGTGCATACCAGGCGCGACGCACCTGCTGGTGCAGGTATTCGGCAAACGCTTCCGCAAGCCGGTCGGCGAGGGCCTTGACGATGATCGCACTGTAGTCGTCGTTGTCGGTCTCGTACAGCTGGGAAAGTGCTTCCGCGCCGTGGATGGCGACTGCAAAGCCGCCAATGTGGTCATCGAGACCGCTGCCTGCCGGCGCGACGTAGTCGGCCAGCGAGCGATTGGGCCTCGAGTCCCCGAAGTCTGTCTGCTGGCGCAGCATCGGGAAGCGCGTACCGTCGGCAAGGACGAGGTCGTCCCGTTCGCTTGCGGCAGGCCAGAGGCCGTACACACCTTTTGCGTGGAGGAGGCCGCCGGACTCGATCGTGGCGAGGAGCTCTTGGGCGGCAGCGTAGAGGTCTCGCGCAGCCGCGCCCTGCCGAGGATCGTCGAGGATGGCCGGAAAGCGGCCCTTCAGCTCCCACGCATGGAAGAAGAAGCTCCAGTCGATGTAGGGGCGTAGTTCGGCCACCGAGGGAGAGACCTGGCGCGTACCGGTGAAGGGTGGGGCGGCGAGATCGCTGGCTTGCCAGACGACAGGCGTTCGATTGTCCCGCGCCTGCCGGAGCGGCAGCAGCGGCTTCCGCTGCTTCTCCTCGTGAAGGGCGCGGAGCCGCTGTTGGTCCGCTCGGTTCTCGGCGTCGAGCGTTTCGCGTCGCGTCGCGTCGAGGAGAGCGTTGACGACATCGACGACGCGCGAGGCGTCGAGGACATGCACTGTTGTCTGCTCGTAGACGGGAGCTATGCGGACGGCAGTGTGCTGGCGGGACGTGGTTGCGCCGCCGATCAGGAGCGGTAACCGGAGTCCCCGGCGCTGCATCTCGGCGGCGACAGACACCATCTCGTCGAGCGACGGCGTGATCAGCCCGGAGAGACCGACGGCGTCGCAGCGCTCCTCGACGGCGGTGTTGAGGATCGTATCCGTGTGCACCATCACGCCCAGGTCGATCACCTCGTAGCCGTTGCAGGCGAGCACGACGCCGACGATGTTCTTGCCGATGTCGTGAACGTCGCCCTTGACGGTCGCGACCACGATCCTCCCGGAGTGGGCGCTTCCTGCCTCCTGCGCCTCCATGAACGGCTCCAGGTACGCGACTGCACGCTTCATGACCCGCGCGCTCTTCACGACCTGCGGGAGAAACATGCGGCCGTCGCCAAACAGCTCGCCGACCGTCTTCATGCCGTCCATCAGCGGCCCCTCGATCACCTGCAGCGGACGATCTGCTTGCAGACGTGCTTCCTCGGCATCCTGCTCGACGAAGTCAGCGATGCCGTGTACAACGGCAAACGCAAGCCGCTCGGAGACCGGCGCCTCCCGCCAACCGAGATCGACCTCCCTCATTGTTCCGCCGCCCGAGACCGAATCGGCGAGTGCGACAAGACGATCGGTTGCATTCGGACGGCGTGCAAGGATGACATCCTCGACGTGTTCGAGCAGTTCGGTGGGAATATCCGCATAGACGGCGAGTTGACCGGCGTTCACGATGCCCATGTCGAGTCCGGCGTGGATTGCGTGATAGAGAAACGCGGCGTGCATCGCTTCCCGTACGACCGCGTTGCCGCGAAACGAAAAGGAGAGATTGGAGACGCCGCCGCTTGTCAGCGATCCGGGGCAGCGTTGCTTGATCAGCTGCTGTGCCTCGATGAAGTGAAGCGCAAACAGGTCGTGCTCCTCGATCCCCGTCGCGACAGCGAGGATGTTGGCGTCGAAGATGATCTCCTCTGGCAGGAAGTTCGCCTCACGGGTGAGCAGATCGTAGGCACGGCCACAGATCTCGACCTTTCGCTCGACGGTCTCAGCCTGGCCCTGTTCGTCGAAGGCCATGACAACGACCGCCGCCCCGAAGCGGTGGATCTCCCGCGCCTTGGCGAGGAAGTCCGCCTCGCCCTCCTTGAGCGAGATGGAGTTGACGATCCCCTTCCCCTGGAGGCATTTGAGGCCCGCCCGAATGACGGACCAGCGGGAGCTGTCCACCATCACGGGCAGCCGCGCTATCTCCGGCTCGGTCGCGATGAGGTTCAGGAAATGCGTCATCGCCGCCTCGGAGTCGAGCATCCCCTCGTCCATGTTCACGTCCAACACGTTTGCGCCGCCGCGCACTTGCTCCAGCGCCACGTCCACTGCGCCGACGTAGTCGTCTGCCTCGATCAACTGGCGAAAACGTGTTGATCCGGTCACGTTCGTTCGCTCCCCGACCATGACAAACCCGGTGTCGGCGCTGACGGAGAACGGCTCGAGGCCTGCGAACCGCGGCACCGGCGGTGAGGCGGGGACTGCGCGGGGCGGCAGTCCGGCTACGGCGCGAACGATCGCCGCGATGTGCTCTGGCGTCGTACCGCAGCAGCCGCCGACCCCGTTTACGAGGCCGCTCTCGGCAAACTCGCGTAGAAGCATCGCTGTCTCACGGGCCGACTCGTCATACCCTCCGAAGGCGTTTGGCAGTCCCGCATTCGGGTAGCACCACACCGGCACCGAGGCCACCCGCGCCAGTTCCGCCAGCCAGGGCCGTATCTCTGCTCCTCCGAGCGAGCAGTTGATCGCCGCTGCCAGTGGACGTGCATGCTCGACCGACGTCCAGAAGGCCTCGACCGTCTGCCCCGAGAGGGTCCGGCCACTGCGATCGACAACGGTCAGCGAGATCACGATCGGCATCTCCGGTGCGACATCCTGCGCCGCCATGATCGCGGCCTTCGCGTTCAACGTGTCGAACACCGTCTCCACGAGAAACAGATCCACACCGCCGTCGACGAGTCCTCGCATCTGCTCGGCGTATCCTTCGCACACCTGATCGAAGCTTGCTGCCCGATGTGCCGCGTCATCGACCCGCGCCGACATGGACAACGTCACGTTCAGCGGGCCAACCGACCCTGCCACGAACCGCGGCCGCCCCGGTGTAGCGATCTCGTCACAGGCCTTTCGGGCCAGTGTCGCTCCTGCGACATTCAACTCGTAGACGATATCCTCGAGGCCGTAGTCCGCCTGGCCTATTCGCGTCGCGGTGAAGGTATTCGTCGTCGTCACATCGGCGCCGACGGCCAGATATGCGCGATGGATCTCGGAAACAACGTCAGGGCTCGTGAGGTTCAGTACATCAGGATCCCCGGCCACATCCCGGTCGTGGTCGAGAAACCGTGTGCCCCGGTAGTCGTCTGGGGCAAGCCCGCGATTCTGGATCATCGTCCCCCAGGCACCGTCGAGCACGACGATCCGCTCGTCCATCAACGCCCACAAAGCTGATTCCGAACCCACCGTCTACTCCGATCCAGCGGTTGCTCTACGACGGCAACGACATGCAGTTCACTCGGGAAGCACTTCGAGGCAGTTCAGGAGTTCGCCTTCTGGGCGCCAGGCGGCCGCAAAGCCGTCCCGGCCCGCTACGTTACCTGGGCTTGCACCGGGCACGACCCTCGCCCTACGGAGTGCGAGGATCTTTCGGAGACTGACGTACAGTGGTGCGTCCTCTATGTCTCCGGCGCACGGCTCCTTCGCCGACCCTACCCATCCGGGGCTGGCGGGACTAACCAGGTGGCGTCAGGTGCGTCTCATTGTGTGTCCGTGGTTGGTCGTGTCCGGGAAGCGTCTCCTGGGAGGCTGATGATGAAATCAGGTGAGGTTCTTCGTCATTCTGCGGCTATCGACGAGCAGGAGGTCTTTTCCCTGATCCACAGGCCCGTCGAGTTGCTCGAGCTGCAGCCGAGCCGTTTCGCCGGCCGCGTCGCTTCATGGGCCGAACATGCGGAGCGTCGCTACGGCGACTCCATCAACCCCGTGATGACCTATGTCGAAAGCGGGCCGCACCACGTTTCGTGGATTTACCACGAAGGTGAGGACTGGCGCTCGGGCGAGAGATTCAGCACCTACCACATCATTTGCGACTGCATCGCCGGTGTGGAGGGAAACTCGCCGCAGGAATCCGTTGACTCGATCCTGGGTTGTCGGGCCGTCCTCCGCGCTCTCCAGAGAAGGGCGGCCTTCGTTGACCACAAGTACCGAACCTGCGAGATCCTGGCTGCACTGAGAGACCCCGACACCGGCGACTTCGAGCAGTCCAACGCCTTCCACAAGTTTGCCGTCAAGACCATTGGCACCATCCTCGAGCTCGACGCACGACATCCGAAGGAATGGCCGGGAAACGTAATCAACGGTGAGCACCGTGTCAGCGTGCTCTCGACCCTCTTCCAGCTGCACCCCGAGGTCGTGAAGTGGTACGGCCGACTGTTGGCGGAAAGCGGTGTGGTCGAGGACTTCGACGGGGAGATCCTGAAGCTCAGGCCCGAAAGCCTCGCCGCATAGCCTCTCTCGACCGACACGGGCCGAGACCGTGGCGATGCAACGGTAGAAGGAGCCAGACATCTTCCCTGCAAGACCGATACCCGCACCGATCTGCGATTGCGAGACCTGATGGAACAAAGAAGACCTGACCCCGGATCTACCGGATCTACTGAAGATGAGGTCGCGATGCGGCGAGTCGAGCTTCGGCTTCACGATCTCGCCGCGCGCAGCGGCGAGGGAGAGCGTCGTCAGGTGCGGGCAGGCGAGGTGGCTCGAGAGATCCGAGGGTGAACGGCTGAGCCCGCCGTCGTCGTGCAGTCGCATGACAGGAGTATCCGCCTTTCGGCGGCGGATTCTTACGTGACCAGCACGGAGCCTTCGATCGCAGCAGCAAGCTTGCGGTCGGCGGTCACGAGCGGGAGGTCGAGCGCTTCCGCGAGGACGGCATAGAACGCGTCGTAGGCGGAAAGACCGGTGTCTACAGCAAGCTCAAAGGCCGGCCGTGCGAACTGGACGCTCGAATAGCGAGTGATCTCCGAGGCGGTCGCAGCTTCGAGCATCGTGGCGGCAGCCTGTTCCGCCTCTCGGTGAAGTCCGCGCACGAGGGCCGACGCGTCGAGGACGATCTCAGCGGCTGTCACGGGCTTCACGGATGATCGCCTCGGGCTCGAGCCCAGGCGGATAGCCGTCCGGATTCATCCTCCGCCACTCTCGCTGTGCCGCTTCGAGGCGCTCCGCGAGCGACGTTCGCTTTGCCTCCCGCTCCGCCCGCTCCACGAGCACCGCAACGATCTCGGCATTGAGCGACCGCCCGTGGCGCTTGGCAGCGTCGCGCAACGTCTCGACCGCCTCGGGCGGGAGGTCTCGGATGTGAACGTTCGGCATCGTGGAAATGATATCGAACTGATATCACGACGGACTGTCGAGCGCCAGATGGCCGAAACGGCCACGGCGAAATTTCGGTTGCGGCGCTTCCAGAAACGACCTACGATGTCCGTGGGCGCGCGAGCCAATGACCGAACCGAAGAGCGGGGAACGGGATGTGCAGCCCCCGCCGCCCTGGCCGAGCCTTCGGGCTCAAGGTAAGGCGATCCCTCTGTCTAGCTCGCGCGCCCCTTGTCGCCCCCAAGCCCCCGCGAATCTCGATCCGCGGCACAGGGTCAGGGTCCTCGTCGTTCCAACCGCCGTGAGGGACTTCGAGGCACGCAGATGGGACGAAGCAGACCCGCCCGGGCCTTCAGGGCCTCCACGTGCAAGACTCCTGGAACGTGCCGAAGCTCCTGCCCAGGGTTCTCGCGTTTCGGGCGACTCTCGTCGCCGACTCGCCGCTGATCCCGAAGCCGGCCGGCAAGGTGATCCGCACGATCGCGATTCGCGACGACCAGACTCTCGAACAGCTCCACGAAGCGCTTCGACTCGCGTTCGGGTGGGACGACCCGCACCTGTACTGCTTCTGGCTGAGCGGGAAGTTCTGGGATCGCGACTCGGTTCGCTACGCGGCTCCTTTCGAGCTCGAGGACGACGAGCTGAGCACCCGCACGCCGATCTCGGAGGTTGAAGTGGGCAAGGGTGCCAGGATCGCCTACCTCTTCGACTATGGCGACGAGTGGCGCCTGCTCCTCGAGATCACCGACGATTGGCCCGCCGGAGACGAGAGCTACCCGATGCTCGTCGAGGCGGAAGGCACCCCTCCACCGCAGTACCAGCCGCTCGACGAAGACGGCGACAGCGACAGCGACAGCGACTGAGTCTCGCGCCTGAGTCCGACAACGTCTGTCCAGGGCTTTGCGGCGGAGCGATGCCCGAAGTGTGGCTGGGAATCAACCACGTGCTGGGTGATACGCGCAGCAGCCGTGGACAGGTCCGTATGCTCATCGACGATCCGGCTGGCCTCGAGGAGCGCAGGCACGAACTCGGCGTCCAGGGCGCCATGCGTGTTAGCCAACCGCGCTCGAGACGGCTGAGACCACGCGCGGGAGGTCGAAGTCCCCCCAGCTGCCGTTTCGGTTGGTGTCCGCGTCGATCCGGAGTCCGTGTGCGTGGTTTGTGGCTCTCAGGTCGTCGGCGCGTCCGGGCGGCGGCCGGGGTGGCGCAAGGGGCCACACGACGCCGTAGCGGTTTCGGAAGCGTATGCCGCTCTCGGCGTCGCCCTCGACCGTGTAGCCGCCCTCGTGGACGACGCGATGGTGCTGATAACAGAGAAGGACGAGATTCTCAAGGCTCGTCTCTCCGCCGTTGGCCCAGTGAGTGCGGTGGTGCGCCTGCAGATGGCGACGGTGCTCGCAGCCCGGGAAACAACAGGTGTTGTTGTCGCGCGCCTCGAGCAGCCTCCGCAACGCCGGAGGAACGGTGCGACGGCTGCGACCAACACTGAGCGGGAGGCCGTCGCGCTCGATCTGCGCCACCACATCAGCGTCGCAGCCCAGCCTCCGGGCAGTCTCGGGGGAGATCAGCGGGCCATCCTCCAGCTCGGAGCGGCCGCGGCCATCGGCGCAGAGCGCCGCGGCGTCGACATGGACGACGACGCGGGCCCGCTCGCGGCGCGGCTCGGCGGCCACAGCCAGCGACGCCTCGGCGAGATCGAGCAGCGCCTCAACCCGCACAGGACGCGGAGGATCGACAGCATCGCAAGCGCCGCCGCACTCTGCGTGCGCGCGGGGCTCGCCGCCAGGCTCTGCCTCCGATTCGCCCACGGCGTTCGCGCTGGTAGCGCCGCGAACCTCAGCCCCCGTAGCGCCGCGAACCTCAGCCCCCGATTCGCCCGCAGCCTCAGCCCCCGACTGCCCTCGCGCGGCGCTCACGGCCGCGACGCGCTCCTCGCGGCGACGCTCAAACACGCGCTCACGCGCCGCCTCGAGCGCCTTGATCAGCAGCGTGCCGTCCTCGGCCGCGAGCCGCGCCCGCAGAAAGAGCGTGCCGTCGTCGTCGAAGAAGTAGTCGACGTATTCCAGCTCGTGCGCGACCGCAGCGTCCTCCGCCGCGACCCGGCGATACGCCCGAAGCGCCCGCTCCAGCTGCGATGCCGTCAGCGCACCCGCGAGGTCCAGCAAACCCTCCTCCGACGACGCGGTCGCGACCCTCGTCAACGCCCGAACCTTCGAAAACGTCAGCTCGCCGCGCCCGAAGGCGGCACGCGTCGCCGGCAACTCCTGCAGCGCCTCCGCGACCCGCATGAACTCCCGCGCCTCACGCCCCGTGATCCCGCAGCGCCACGCGAGGAAGGCCCGCAGATCGCTGCTGTCGCCCTCCTCGTGCATCTCCCAGACGAGCTCGAGCCAGCGGGCGGTCGCCGCACTCAGATGGGCCGACAGACTCGCGAGCTCATCCACCCGCCGACAAGTCGCCGCCTCGCGCGCCTCCACACCCTCACGCATCGTCTCGATGAACGTTGTCTCCATTGACAATAAGAGTACAACCCCGGTCGGACGGAGTCCGCCCGACTGAAGCAGCGCCTGTGCAAAGATCGAGCGAGCGAGCCGACCGACCGACAACCGAGGATGGCGTCGCGGCTCCGGGCTCGAAGCGCGGGCGCCAGCCGACGCCGCGGCGCTTGCGGCGCGCCGCCTGGGCCGGCCTGCAGGACAGAATGAAACCGGGGTCAGGTCTTCTTCGTTCCATCTGCTGGCGTTTGCCGGCGGACTCCTGGACTCTGCGCCTCGGTCGTGGACGCGGCACCTGGACGGCTGTAGCGGCTGCCGGGTCTCGCGATGCCGTGCTCGGGCAGCCGGCCGCGTCCACCCGGTCTCAGCCCTGCACCCGGTCTCAGCCCTCCTTCAGGCGGCGAGCCCCTGCGCTGCGTCACCCTGCACGTCCGGAACGGCCGAAGTCGCTGGAGGGGTGGAGCAGTGCGAGACCTGACACTCGCTCCATTACAGCTACGACAACGCCCTCGCAGAGAGCGGCGTCGGCCTCTACAAAGCCGAGTGCGTCAACGACGAAGGATCCTGGCACACGATCGAGGAACTCGAGCTCGCGACCCTCTTCTGGGTCGATTGGTACAACACGGCCAGGCTCCACTCGAGCATCGGATACCTCACCCCGGTAGCGTACGAGCACGCCTACTGGCAGCAGCAGACATTGGAAACACAAACCGTCTAGGAAACCCGGGGCGATTCACACCTCACTGGAAACAGAAAAGCCCGCCTGAGCGGGCCTTTCGTCGATCGGGGCGCCGAGATTCGAACTCGGGACCTCTAGTCCCCCAGACTAGCGCGCTAACCAGGCTGCGCCACGCCCCGCGACCGCGTCATCGTACTGTACCGGCCGATTTTGGCAGACGCCTATCTCACGCGCACGCCGTCGTACCCACACGCATGCTCCGCTCCCGGGCCGGGGTTGGAGGGCTACCTCACGTCAGGGTGATCGTGACAGTCCTGATGATCTGAGGCGCACTGAAGTATTTCGTACTTCCCGACTGGTTGAACTTGACCGTGCAGGTTCCGACAGCCTTGGCTTTGACGACACCGCTCGTGATCGAGCAGACCGTCGAAGGCGACACAGCGATCGAGACAGTCAGCCCCGAGCTCGCCGTGGCGGTGGCCGGGAAGAACGCCCCCTTGGCCACGCTCGCGGGTATCACGGCCGTCAGCGTGATGACCTGGGTCGCTTTCGTCGCCGTCGTCGTGCTCGACTTCTGCGGTGCCGCCGTGTAGTTGCTGTCGGCAGCCCGGTTGTAGAAGACCTTGCAGCTGGTGGATGCGCTCGTCATCGTGACCGTCGCGCCGGCGATCGAGCAGCCACCGCTGACCGTGATGGCAACCGGTAGCCCCGAGCCGGCAGAGGCGGCGACCGTGAAGGTCGCGGCGTATGCGGCGCTTGCCGGTGCCGGAGTCGTCACGGTGATGGTCTGAGCGATCTTGCTGACGCTCGTCGTGCTCGACTTCCGCGGAGCAGGAAGAAAGGCGAGACTGCCGCTCTGGTCGTAGTTGACCGTGCAGGCGGTCGTGCCGCTCGTGATCGTGACCGTGTTGGCACTGTTCGAGCAGCCCCCCGATGTGCTGACGGTAACCAGCAACGAAGAGCTCGCCGTTGCTGCCACGGTAAAGGTGCCCTGGTAGGCGGCAGTCGCAGGCGCAGCGTTCGTCACGGTTATAGTCTGGGCCACCTGATAGGTGACGGGAATCTGCCCGCTCGTCACGGCATTCCAGTAGTCGGTTGCTCGGTAGTAGACCGTGTGAGCGCCGGGCGCGACGTTCGTGAAGCTCTTCTGCCACGGCGACCCCGGCCCCAGGCTCGTCCAGGCACCCGCGTCGAGCTTCACCTCAACCGAACCGAGATACCCCTCCGGATCGCTCGCCTGGCCCGAGACGGAGATCGTCGAGCCGGTGACCTGAGCGGCCACTGCAGCGAAGACGGGCTGGCGATTGAGCTGGTGCAGGTAGTCCTGCATCTGCGCACGTGCCGCGGTAGGGTCGATACCGGCCTGCGCTTTGAGAGTCGCAAGCCAACCCGTGATCGCGCCGGCAAGTGCAACGTCGCTGCTCGCCTGCGCCCGCGCCTGGAGCGTGGCGAGATAACGGGTGTCGTCAACGGCCTCCCGAAAGCCCTCCCACTGCACCGTGTCGATCGCACCGGTCGTGGTCGGGTAGGTGAATAGATGATCGTAATACTGGCTGCTGTCGAAGTCGTTCCAGAGAGAGCAGTAGCCGGTGGTGCTCGTGGCACAGCCCGCGAGGTCGCCGCCGGCCGGACCGTCGCTGCCGGGAAAAGCATGCTGATAGGCGTAGTTCATGGCACCGGTGTAGTCGTGCTGCCAGAGGGAAAGTCCGTAGTTTGCCCTGTAGACAGCGGGGTCGGGAATGCCCACCTGCGGTTTGCCGTAGGAGTAGACGTCCTTGCCGGCCTGGCGCCAGAGAGCCCTCTCGGTGTCGTCGGAATTGGTTCCCGAGGCGACCAGCACGTCGAGCACGTCACCCAGAGCGCCGAAGGTGCCGTTGTATCCGGCGACGTACGTCTTCACGCCGGCATCGTGGACGCGACGGAGTGCCTCGTGCTCCGCAGAGAGGGCACTGCCGACGGCCTCGTCTGTCCCGTACATGTACAGCTGGGCACCGGGACACGCCGATGACTCCCCGACGGCGGTCGTCAACTGCTGCGCGTTCGTGTAGGCGGCTTCGGCATCCGTTCCCACGGTGGCGATCGCATCGAGAAGGAAGTATCGGTCGCACGGAAGGCCCGCCTGTTCGCGCAGCCGAATATGGTTCTTCAGGGCCGCGAGCGCGAGCGGCACGTCGCCCCAGTTCAGGTACTGGGTGGGGTGGGTCACCCCATGGGCAAGCATATTCTTCATATCCGCTACGTACTGCTGTTGGCTCTTGGTATCGGATGTGAGCGTGCTCGTGCTCCCGATCGTGCCGCGGTAATAGAGGGAGTACATGAGGCCGGAGGCGTCGAGTTGAACCGGTGCGATCGTGAACGCAAACGGGATCTGTAGCG
>SHVL01000002.1 GCA_009694305.1 Thermoleophilia bacterium
CTTCGTAGCCGCCGAGGAAGAACTCGTCGATCTCGACCTCGCTCTTGAGCAGCTCGCGCTCGGGAGCGACCATCGCGGCCCTGAGCTTGTGCAGCATCGCCCTCGGCGCCTAGCTCGTTCGCAGGACTGCGTCGAGTGCTTCGAGCAGAGCGATTGCCTGGCGTGGGTCGTCCATGCTCTCGAGCGACGCTGCCATCCGGGCTACTATTGCCGCCGGCCCGACTCCATGGTCGAGCAGGACTCGGGCGCGCCGCGCCGCCTGCAGCAGGTCGAGACCGATCGCAGCCTGGTTTGCGAACAGGATTAGCAGATCAATCTCACTCAGCGAGAACGCCCGGTCGATCGAACGGTCGAGCACCTGTAACACGCCGAGTGGGGTCTCGCCGTTCGTCAGCGGGACAGCCATCAGAGCCTTCGGGACGTAGCCCGTGCGTTCCGCCGTCTGCGCTGAATGACGCGGGTCCTGCGTGAGGTCGTCGATCACGATTGGCTGGCCCGTGACGAGGACCCAGCCGGCGATGCCCGTGCTCGAGGGGATCCGCATCCCGATCAGATCGCCCTCGCCCTCGCCCGAGACGGCCTCGAACACGAGTTCGTCCGTCTCGCGGTCGAGCAGGAAGATGGACGATGCCTTGGCGGCGAAGATTGCGCGAGCAGCATCGACGACCGGCTGCAGTAGTGCGCGGTGGCGTTCCTCGGTCGCGAGCGTCCCCGTGGCCGCGGCCTCGCGGAATCCGGTGTCGTCCGTCATGCAGCACCTCCGGTGTTCGTCGCTGTCAGATAGAGGACGCTCTTGAGCTGGAACGGCGTCAGGTCAGGGTGCTTCGAGATCATGAGCGCAGAGAGTCCGACGATGTGGGGGGCTGCGAAGCTGTTGCCCGTGCACTGCAGCGTGCTCCCTCCGAACCAGGCAACGTCCACGTCGATGCCGCGGGCGAAGAATTCGACGGGCGGGGTGGGGTTCGCGTACCACACATAGGAGTCGCTCTCCTCGTGGCTACCGACCGAGATCACCGATGAGAAGCGCCAGGGATAGCTCTCGACCGGCATGTTGTGTGCGGAGGCGACGAGAACCGTCCCCTTGAAGTATGCGTTGTCTGCGAGTTCGTGGAGGAGTTCCGCAAAACTACGCTTCGTCGTGGAGAGGCTCAGGTTGACGATAGCGAAGCCACGTTCGATTGCATGGCGGAGGCCACCGAGAATCAGCTCACCGCTGCCGGCGTTTCCCTCTCCGAGCACGCGGATGCTGTGCAGCCGGCAGTCGGGGGCAAGCGCACGAACGATGCCGGCGCAGGCGGTGCCGTGGCCACAGACGTCTCCGATTTCGTCTGGCACGATCGTCGTTTCGGCACCGTCGAAGTTGACTGCAACCGCGCTCTCGAGACCGCCGACGAGCGGATGGTCTCCATCGACTCCGCTATCGAGAATGCAGACGTCCACACCCACGCCGGTGGCCCCGCCGATCGCCCAGTCTCGGCTGATCCGGTGGGGCCACTCGGCCGGTATTGCGATCGATGCAGCGGCCTCGGCAGTGAGGCTCCAGGCGGGCATCAACCTCTCGCTCATCCCGGTGCTCCGAGCGCTCGAACCCGGGCGGCAGACGCAGCGGCAGAGAGGTGTGCGGCCCTCTTCGAGTGGCTGTCGCCGGAGACCGTAGCCAGGTTGATCTTCACGAGATGGGTTGCAGCGCAGACAGCGGCCTCGGCGAGTGCTGCGGCCGCGGTTGCGTCTGGGCGGAGGTGTGGTGTGCCTTCCACGGCGGCGAGTGCCGCGAGTTCCGCGACGTCGGCGGCGGCCTCGCCGATCCGGAGCGGCACCTCCGCCGACCGGAGGAGCGCCTCTCCCAGCGCGAAGTCGCGCTGGGCCGGCGTTCCCGAACCCTTGTACATCGCCACACAGGCCTGTTCGAAAACAGCGGCATCCTCGGTACCAAGGGTCGTCAGACGGACGCGCAGAGCTCTCGCCTGGGCGGCGATGCCGACGCCGTCAGCTCAGGTGGGTGAACCGCGTCCGACCATCGTCACGAGCGCTGCCGCCATCGCAGCCGAGACCGCCGCCGCTGTGCCACTGCACGCGGAGGGTGCGGGCGCCTCCAGTTCGTCCAGAAACGCGTCGAGGGCGTGGCTGCCTGCCGCCGATCGGGTGACGGTCTCGGCGACACCGTCTGCCGGCCCTGTCACCGCATGAGGCGCTTGCGCAGGTGCTCGGCGACGGACGGCCTCGGCTCGATTCCGGCGGCACGAATTGCCACCTCGAGGTCGGCCACAACGGAAGCTCGGAAGGCGGCGTCTGCCTCGGCGCGCTCGACGAGCGCATCGAGCTGAACGCGTGCCATCGGCAACTCCTGCGCTGCGGTCACTCAGCCGGTCGGGGCCGGGGGAAGCAGGCAGAGAAGCTCGCCGAGCCGCTCTTCGTTGTATGTCGTCATCTGAGTCACCTCCTCACTGGACGGAGGTGCGGTCACGTTTCTTCCCTCGAGCTCGGAGCGAAGTTGCCCGAGGCAACGGGAGATCCTGCTCGCGATCGTTCCTGCTGGGATTCCCAGCTCTGCGCCGGTTGTACGGTAACTCTCGTCACGGCAGAAGAACCGGTCGAGAACCTCCTGACATTCCACGCCGAGCCCGGCGAGGCCGGCGCGCACGGTCAACGCCTCGTCGAGCCTCGCGATCACCTCGTTGACGGCTCGCTCCTCGGGCTCCTCCACGAGCACGACGCGACTCGACGACCGCAGGAGGTCGAGGCAGGAGTTCCGGGTCAGCTGGCCGACCCAGGGGCGAATTGCATCATCGGAGCGGAGCGAGCCCAGTCGTTCGAAGGTCGTGGTACAAACATCCTGGAAGACATCTTCGGCATCGTGTTCCGATAGCCGGAACGCCTGCGTGGCGATCGCCGAGACGTAACGGGAGAAGCCGCTCGACGAGAGGGTTCCACGCTGCGGGATCGCCCCGTCGGCATCCTGCAACGAGCTCTGCGTCGGACTGCGCCACATCTGGCCCGTTGGCCACGCCAACGCTACCGGGACTGGGCGCTACGAAGCATCCCGGCGAGGGTTTCGAGGAGCTTCCAGGCAAGCTCGGGCCGTTCCTCGATGAAGGGTCGAAAGGTCCAGATGGGGAGGGCGCACGCCACCATCGGTGTCGTCGCCGTCACGGTCGCTGAGCGGGCCGATTTGTCGACGAGAGCTACCTCACCGAACGAGCTGCCGGGCCCCGGGCTGCGACCTGGTTGCCGTGCACGGTGACTGAAGCCTCGCCGGTCGCCACGATGAAGAAGTTGAGCCCGTCGACGCCCCCGGTCGCAATTGCGGCACCCTCGTCGAAGTGGCGCTCGACGAACTCGCCGGCGAGCCGCTGGACGGTCTTGTCGTCGAGGTCGGAGAACAGGGCAACTCCGCGAATGAGACCGGCTGATGGTTGAGAGATACGGTGACCTTACAGATCCGACGCGCCCGTGTCATCTGTGCCCGCGGACAACTCCTCGATCCGGCCCTCTGCTGCCTCGAGCAACGCTGCGCAGCGGCGATGAAGACCTTCGCCGCGCTGCCAGAGCCTGATCGCCTCGTCGACCGCGACCTCTCCTCGCTCGAGCTTCCCGACGATCTCCTCCAGTTCGAGCCGGAGCACCTCGAATGTCTCCTCACCGCTGCTCATGACTGCACCTCCTCCACCGTTGCCGTCATGCCTCCGAGTGCCAGCTCGATCTCCACCCGGCTACCCGGAGCTGTGGCAGCCGCGTTCCGGAGGGCGATGCCGCCGGAGCGCACGATCGCGTAGCCGCGCGTGAGTGTCGCCCGCGGGGAGAGCGCCTGAAGCCGGGCGGCCGTGTGGTCGAGGGCGACACGACGGCGTTCGAGCAGGAGCAGCGGCGCGCCCCTCAGCCGATCGCCGCTACGGGCCAGTCGCTCTCGCTCGCGGGCAAGAGATCGGCGCACCGAACTGTCGAGGAGCGCCCGCTGTCGTGCCAGCCCGGCCTGCAGCTCGCCGAGATCCGGCACGACGAGTCGGGCGGCAGCCGTGGGTGTCGAAGCGCGAACGTCGGCTGCGAGATCACAGAGAGGCGTATCCTGCTCGTGGCCGACGGCAGAGACGATGGGCACCGGGCAAGCGGCGAAGGCCCTCACGACGGTCTCGTCGCTGAAGGGCAGCAGATCTTCGAAGCTGCCGCCACCGCGAGCCACGATGACGACGTCGACGGTGGGATGCGCGACGACGCGTGCGAGAGCGGCCGCGATCGAACGTCCTGCGCCCGTGCCCTGGACACGGGTCTCGGTGATGACGATGTGTGCGGCGGGGTACCGCGAGCGGATGCCCGTCACGACGTCGCCACGCGCGGCGGCGTCCGCGCCGGTGACGACGCCCACCGCACGCGGAAAGCGGGGCAGGGGACGCTTTCGCTCGACCGCGAACAGCCCTTCCGCGGCGAGGACACGCTTGAGCCGCTCGATGGCGGCGAGGTGGTCGCCCAACCCGATCCGTTCGATCGTGACAGCACGAAAGCTGAGCGCGCCCTTGGCTGCGTAGACCTCGGCCTTGCCTTCCACGAGCACGCGCTCGCCCTCGACCAGCTCGAGCTCGAGGGCGTCGAATCGGCGGCGCGGCATCGTGGCGCTGAGGCACGCTCCGGTCGTCGGGTCCTTGAGGGTGAAGAACACGAACGCCCAGGCGTCGTTCCGGCGCAGCTCCGTCACCTCGCCCTCGACCCACAGCGCCGGGAGCCGGCGGAGGTAGATCCCGATTCCCTCGTTGAACGCGGCGACGCTGAAGACCTTGCGGTCACCGTGGAATGTCGCCTCCACTTTCATCCGGTCAGCGTAGACGGCGTTACGGGAAGAGCGGGCTGAACAGAGGTCCGGCCCCTACAGGAGAATCTGCGCGGCGGTGAGCGGCGTGCAGCCCTGCCGCAGCAGGTCGGAGCACGTGTGTAGGTCTGCGTCGCTTACGGCCAGTTGCTCGGCGAGTGGGAGCGGGAACCCCGCTTCGATCAACACGTGCAGGCGCCAGCTCTCGACTCTCGCCTGCTCGGTGTCGCGCTCGATGTGGGTTTCGGTGGTCTCTGTCATCTGTTGCCCGTGCTTTCGTAATCGTATAGACGATCCCTCCCGCGAATGGTTGGTACGACGACGAGCTACGTCTAGCTGTCGCTCTCGAGCCGCTGTGCAAGCCCCTCGCGGAGGATCGATGCGGCGGCGCGGTCGAGTTCGCGCCCGAGCTGTGTCGTCGCCTCTTCTCGGATCTCGCGCATACGCGCATCGAATGCCGTTGCGGCAAGCTGAGCGTGCCGGTCGATCTCACGCTCTGTCACCCGTTCCAGCCTCTCGGTTTGCCGCCGCTCGAACTCGATCAACGTCAGCTCGAGCCGCGCTCGGACGTCCGTCTCTGCCTGCTCGATACCCTCGGCAATAGCCGCCTCTCTCGCGCGCAGCCGCTCGGTGATCTCGTCGATCGACCGTCGGCGCTCGACCGTCTGGGACTCGAGCTCGTCGAGCGCCTCCGTCACAGCGGAGGCGGCCGCATGCTCGAGCTCCTCGCGGAGCCTGATCACGGTTCGTCGCTGCTCGTCGTTCGTGGATCCGAGCTCCGCGACGTCGCGTTCGATGCGCGTCTCGACCTCCTCCACGGCACGCTGCTGTCGTTGGGCGAGGCTGACGAGTCGGTCCTCGATGTGGCGTTGCGCTCGCTCGAGGTCGTCGGCAACTCCCTGCAACCGTTCATCGAGGCGGCGCTCGACGTCGGTAAGCGTGTCCGCCAGAGCCTCTCCCGCCCGTCGCTCGCGTTCGGCAAACGTCGCACGTCGCTCTTCTCCGAGCCGCCGCTCCTCTGCCGTGAGCTGCGAAATGGTGTTGGCGCGCTCGAGCGCCAGCGTCCGGCGAATCTCCTCGATGTGCGCCGCCGTCTCCTCGGCAACCGCTGTAGCGACCCCGGCGCGTGCCTCGGCGACGAGTACCGCCGTTGCTGTGGCTCGCCTACGGGCGCGACGCAGCGCCAGCGAGAGGCCGAACGAGAGAGCGAGCGCCCCACCGAGGCAGGCGACGAGAAACCAGACGATCACGCCGAAACGCTATAGGCGAAACCAGACGAGCGTCGCGGCGATGAGAAAGGTCGCGACGCTCAGGAGTCGCAGGGCGCTCTCCGGCGCGGTTACGAGAAGCTCGCGGGTGACCTGCTCCCGGCCACCGTCTGCGAGATCCATCTCTCCGCTGATACCGACGACGTCGCGGCGGACGCGCCGTACGGGGGTCGAGAGCCGGCGCTGGGCGAGGGACAGCGTCGTTGCCCAGCCGGCGGCGGCGAGGGCCACGAGGCGGGGCGCTCCCTGACAGGCAACGTACCCCGTGACGACCGGGAACGCACCCCACGAGACGGCAAACCAGATGTCCGTGTGGAAGCGGCCACCGAACAGCTCGAGGTTGTAGGCCGGGACGAGAAACGCTCCGATCGCGACGAGGGGCAGAATCCAGAGGCTGAAGCGCAACGCGACGGCGACACCGATGCCGCACGCGGCGAGCACGGATCCGACTGCGATCGCGGCGAGGACGGACGACGGGATCGTCGTCCCGAGCGGCCTGCCGGCCCGTTCGTCGAGTGCGTGTGCTCCCACACCCATCGCGAGGAAGAACGCCAGCACGGTCAGCCCGAGCCGGCCCCATCCCACCTCGGTCGCGAGGCAGCCGCCGACGACGACGTAGGAGAGATGCCACGCCGTATAGGGAAGGTGCAACACCGTCACGTAGTCGCGCCAGCCGCCCCGGCGAAGTGCGTAGAAGGCGGGCCTCACGTGCGGATCCCTGAGATCACCACTCCGCCTCCGAGGCTCATGCGCCGCGCGCGTACGTCCGTGATCCCGGCCTCCCGCCAGAGCTCGAGTTGACGCTCGAGCGGCCAACGGTCGTAGAACTCACGGATCGACGGGCCCAGAAAACGTCCAACGTCGTACCAGCCTCGCGAGACGAGCCGGCCGGCCGCGGGGAGTCCGATTCCCACGTAGAGATCCCACAGTGGCCTCCAGGCGCCGCGCGGGACGCAGAACTCGAGATTCGCGATCGTGCCGCCGGGCCGGACGACCCGCGCGAGCTCGGCGAGCGTGGCACCGGGGTCGTCCACGTAGCGGAGCAGGTAGGTGAACGTCAGATGGTCGAAAGAGGCATCGTCGAAAGGGATCTCGGTGGCAGATGCCTCGACGAGATCGACCCGGTCGCCGAACCGGTGTTTCGCAACGGCGAGCATGTCGGCGCTCTGGTCGAGCCCCGTCACCCGGTGGCCTGCGGCGAGGAGTTGCTCGGCAACGAGCCCCGTACCGGTCGCGACATCGAGCACGGTGCCGCCGTCACGCGGAACCCGCCGCACCATCGTCCGACGCCAGCGTGGATCCTGCCCGAACGAGAGGGTCGCGCCGACCCGGTCGTAGGTGGGGCCGAGAGGTGCAAAGAGCGCGCGGGCGTGGTCGCGACGATCGGACATCGCCCTACCCTGCCACGGATCTCTATCCTTGGGTGGTGGAGCTGCTCGCCGACCTCGAGCGCATCGCCGGTCTCGCAGGGCAGTTCGCGCCGTCAGACGGAGCCGTCAGTGCGGTGCTCCCGACCGAGCCGACACCGGGCGTCCGGTCGTATCTCTGTGCCTTCGAGACACCCGACGGTGCCCGCACGTGGCTCGTGCTCGACGAAGAGGGGGCCGCGGTCAGCGACCGCCGCGACATCAAGGACGCGGTGTCGGTCGCCGCGCTCTGCGAGATCGCCGAGGAGTCGGCGGCCGGCGGCGACCTCGACGAGCTGCTGTCGCAACTCGTCGCTCTTCGCCTGACCGAGAATCCCGAGGGGATCGACGAGGCCGAGGACGCGGTGCGGGCGCTCCAGCAGACGATCGGGACACCGCCGCAACGCGCCTCCCCTGCCCGCCTCGACGAGATCGGCGCGGCCACGAGGCGGCTCGAACTGGCTCTCGACCCAGCCGCACCGTCTCCGTTCACCGCGGCCCTGAAGGGAGCCCACGGAACCCTCGACGAGCTTCTGCAGGAGGTCGTCGAGGCCTACCGCGTGCCGCTCACCTCGTGACGCTTTGTCACGATAGGTCTCCGGCTCCGGTAGGCTCCGTGCATGGAAGGCGGTGGCTTCTTTCCGTTCGGCGGGGACCCGGAGGAGATCCTCAGGGGCTTGCGCGACTTCGCCGAGACGCAGTCGGAGAGCGTCAAGGAGGCCCAGCGCGAGCAGTTCGCGACGCTCACCCTGAGCACCGCGGTCGAGCTCACCGCGGCGGCGCTGAAGCAGGTTCAGCCGACAGGTACGCCCGCAGAGCAGGCGGGTGCGCTGCGGGACGCGATGCGCGTTCTCTTCCCCGAAGCGGTGGCGCTCGTCAGCGCCGCACGCCAGGGATTCATGCGCGAGTCGTAGACGCGCGGCTCTCCGGCGGCGTCGTCAGGTGCGTAGGCTGAAGCCGCCGTCCACGATCAGCGTCTGGCCGCGCACCATCTCCGAGTCGGGTGAGCAGAGGAACGCGACGGCTGCAGCCATGTCGTCGGGGGTGACCATGCGTCCGGCTGCGTTGCGTGAGCCCATCTCGAACATCTCCTCGCGGTTGGGGAAGTGGTCGAGGGCCCCCGTGTCCACGACGCCGCCCGAGACGGCGTTGACCTGGATTCCCGCCGGCCCGAGCTCCACTGCGAGGTAGCGAACGAGCGACTCGAGCGCGGCCTTCGAGGTGCCGACGAGCGCGTAGTTGTCGAGCACACGGACCGAGCCGAGACTCGAGAGCGCCACGATAGAGGACCCTCGTGGCATCGCCGGGGCAATCACACGAGTCAGCGCGAGGAACGCGCGCGCGTTTGCGTTCATCGTCCAGTCCCAGTGCTTGTCGTCGGTCTCGAGCGCGGGGCGGGCCACGCCTGTCGCGGCGTTGTGGATGAAGACGTCGAGAGGCCCGAGCTTCGCGACCTGCTCGAGGACGCGACTCGAGGTGACGTTGCCGCGCACGAGCACCGGCTCGGCGCCGAGCGCACGGAGATCGGCTGCAGTCTCCTCGGCTGCCGCGTCCGAGCGCATGTAGCCGATTGCCACCTTCGTGGCGCCGTCGCGGGCGAGTCGAAGCGCGATCGCCTTGCCTATCCCGCGCGAACCACCGGTGACGAGGACTGACCGGCCCATCAGCCGGCGCGTGGGAGGGGCCGGCTGACCGGCGCCGACGACGGGATCTCGTCCCAGCCGATGCGGGTCCGTGGCTCCTCTGGCGCGTCGTCGGCGGCTTTCGAGGAGGCATAGCCGAGGTCGTCGAGCAGGCCGATCTGAGCCTCTCCGAAACGTCGCACGGGATCGTCGGCCGGCAGGCCGGCGATCAGCTCGCGCACCCGCGCCCTGATCTGGAACGCGAAGTGGGGGGTAGCCGGCCCGACGAGGGCCTCGATGTCGTCGAAGGTCGTCTGTGTCTTCACGCTGCAAGCCTAACGACTACGTTCTGTGAGATGCGGCGACCGACGTCAACCGAGGTGATGCTGCTCGTGACGATCGGGCTGTGGGCGCTCAATCTGACGGTCAGCCGGTACATCCTCCTGCACGGCGTCCAGCCGCTCGTTCTGTCGGCCGTGCGCTACGGCATCGCGGCGGTCGTCTTCGTGGGCATCGCCGTCGTCGCGGAGCGGTCGTTGCGCATCGCGCGTTGTGACCTTGTCTTCGTGGCGGCCGCGGCAGGCGCACTGTGGATCAACCAGATCGGCTTCGTCTACGCACTCGAAACCACCTCGGCATCCACGGTCGGGCTGATCCTCGGCGCCACCCCGATCTTCGCAGCCGTGATCGGCCTCGTGTTTGGCACCGAGATGCTGCCGCGACGGTTCTGGCTCGGTGCGGCTCTTTCCACCGCCGGTGTTGGGCTCGTCGCACTCGGCGAGAGCGGCAAAATGAGAGCCGACACCACTGGGGTCTTGCTCTGCATCCTCACGGCGGCGACGTGGGTCCTGTACTCGATCCTGATCACTCCTCTGATGCGGCGGTACTCGCCGTCGCGGATCAGCGCGGTCGTTCTTCCGCTCGCCTGGGTCGGGATGGCCGTCGTCGGCCTGCCGCAGACCCGGTCGCAGGACTGGCAGCTCGGCTGGGAGGTATGGGCGCTCATCCTCTTTGCAACGTTCGGCCCTCTCGTGATCACGAACATTCTGTGGTTCAACTCTCTCGATCGCATCGGCCCGTCGCGCGCGATGCTCGCAACCAACCTGCAGCCGTTCGTTGCCGCCCTGTTTGCAGTGGTCTTGCTCGGTGAGACGATTGATGCCGTCCAGCTCGTGGGTGGCGTGTTGATCGGGGTCGGCATTCTCGCCGCGCGACGACGGTCGCCTCTCGCCCCGGGAGACTGAGCGCCCTGCGATGGGGGGAGCGAAGTACGCTGCCGGGATGAGCCCGCAGCGACGTATTGCACTCGTCTCGGTCGGCGCCGCGACGGCGCTGATGGGAGTCAAGCTTGCGACGGGCCTTGCGAGCGGCAGCCTCGGTCTCGTCTCGGAGGCCCTGCACTCCGGCACCGACCTGGTCGCTGCGCTCCTCACGTTCTTTGCGATCGGCGTCGCCGGCAGGCCTGCCGATCGCTCGCACCCGTACGGGCACGGAAAGGCGGAGCATCTTGCCGCCCTCGGTGAGGCGTTCGTCCTTCTCCTCGTCAGCGTCGCAGTGGGTGCACTGGCCGGAGCGCGACTCGCCGGCTGGATCGAGATCGAGACGACGACCGCGTGGTGGGTCTTCGCGGCGGTCGGAGTCGTGATCGTCATCGACATCTCGCGGACGTTCGTCTCGGTACGAGCGGCGCGGCAGTACGAGAGCGCGGCTCTTGCCTCGAACGCGCTCCACTTCGGGAGCGACCTCGCCGGCACCGTGGCCGTTCTCGGTGGCCTCCTTGCCGTTCGGGCGGGCTGGCAGGCGGGCGACTCGATCGCGGCGCTGTTCGTAGCGCTCCTCGTCGTCGTCGCTGCCGCGCGCCTGATCCGCCGCAACGTGGACGTGCTGATGGACAGGGCGCCCGACAGCACCGTCCGCGCAGCGTGGACTGCGATCGCGACGCTCGATCCTCCCGTCGAGGTACGGCGACTCCGGCTCCGCGAGGCGGCCGGGCGCACGTTCGCCGACGTCGTCATCGGCGTCTCTCCGGGAGCCGCCGTCAGCCAGGGCCACGCGGTTGCCGATCGCGTCGAGGAGGCCGTCCAGGCGGCACTCCCGGGCAGTGACGTGGTCGTGCACGTCGAGCCTGCGGGTGACGAGGCGGCGCTCCGGGAACGGGTGCGGGAGGCGGCTATGTCGGTGTCACGGGTCCGTGAGATCCACAACCTGTCGGTGATCGAGTTGCCGGACGGCGCCGACGTGTCTCTGCACCTGAAGCTGCCCGGCGAGCTTCCCCTCGACGAGGCGCACGCGATCGCCGAGGAGGTGGAGCGCGCGATTATCGAGGGCGTGCCCGAGGTGATCGATGTCCAGAGCCACCTGGAGCCACTGCTCGAGCCTGCGGCAGGCCGCGAGTCGGACGACGACCCCGCCGAGATCGATCGCCTCGTTCGCGCGGCAACGGGCGTGCCGCCGCGGGCGACCCGCTTCCTCCAGACAGACGACGGGATCATCGTCTTCCTGACGCTCGTGCTCGACCCGGCCGCAAGCCTGGCGGTGGCCCATGCGACGGCCTCGAGCGTCGAGCAGCAGGTCCTGTCTGCCGTGCCCGGCGTCGCGGCCGTGGTCGTCCACACCGAGCCCTGAGCCCGGGCCAATCCCGAACAGGTTGAATACGGGGCGATGCGCCTCTGCATGTTCCACCCGAACGACAATCCGATAGAGCGCGGCTGGGTCGGCCGTCTCGACGGTGACCGCGTCCTGCATCTGGCAGCCCAGACCCTGCAGGCTTTTTTCCTCGGTGGGAGCGGCGCGCGCGAGCATGCGGAGTATCCGCTGGCCGACGTGACGCTGCTCGTTCCCGTGCAGTTCCCACCGACGGTGCGCGTCTTCTCGTCTTCGGACTCGTTTCGGTTCGCGAACCCGACCGCGGTCGTCGGCACGAACGTCGCGGTCGAGGGCCGGTCTCTCACCGCCCGTGCGCGGGTAGCCGCCGTGATCGGTGCCGGCGGAGAGGTCGGCGGCTACGCGGGGCTCGTGGAGTGGCAGGATCCGGGGGAGCAACCGACCGAGAAGCAGTCCGACTTCGGGATAGTGCTCGGGCCGGGTGTGGTCACCCCGGACGAACTGGAGCCCGGCTCGGTCGCCTGCCGGCTCACCGGTGACGGCCACACCGGGGAGGTGGGCGAGGATCCCTTTTCGTGGCCCGGGGCGATAGCTCTCGCTGCCAGGCGAACCGTCCTCAGACCCGGCGACGTGATCGCGGGCCCGCCGGTCGGTGTCCTCACTGGTGTCAGCGAGGGGGTTCGGTTCGAGGTGGAGGGCGTTGGCGCTCTCGACTGCCCGCTCGTCCCATGAGGCTCATCCTCGACTGGGACGGGACGGTGACCGAGCGTGACACCCTGCACATGGTGATCGAGCGGTTCGGCGACCCCGGGGTCTTTCATGCGATGGAGGCCCGGATCGGGCGAGAACTGACGCTCAACGAGGTGATCGAGGTCGAGATGGCGACGATCACTGCGCCCTTCGCCGAGGTGCTCGACTGGCTGCTCGATGTGGTAACCGTCCGCCCCGGTTTTGCAGCTCTCGCTGCCGAGCATGCCCCGCTCATTGTCTCTGCCGGCTTTCGTGACCTGATCTTGCCCGTCCTCGAGCGGGAGCGCATTACGGTGGATGTCGTCGCCAACAGTCTCGAACCCGATCCGTCGGGGTGGCGATCCGTGTTTCTCGAGCGTGAGGCGTGTGCGGTCTGCGGGGAGCCGTGTAAGCGCGTGGCGCTCGCGGGAGGTGACTCCTTCATCTATGTCGGCGATGGTTTCTCCGACAGGTGCGTGTCGCTTGTCGCCGGCCGCGTCTTTGCGCGTGATGGCCTCGCCCGCTGGCTCGACCAGCGAGGTGCAGCCTACGAGCGCTACGACGATCTGAACGACGTTCGGGCCGCACTCGACGCGAGGCCTTCCGCATGACCCCTGTGCTCGGCGCCGGGTACCTGCTCGCGACCTCGGCAGACGCAAGGCAGCCTCGTTCTTCTACGGTGTAGGCGGAGATCTCGACGAGATGGAGGTACGGGAAGTGGGAGAGCTATTTGGGGCGTGGCGCACCATCAGCTGCCAGATGTTGCTCGCGGATGCGAGGATGCAGGGATGACCATACGCGGCGCAACACCGGCAGACCTCGCCACGATCGAGGCTTTCTGGCAGGCGTTCGAGGCGGAGGTGCCGCTACCGCCTCACGAGGAAGCCGATCTCGCAACGGAGCTGGCCGAGATCCGCGAAGCCGTGGAGTCCGGCCTCGGGTGGGTCGCGGAGCGGAACGGTGCTGCAGTCGGGATGGTGCTCGCCCGCCGTCGGAGCGAACGCGTCGGGCGCATCACGGATCTCTACGTGCTGCCGTCCGAACGTCGCGGGGGCGTCGCCGAGGCGCTCGTCCGGGCGGTCGCAACCCGCCTCGCCAGGGACGGCGTAGAGACGATCGACCTCGAGGTGATGGCATCCAATTCCGCTGCTCGGGCCGTCTACGGGGCCTGGGGTTTTCGTCACGAGGTTCTCGTTCTCGCGGCCCCGGTTGCGGCACTGCTCGAGCGGCTCGGAGCCGATGTCGAGTCGCCGTCATTCGGATCGATTCACGTGCAGACGGATGACATGGACGTGATCGTGAAGGCGGTCGAGATGTTTGTGCCGCGGCTTCCCGGACGTTCGACGGGGTCGATCATCACCTCGCCCCGTGCCGGGTACGTCACGGTCTACGACGATCTCTGCGACCGCGACCCTGCGATGCTGAAACGTCTCGCAACGGAGATTTCGGCGAGGACAGGTCTCGTGGTCGTCGCCGTCGGCGTCGAGCAGCAGGCTCTCGTACGCATGGTGCTGCTCGACCGCGGACGGATCGTTGACGAGTACGCCTCCGTCCCCGAGTTCCGCGGGCCTCTCCCGCCCGGCGAGGTCGTGGCGCTCAACGCCAACCCCGTTGTCGTCGAGCGATATACGGGGGCGTCGCAGACGGCGGTACGAGCAGCTTCTCCGGTGGCGCGCGTCCCGTCCGACCTGCCTCCGGCCCGCGAGTTGCTCGCAGGACTCGTCGCTGCCCTCGGGCTCACGGGGGCCGAACACGGCTGGGTCGATGCTCCGGCAGACGATCAGGCGGTGAGGTTCGATCGATGACCCTCCCGACGGGATGACCGAGGTGACGTCGGCTGGCACCGTCACCGTCCGCGAAGCGGCTACCGTGGCTGTCCCGTGACCGACGTCTCCCGCGACGAGCTGGCTGCCCGCCTCGACGAGGACGGGCTCACGCTGCTCGACGTGCGGACACGCGGCGAGTTCGAGGGTACGACGGGCTACCCGTGCGACCTCCGGCAGGGGCACATTCCGGGCGCGCGCCACCTCGCCGTCGAGGACATCCTGGCTGCCAACGGGCCCGACGAGATCCGCTTGCTCGTTCGTGCGCCCGAGGGCGTGGAGGTGATCGCGTACTGCCACTCCGGCGGCCGCTCGGCCATGGCCGTGCACGCACTCGGTACGGCCGGATACGTGGCGCGGAACTATGTCGGCTCGTGGCACGAGTGGGCGGCCGACGCGGCGCTCCCGTTCGAGGTCGGCTAGGCCGTCGAGGACGGCCGTCGGCCCGCCGCGTAGTCGAGAAAAGCGTTGCACAGCCGGAGGCCGTGCTCGTTCCAGTCACCGAGGTGTGCGTCGGTCTCGTCTCCGATCGTCTCGGGATGCGGCAGCTCGGCTGCTCCTTCGACAAACCAGTGGTCGAGCATCTGCCGGGTGGCCTCCGGGTGGAACTGGACACCCCACGTGCGCTCCCCGATCCGGTAGGCCTGGCAGGCGGCGTCGTTCTCCGCGAGGAGCACCGCATCCGTGGGAAGCCCGAACGCGTAGTAGTGCCACTCGAAGGCTGTGACGTGCTCCGGGAGGACGCCGACCACGGGATCGAGGAGACCGTGATCTGTGAGATGAACGGCGCTCCAGCCGATTTCGGCGGTTGCGGCCCGGCCGACAGGGGCTCCGACTGCGCGCGCGATCAACTGCGCCCCGAGGCAGACGCCGAGAAGCGGCACTTCACGGTCGATCGCTTCGCGGATGAACGCCGACTCGTCGATCATCCAGGGGTGCGCGGCGTCCTCGTCGGGGTGCATCACGCCGCCGAAGATCATGATCGCGTCATACCGCTCCGGTGCCTCTGGCCCGGCGCCGTCGTTGACCGTGACCCAGCGTTCGAGCCGGTCGCCGCGCTGCTCGACGAGATCCTCGAACGTCCCGCCGCTACCCGAGAAGGTCGAATCGTGGACGATCGAGAGAATGCGCATGGTAGGAGCGTACCCGCATCAGGCCACGACTCGTCCTGGATCCAGTCTCAGAAAAGCGTCATCTCGACCGGTGGCAGGTCGGCCCCGCCCGTCGCCGCCACCGCCGCTTCGTCGAGCAGCCCCCGGAAGATCGTGGCGCTCCGCGGTGCGAAGTCGTCGCGATTGTTGTTGAAGAGCGCATACACCTCGTCGGCCTGCTCGGCGAGGCGGCGCGTCGGTGCGACCCACTCGGCGAGCTCC
This sequence comes from Thermoleophilia bacterium, assembly GCA_009694305.1. GTDB lineage: Bacteria > Actinomycetota > Thermoleophilia > Gaiellales > Gaiellaceae > Gaiella. Next base: position 15,624 of record SHVL01000002.1, read on the forward strand.
TCGCCGGAGTACATCCAGTCGAACCGGTCGGCGGCGCTGCCGCCGCGGATGTTCCACGTCTGCGCGTTACGGCCGTGGAAGCGAATCACCGAGACGGCGTGGGTCGCAGCAGCGACGCGCGGTGCGACGTTCGTGGCGCGGGTCAGCGGGGCATCGACCGAGACGTAGGCGAGGCCGTTCTCCTCGAGGAAGCCGAGCGTGTCGGAGCGTTCGTCCGGCTCCATCCAGGAACGGTGGCGGAACTCGACGAGAGGTACAAGAGGTTCGAGTCGTCCCCTCGCACGCGCAAGCTCGTCCTTCGCCTCTCTCGACTTGACGAAGCGTGGGTGGTACTGAAGCAACACGCCGCGAAGCTTCCCCGAGAGTTCCAAAGGCTCTAGCGCTCCACGGAATGATGCGAACGATGCGTCGGTTGGCTCACCGTCGTGGAACGTCATCGCCGCGCTCGCCTTGACGTGGAAGGTGAAGTGGTCTGGCGTGCGCTCGGCCCACCGGCGCGTCACGTCCGGGTCGGGGAGCGCGTAGTACGGAGAATCGACCTCGACGACGTCGAAGCGCTCGGCGTAGTAGCGCAGCCGGGCCGCCGCGCCCGAGACCCCGCGCGGGTACCACGCCTTCAGTAGGCCTTCGTCGGCCCAGCTGCACGTTCCGAGGCGCACCGTCGCAGGCATGGACGGAACATAGAGCAGCAGCCGTGCCCAGGGGCGCCCGCAGCCGGCATCGATCGGGATCGCAGCCGACGGAGCCCTCGCCGGGCGCGACAGCGAGGACTGGCTGCTCAAGACGTGGGGGGCGCACCGGGCGTGATCACGCTCGACTCCTCGGCGCTCTACGCCCTCCTCAACCAGCAGGACCCGGATCACGCTGTCGTCCTCGCAGAGTTGCGCGCGGATGCAGGGCCTTACCTCGTTCCGACCGGAATCATGGCCGAGGTCGCCTACCTCGTCGAGAGCCGGCTCGGGTTCCGAGTGATGGACGCACTGCTCGCCGACCTCGAGTCCGGCGCCTACTCGCTCGACTGCGGCGACGACGATCTGCCGCGAATCCGCGCCCTGGCGGCGCGGTACGAGAGCCTGCAGCTTGGCTACACGGACTCTGCTGTGATCGCGTGCGCCGAGCGAAACAGCGGTCGCGTTCTCACCCTCGACACACGCCACTTCGGAGTCGTCGCGCGCGAGGGGACGATCGACGTCCGTCCGTACGGCGGAATCACTCATCTACAGGATCAGGACGTCTCCGTCCGCGAGCCTGGCAGATACAACAAGTCGTCCGCCGAGTGCTCCGACGTACGCGCTGAGCGTCGAGACACGGACGTCCCGCCGTCGCTCGAGCTTCGATATCTCGGGCTGGGTCATGTCGAGTCGGGTCGCTACCTCTTGCTGGGTCAGGCCGCGGGTGCGCCGCAACGTGCCGAGTGCTTCGCCGACGTGGCAACGCTCTTTCGTCGCGCGGCGGTTCTCGATCCACGAGCGCCAGAGCACAGAGGTGCCTTGCATCGGGTGGTTGCCGACGAGGTGCAAGACTCGCTCGGCGAGAGAGCCCCACGGGTCGCGGGCCACGGCGTCGAGTACGGGTTTCCAGTCAGTCAGGTTCCCACGGTCGAGCAGGTCGTCGAGCGCTTCGAGCCCGAGTTGATCGACGGGTGTCGCAGGCGGAATGTCGAGATGGCGGTGTCGCATCACGTAGCCCCCGCTGCGATCTGGTCGAGCATGCGGTGGGCAAGGGACTGACACGCGCTCTCGACTGCGTGCCAGTCGCGCCACCGTTTCGCAAGTTGCCGGTAGACCCCGAGGTCTACCTCGGCCCGGTCGTACGGCAGTGGCTCCGCGAGTTGCTTGGTGAGTTGCGTCGCGACCCGTTCGCCGCCTTCGCCCCGCTGATCCTCGTAGAAGGCGTCGAGTCCGAGAGCAACGCGCGCAGCAGCGTCCACCCCGAGCCGATCGGTGAGCGCAACCACGTCGAGGTAGTCGCGCGTCGCGTTGCGGCGGAGTACGAGCCACGCCTTGATGCGGAGCATCTCCTCGAGCGTCGGGACGCGAAGTGGTCCGGCGGGCGTTTCGATCTCCTCGACCTCGAGGGGCAGCCGGCGGATCAGCTGGCGGATACCCGTCTCGACGCCGTCGAGGCTTCCGAGAATGAGCACGGGCCGCCGGACGCGCGCCGTGACCCAGCCTTCTGACTCTTCGAGATGAGCGAGGACGTCGTCGAACCGCTCGCGTAGATCCGTCAGGATGTGGTCGTCATCGAGTGAGATGCGGTGGGAAGCATGCGTCGCAGCGGCCGTTCCGCCGACCAGCACAGCGTCGGGAAGCAGCTGTTGGAGCCGCACGCCTGCCGCGATCACGTCGTCCCAGTATATTTCTGACATACTGTTGAAGAACTATACCTCAAAAAGACTATATCTGCCAGTCCACAAGCGGCCGGGGAACCTCGTGCGGCAGGATGTTGTGAAGCAGAGGGCGAGCCAGGGGCGCGCGGGTCGTCGGCTAGCTGAACGTGCCGCTCGCGAGGCTCGTGTCGCTGTGGGCCGGAGGGCCACCGTTCTCCTCGACAGAGACGTCAACCGCGGCGTAGTCGCCGGGCCCCGGAAGCGGTAGATCGAATGTCGCGTCGCTCGAGGTGGGTGTGAAGCTCCCGACCGACTCCATCGCGCTACCCGCATCGCGACGGAGCACCCAGACCTCGTAATGGTGCCCGCTTGGTGCCGGAGGCACGTCTTCGAGGGAGATGCGTACGGTTCCCCCGTCGGCGGCTGCTCCGTAGAGCGCGGCTTCGCCCGTCAGGGCCGGATTGCTCTTGCTCGAGATTGCCGCCCGCGCGTCCGGTGTGCCGAGGCCACCACCGTCCAGGGCGACAACGGCAAGCAGTACGACGGCAGCGACGGCAGCGACGACGCCGACGACGGGGAGTACGACACGACGGTGAGCTCTCGGTCGGAACGGCACGACGGTCGCCTCGGGTCGAATCTCGGCCAGGATCCGATCGAACATGTCGTCGGGGGGTGTCACGCGAGGAAGCGACCGCGCGATGTTGTCGAGCGTCACTCGGTCGGTCTCGAACCGACTCTCCTCGCTCTCGTCGATCATCATCCCGCCCGCAGATCGTAGGTGTCGGAGAGGCTCCGTAGCCGTTCGAGCGCAAGTCTCATCCTTCCTTTTACGGTCCCCAGCGGGATTCCGATCACTTCGGCGATCTCGGAGTGCGAAAGTCCGTCGAAATAGGACAGACGGAGAACGACGAGTTGCTCCTCGGGGAGCTCCGCCATCGCCTCGGCCATCCTCTGGGACTCGTCCGCGACGGCAACCAGTTCTGCGGGGTCGGGCTCTGATCCGACCGGCTCGAGGGCTTCGCGGAGCTCGGGCCGGCGGGCCTTCTGGCGGCCGAGCTCGATTGCACGATTGCGGGCGACGACGAAGAGCCATGTCGTGAGCCTCGCACGGGTCGGGTCGAAGTCTGCGGCACGGCGCCAGAGGGCCACGAAGACGTCCTGCACGCACTCCTCGGAGAGCGTTGCGTCGTGCGTCAGTCGGTACGCGAACGAGTATATGACCTTGCCGTAGCGGTCGTACAACTCGCGGAGGGCGACGGCGTCACCGCCCGCAACCCGTGCCACGGCAGCTGCATCGACAGCGGCCCCTGCTTCACCGGATACATTTTCCATCAAGCGCCTATGTTCGCACAGGTGAGCACCCCCGGGGAAGCGTGTCTTGCAAAAGGCCGTTGCCGCTCCTGCCAGGAGGACAGCTCCCCGGTCAGGAGGGGGACGCAGTGAGCCGCTCCGACTGCAGCGCCGTCTACACTGCTTCGCGTGGATGCCCGTCCCATCGGCGTGTTCGACTCCGGTGTCGGAGGGCTCACGGTTTTGCACGAATGTCTCGTAACGTTGCCGCACGAGGATTTTGTCTACCTCGGTGACGGAGCTCGCCTGCCGTACGGGCCACGGCCGCTGGCCGAGATCCGTCGCTTTGCCGGTGAGATAGGCCGTTTCCTCGAGGGGCAGGGCGTCAAGCTCGTCGTCGCGGCCTGCAACTCGGCAACCGCCGCGGCACTCCCCGAGCTTCAGCTCGCCCTCTCGGTTCCGGTGATCGGCGTGATCCAACCGGAAGCCCACGCGGCAGTGCGCGCGACCCGCAACCGTCGCGTCGGCCTGCTCGCGACAGAGGCCACCGTCGCGAGCGGTCGGTACGAGGCGCTGATTCACTCGCTCGACGCCGGCGTCACCGTCGTGCCCGTCGCCTGCCCGGAGCTCGTACCCCTGATCGAGAGCGACGACCCGTTCGGCGAGGCGACCGTGGAGGCCGTTCGCAAGGTTGCGGGCCCGTTGAAGCAGGCCGGAGTGGACACCGTCGTTCTCGGCTGTACGCATTACCCGTTGATCCGCCCGATTCTGCAGCGCGTCTTCGGCCGTGAGGTGACGCTGATTTTCTCTGCAGACGAGACGGCGCTCGAGGTGTCGGAGACCCTGGCCCGGAAGGCGATCGAGAACGACGCTGCGCGGGAAGGGATCTGTCGATTCCTGACTACCGGTGATCCTGCATCGTTCCTCGCGATGGGAAGCCGCTTCCTGCAGGTACCGATTGCAGCTGTCGAGCAGGTGAGGGTCGCTGATCTGGAGGCCGTGGCAGCATGAGGCACGACGGCCGCCGGCCCGACGAGCTTCGTGCGCTCGACGTCTTGCCCGACTTCCTCGAGCAGCCGCACGGCTCCGTGCTCTGGTCGCAGGGCAAGACGCGTGTGCTCTGCACCGCGACGGTCGAGGACGACATCCCACGCTGGCTTCGCGGCAAGGGGCGCGGCTGGATGACCGCCGAGTATTCGATGCTCCCCGCCTCGACGGGAGACCGCACCCAGCGGGGGGTGACGCGCGGGCGTCCCGACGGGCGGACGGTCGAGATCCAGCGTCTGATCGGTCGTGCCCTGCGAGCCGTCTGCGACTTCGAGGCACTCGGTGAGCGCACGCTCTGGCTCGACTGCGATGTGTTGCAGGCAGACGGTGGCACGCGGTGCGCGGCGATCACGGGTGCCTACGTGGCCGCCTACCGTGCCCTCGACCGGATGGGCCTGTCGAAGGCGCTTCCCGCCTCGGTCGCAGCCGTCTCGGTCGGTGTCGTGGAGGGTGGTGCGGTGCTGGATCTCGATTACCCGGAGGACTCGCAGGCCGATACGGATATGAACGTCGTGATGACCGCTGACGGCCGCCTTGTCGAGGTGCAGGCGACGGCCGAGCGACACCCGTTTACGCGCGTCGAGCTCGATGAACTGCTCGACCTCGCCGCCGGTGGTATCGAACAGCTCGCCGCCGCCCAGCGCATTGCGGCCGATGCGCCTCGCCGTTGAGCCTGGATCCGGGTTGAGAGCAGGTCTCGCGTCCGGGAATCGGCACAAGCTGACGGAATTGCGTTGGGCGCTGCCGGGTTGGGAGATCGAGCTCGTGGGTACGCCGCCGTTCCCTCCGGAGACCGGAGTCACGTACGCCGAGAACGCGCGGGGCAAGGCCGAGCACGGTCGCGCATCGTCGCAGGACGATGTCTGGGTCATCGGCGAGGACTCCGGCATCGAGGCCACCGCCCTCGGGGGCAGGCCCGGGCTGGCATCGGCCCGCTGGGCCGATGACGGTGTCGAGCGCCTGCTTTACGAGCTCGGAGGGGTTGCCGATCGCTCTGCACGTTATGTCTGCGCGATCGTCGCGATCGGCCCGGCCTGCCGCAAGATAGTTGTCGAGGGCATCCTCTGCGGCACGATCACGACGTCGCGTAGCGGCGACGAGGGGTTCGGGTATGACCCCGTCTTCGTGCCGGACGGAGAGCGGCAGACCGTTGCAGACCTCGGGGACGCCTGGAAGACGAGACATTCGCACCGTGCAAGAGCCGCGGCCGCGCTTGCCTGGCGGTTGCGCTAGAGGCTTGCTTTTCTGCCTCTGCGTGCCCGTGGCTGCCTGCCTTTGGGCTGTGGCGGTGCTCGCCTGTTGTGGTTGCTGTTGTCTGTGGGTGGGAGTGCGGCTGTGTGTCGGGCCTTGCCCGTGTGGGTGGGGCCTGACAGCGTGGTAGGCAGCGCAACACCCGCGGCCTGCAGCAGCGCCGGATAGCCCGGGAACTCTCCACGCAATGGCCCGAGTCGCGGCACGGTCGTACGAGAGACCCGTGCACGTCGCTCATTCAACCGTCATACTGTCGGTCTAGACGCGTGTTCGTCCAACGGGGAGGGATCGAAGTCATGGCCGAGAATCGTGCCAGGCGCATCGCGAAGCTCATTGCGCCGCTGCGGGTGGAGCCCGGAACGAAGGTCACGCTTGCAAAGGATTTCGACCCCGCTTACAAGGCGGGCTTCCTGAACAAGAAGGACGGCGAGGAGCTCCTCCAGGGAGGTGTCGAACTGCTGGTCGAATACCAGGCTCGGCTCGCCGCTCAGGACACCTGGGGCATGCTCGTGTGTCTGCAGGCTCTCGACGCCGGTGGCAAGGACGGCGCGATCCGGCACGTGCTGAGCGGGATCAACCCGCAAGGGGTGCACGTGAGCGGATTCAAGGTTCCTTCTGCAGAGGAGTTGAATCACGACTACCTGTGGCGTTACGCCCAGCGGCTCCCCGGCCGAGGCGAGATCGGGATCTTCAACCGGTCGCACTACGAGGAGGTTCTCGTGGTGCGCGTACACCCGGAGATCCTCGACCGCCAGAACCTCCCGGCGGCAGCGAAAGGTAAGGGTGTCTGGGAGCGCCGCTACCAGGAGATCAACGACTGGGAGCACTACCTCTCCGACAACGGGTTCAAGGTGGTCAAGCTGTTCCTGAACCTCTCCAGGGAGCAGCAACGGATCCGATTCCTCAAGCGGGTAGACCTGCCCGACAAGAACTGGAAGTTCTCCGCGAACGACGCGAAGGAGCGTGCTTACTGGGACGACTACCAGAAGGCGTTCTCCGAGATGCTGTCCAACACGAGCACGCCGTGGGCGCCGTGGTACGTGATTCCGGCCGACCACAAGTGGTTTGCACGCATCTGCATCTCGGGGGTGTTGGCCCATACGCTGATGGATATCGACCCGCAGTACCCGAAGGTGGACGCCGCGAAGCTGAAGGAGCTTGCCGAGACCAGAGTTCTGCTGGAGGCAGAGGCTCCCGCAGGCGCCGAGCCGGATCCTTTTGCGGCGAGCCTGGCCGCCGAGGCAGCGAAGGCGGAGGCGAAGAAGCACGGCGGATCCAACGGGGACGACCCCGGGTTGTAGGTTTTGTCCTTGGAGGTGCGAGGGCACGAGCGGTTTCATAGGACAGAAAGAGAGAGGCGGCAGAGAGATGACTTCAACTTCCCCGGTACGCGAGGCGGAGACTGCGACGAGGTGGTATGCGCTGTCTGCTGACGAGGTCGCTACGAAACTCGCGGTGCAGCCCGACGAGGGATTGAGCGCGGCTCGCGCCGCCGAGTTGCTCGCGAAGAACGGGCCGAATGCTCTGCCCGAGGAGAAGCCAAAGTCCGGGTTGATCCGGTTCCTCGACCAGTACCGCACCTTCATGCAAGCGATCCTGGTTGGCGCCGGAGTCGTGTCTCTGCTGATCCGCGAGTGGGGCACCGCAATCCTGCTGGTCGTGCTGACCGTGCTGAACGCGGTCATCGGCCTGCGAGAAGAGGGCAAGGCGGAGAGCGCCATGAATGCGCTGAAGTCGATGATGAAGACATCCGCCCGGGTGCGTCGCGACGGCAGTGAGGCGGCCACGCCCGCCGACCAACTCGTCGCCGGCGATGTGATCCTGCTGTCCGCAGGCGACCAGGTGCCCGCGGACGGTCGCATCATCGAGGCCAACTCTCTGCAGATCGACGAGTCCGCGTTGACCGGGGAGAGCACTCCCGCCGGCAAGAGCGCCGACGTCCTCGCGGATCAGGAACTGGCCGCGGGAGACCAGTCGAACATGGCCTTCATGAACACTCCGGTGACCCACGGCAGCGGCGTCATGATCGTGACCGGCACCGGCGCCGACACCCAGGTAGGTCGCATTTCCGGGCTTCTGAAAGCGACCACATCGGAGCAGACGCCGCTCTCCCTGCAGTTGACCCGGATGACGCAGTGGATCGCCGTGGCCGCCCTGGGGACGATGATCGTGATGTTCGCCCTGGGCCTGTCCCGTGGTGTCTCGGCCAACGCCCTGTTTATCACCTCGATCGCACTGGCCATCGCGGCCATCCCCGAGGCCTTGCCCACCGTCGTGCAGGTGATCCTCTCGATGGGCGCCGTCGGGTTGGCCAAGCACAATGCCATCGTCAAGAACCTGTCGGCAGTCGAGACGCTCGGGTCTACATCGGCGATCAACTCCGACAAGACCGGCACGCTGACGATGAATCAGATGACCGCCGTCGAGATCGTGGACGCAGCCGACCGGTACACGGTGTCCGGCACGGGCTACGAGTTGGCCGGAGTGATCAAGCACACCGCAGGATCGGCGGCATCCCTGGACACCTCGATCGTGCCGTTCGTCGTGGCGAGCGACGCCAGGCTGGTTGACGGCAAGGTGGTGGGCGATCCCACCGAGGGTGCGTTCCTCGTGCTGGCACACAAGGCCGGCCTGGACGTGGACGGAACACGTGCCCGCTTCCCCCGACTGGCCACTCTGCCGTTCGACCCCACCTACAAGCTGATGGCGGTCTTCGCGACGGCCACGGACGCTTCCGGCAACGAGGTGGTGCGTTGCTTTGTCAAGGGCGCCGCACCCGCGGTGATGGCCCGGTGCACGTCCGCCGCGTCGGCGGGTAACGGCGGGTCGTCTGCGGCCGCACAGGGCGTCGCGAGCGACGCACAGGAACACATCGAACGGATGGAAGGCGAAGGACTGCGCGTGATGGCCGGAGCCACGCGCGACATTGCGGCCGGCGACTTCGACTCCGCCGGTGACCTGCTGTCGTACGTGACCGGACTCGAGGGGGCAAGCCTCGTCGGCATGATCGACCCTCCGCGCGACGAGTCGAAGGCCGCCGTGGCGGCTGCCCAGGCCGCCCATATTCAGGTTCGCATGGTGACCGGCGACGATGTCATCACCGGTGCTGCGATCGCAGAGAAACTCGGAATCCCCGGTGAGGCCATCCTGGGCGCCGACTTTGCCGCCCTGTCAGAAGCCGAACAGCTCTCCCGTATCGACGGGATCGGCGTCGTCGGCCGTGTCGCACCCGAGCACAAGGTGCTGCTCGTCGAGACGCTGCGGAAGAAGGGGCACGTCGTCGCCATGACCGGGGACGGCGTCAACGACGCGCCAGCGATCAAGGCCGCCGACATCGGCATAGCGATGGGCTCGGGCACGGAGGTGGCAAAGAACGCGGGACGGATGATCCTGTCTGACGACAACTTCGCGACGATCGTCTTCGCCATCGAACAGGGCCGCATGCTCTACGACAACCTGATGAAGTACGTCCGATTCATCCTCATCACGTTGGTTGCCTTCATCGCGATCTTCCTGGGGGCGACGCTGCTCAACATCGCTGCCGGCCAGCCGTTCAACCCGGTTCAGATTCTCTGGATCAACTTCCTCATCGACATGCCCCTGGGCATCGCCCTCGGCTTCGACCTGGAGACGCCGGGCCTGATGAAACGGCTGCCCCGACCGCGCAAGCAAGGGATTGTCAACTCCGGGGTCATCGTACTCTCGCTTCTCACGGGTGGCTTCATGGCAGTGACGGTGCTGGCTCTGATCCATTTCGGAACCTCATCGACCAAGAGCGCCACCGTGGGAGTCACGCTGGCTCTCAGCGCATTCGCGCTCTTCCGTATCGTCTGCACCTTCCAGAGCCGCAGCCTCCGTGACTCGGCGTTCAGGCTGTCCACCTTTGACTGCAGGCAGATCAACCTCATCAGCCTCGGTGAGATCGTGCTGACCTTCCTTGCCACCGAACTCGACGTCCTGAACCGACTGCTCGGGACGACCCGACTCGGCGGCGACCAATGGCTCCTCGTCATCGCCCCGGCCATCGCACTTTTCCTGCTCTGGGAACTCGGCAAGCTCATCGTGCGGGCGCGGTCCGGTGCGCCTGCCGCGACGGCAGACGCCTGATCCGAGCCGTTGATGCAGACGGGCCACTGTTGCGAGGTTGACGTAGCCGAGGAGGAGGCCTCGGCTACGAGTCGTCGTGGTAATCGTCAAACAGATGCTTGACGTGCCTCAGGGTGATGCTTTACCGGGTGAGGCGCTAGCGACGGCGAACGTCGCCTTGGACGTGGAGCCGGCGCTCGTCGGTGCGCTCCAACGCATCGCCGCAGAACGGAGCCGCGCAACCGAGGCGTACGGCGCTCTCGTGCGTTCTCTCGGGGCAGTTCTCGGTGTGCGAGACGCGGGTACGGGAGAGCACTCGAATGCGGTGCGCGATCTCGCGGTTGCAGTTGGGCGCGCTCTTGGGCTCGAAGGCAGGGCTCTTGCCGAGGTCGAGGCGTGCGCCTTGCTCCACGACATCGGGAAGGTGGGTATCTCGGACGCGATCCTGAAAAAACAGGGGGCGCTCGACGATGCAGAGTGGGTGATCATGCGCCAGCATCCGGTCATCGGTGCGCAGATTATCCGCAACGTCCCCGGATTGGGCGGCGTCGCCCAAGCGGTACGGCACCAGCACGAACGGTGGGACGGGAACGGCTATCCGGACAGGCTTGCCGGTGAGGAGATCCCGCTCACCTCGCGCATCGTGTTTGTCTGCGATGCGTTCGATGCACTCGTCTCGGACAGGCCGTACCGGCGAGCAGTCACGATCGACGAAGCCCTCGCCGAGGTGGAGCGCAGCGCCTCGGCTCATTTCGACCCGATGGTCGTCGTGGCCGTGCTGGAGTACGTTCGCGCCGGTGTCAGTGCCGCATCCGTCGGCTCGGATCTCGCAGACCTCCTCACCTCCTCCGACGGCAGCGACGATGTGGTCACTCTGGAGCGTAAACTGCTTGCGCTCGTCAGGGTGGCCTCTCTCGTGGCAACGGCCGCCACCGTCGGGGACATGGTTGAGGCCGCCGCCGACGAAGCCTGCCGCGCGGTCGGTGCCGACACACTCTCCGTTTCACGCTTCGACCCCGCCACGCGGTCGCTTCAGGTCGTCGTCAATGTCGGCGACCTCCAACCCGGAGAGCACAGGAGGCCGTCGGATGAGGTCTACCTGCTCGAGGACGACGACGCATTTTCCCTCGTTCTCATCGAAGGGCACTCGTACACGGCATCGCTCGACGATCCACAGGCATTCGAGACCGAGGTGCAGTTCCTACGCCAGGCCGGCAAGCACTCCTCTGTAGGCGTGCCAATCATGCTCGGGGCGATGGCATGGGGGGAGCTCTGGGCGGCATACGACGATGGACACCCGGCTTTCGCACCTGGAGAGGTGCGCTTCCTCGAACTGATCGCCGGGCAGATAGCCGCCGCGGTAGCTCGAGCCGAGCTTTTCACACGGATGGAGACCCTCGCCTACAGAGATTCACTCACCGGGATTGGCAACCGTCGCGCGTTCGAGGATCGCCTCGAGTCCTGCGTCGCAGAGGCGCATGAGCAACGCGGCGACGTCGCCCTCCTGCTCATGGATCTCGACCGCCTCAAGGAGACCAACGATGTGTCCGGTCATGCCTCTGGAGACGCAGCCCTCACCGCGGTTGCCAGGGCGCTGGCCGCCGAGGCAGCCACCGCGGGTAGCGAAATGGCGTACCGCATCGGGGGCGACGAGTTCTGTCTGCTCCTTGCAGGCGACACCGCCGAAGAAGCCCGACTCGCTGGTGAGCGGTTGATCGCCGAACTCTTCCGGTCAGAGTCCGCCATCTCCGTCTCGGTCGGTGTCTCGTCGCTTGGACTCGGATTCAAGCAGCCTTCCGACATCCTTCGAGCTGCGGATCGGGCCCTGTACACCGCGAAACGAACCGGCCGAAACCGAGTCTGCGTCGCCGATACGGATGAAAGCGCCGTGTGGAGCGGGCTCCGTCGCCCCGGTGCCATTCTGCGGCGGCGCGTTCGGGTCGAGGGATCTCCCGGAAGCGACGCATTCATCGAGGCCGCACTCGAGGCTCTGGACGGCGAGTTGGCGGCTGCGGAGCCGGTAGAGCGGCTAGAGGGGCTCGCAACCATTATCTGCGACTCGTTCGACGCCGCGCGTGCCTCCATCTCGTATCTGCTCGTCGGCAGCGATTCCATCGTGACCCACTGGACGGTCAATGTCCGGGCGGGTCGGACGTGGACGAAGGCCCCCGACATCGTAGGCGACAGCTACTACAGCGGTGACTATCCGCAGTCCGTCCGCATCATGGCGAAGGGCGGTAGTTTTGTCGTCCGGGCAGGCGACCCGGCGAGCGACCCCGCCGAGCGCGAACTGCTCGAGTCCTTCGGCATGACTGCTCTCATCGCCGCGGCCTGTCCGGATGACGATCGCTGCTGGCTCGTCGAGATCTATCTGGACGCGGATTTCGAACAGCTCGAGCAGGCCGAGTTGGCCGTACGGCTCCTCGTGGCGGAGGCGGTGCGATGCCGACTCAAGCCGCCGGTTGTCGAATCGGCTGTCCTCGATGAGTCTGATATCGTCGGCGCGGGATGATGCCGAACGAGGCGCTCGCCGATCTTCTCGACCTTTCCGCCCAGGTTCGGGATGTGGCGATTCTGGGCGAGTCTGGCTTCGTGCTAGCGAGTTCGGGCACGGTCGAACAGGGAGAGCGCCTCGCGCGGGTCGCTGCCGGCCTCCTTGACGCAGCAGGTGACGTTCGACCGGCCGGCGAGGTGTCCCGCATCGAGGTCAGATATGACGGCGCAACCGTCTTCCTCGTGAGAGAACGCGGTCGTGTGGCGATCGCAACGGCGAATCCGGATTCCGTCGCCGGGTTGATGATCTACGACCTCCGGACGATGCTGAGCCAGATCGATGCGACGCCTTCCGCAAGGCCGTCGCGGAAGAAGGGGCAGGACGCGAGCGATGCGTAAGCTCCTGTCCCTCGCTGCCGTCGGAGCCTCCGTATGGTGGCTGCTCGGGCGACGCCGGAAGGCCGATGCGAGCCGGGCGACGATCGGGTATGCCGACGGATCGTCGGTGACGCTCGAGGTCGGGTCACCGGAGCTCGAGCGGCTCGTTCAGATCGCTTCGGCGCCGTGACCGACGACCTCGGCCGCCTTCTCGTGGAACACGCGCTTCTCGAGGGTGACTTTCTGCTTCGGTCGGGCAGGCGCTCGACCTGGTACCTGGACAAGTACCGGTTCGAGACGCTCCCCGACCTGCTCCGGCCGATCGGGGAGCGGCTTGCGGCGACGGCCCATGAGGCTGAGCCGGGCGCCGTGAGACTTGCCGGCCCGGCTCTCGGAGCGGTTGCACTGGCCGCTTCAGCGTCCATGGCATCCGGTCTGCCGTTCATCATTATCCGAGATGCAACGAAAGCATACGGTACAGCCAATCGGATCGAGGGCCCTTGCAACGAGGGGGAGGTCGTGTGCCTCCTCGAAGACGTCGTCACGTCCGGGGGCGCTCTCGCGGAATCGGTGTCTGCAATCCGTGAAGCCGGACTCGTCGTCCGCAACGCCGTGTGCGTCGTCGATCGCGAGGAAGGCGGACAAGATGCCCTCGCCCGGTTGGGGGTTCGGCTGCATTCTCTCTATCGCGCGAGCGATCTCCTGGCAGGGCATGCCTCTGTCTGAGCGTCTCGCAGAGAGCCGTATGGATGACCGGGCCGAGCAAGCCCGCCATCGCGACCCCCACAGGGGTTCGGTAGCAAGCGCCGGAGTGGTAGCGTCTCCGGCGGCCCTAGCAACGATCGTCTAGCAGGAGGAGTGGCAATGACTAAGCAGGAGTTCATAGAGGCAGTCGCCGGCAAGACGGGCACGTCCAAGCGCGAAGCGGGCGAAGCAGTCGAGGCGTTCCTCAGCACCGTCGAGGACGCACTCAAGGCCGGTGACACGGTGGCGTTCACCGGATTCGGCAAGTTCCACACGACGCATCGCGCGGCGCGCATGGGCGTCAACCCGCGGAATCCGACGGAGAAGGTTCAGATCAGGGCGGCAACCGTGCCGAAGTTCTCGGCCGGCTCGGTCCTCAAGAAGGCCGTCAACTAGGACGGCCATGTCCTCCGGGGGCAACAGAGAGGGCCCACTCCTCCCGGGCCCTCTCTTTTGCCCTGGTAATCGAACACACGTTCGACTATGATCGGCCGATGCAACTGTCATTCGATGCGGCTGATCGGCTGGTCGAGCTCGTCGAGATGAGCCGTGGTCCGGTCGCTGCCTCGGACGCTGCGCAGTCACTGTTTGCGCTCTCGTCGGCGCCGACGGCGATCGCGCGCTCTCTGCTCGATGAGGTCGTCTCGGGTGATGCCCGGCTGACCTGGCGGGGTGCTGCTGTCGGCCTCGCAGAGGCACCCGGGGCGACGACGCTGCTCGAGTCGGCGTCATTTCTCGTCTTCGACCTCGAGACGACCGGCCTTTCGCCAGCCCGCTCGCGGATCGTCGAGATCGGTGCGCAGAGAGTTGAAGGTCTTGCGCGGGGTGCGACCTTCGAGACCCTCGTCAACCCGGGGGCGCCGCTACCGGCTGCGATCTCGCGCCTCACGGGGATCGGCCACGCCGAGGTACGTCGGGCTCCGGATGCGGACCTCGCAGTGCGGCGCTTCCTCTCCTTCGCCGGTGACGCGGTTCTCGTGGCTCACAATGCGCGGTTCGACATGGGATTTCTCGACCGCGCCGTCGAGCGCCTCACGGGAAGGCGTGTGGCTGCCCCCGTCGTTGACACGGTGTGGCTCGCGCGCAGGCTCCTGAGCGGCCGGACCACGAGATTTGGCCTGCAGCCGCTGTCGGAGTTCTTCGGAACGTCCGTGACACCGTGCCATCGCGCCCTCGCAGATGCCTCTGCGACCGCAGAGATCCTGATTGCCCTCATCGGGCTTGCACAGGAGCGCGGCGCCGAGACCGTCGCCGATCTCGTGGAGCTCTCCGCCCCCCGCGCCCGGCGGCTACACACGAAGCGCTCGCTCGTCGCCGGGGCTCCCACTGCTCCGGGGACGTACATCTTCCGCGACACCGGCGGTCAGGCGCTGTACGTCGGCCGGGCCCGCGACCTTCGCGTCCGGCTCCGGTCGTACTTTTCGGGTGATCGGCAGAGACCCGCGGTCGAGGCCGCGCTGGGCGCGCTCGCCTCGGTTGACTGGCAGACCTGCGGCAGTGAGCTCGAGGCCGCGCTCGACGAGTTGCGGCTTCTGCGCGAGCTTCGGCCGCCTGCGAACGCGCGCCACACACGGCCCGATAGGTACGTCTACCTCCGCCGGCGTGGCGCGGTCTGGACATGCGTGAGTGAGCCCACGGCCCTCGGCCCGATCCGTGGCAGAGGCATTGCCCGACTTGCCGCTCAGGCGCTTGGGGGATACGAGGGAGACGATCCTCGGGCGGTGCTGCCGGAGCTGCGCCTCCGTCTCCGACGACTCGCCACCGACCTCCGCTTCGAGGATGCAGCCCGCCTCCGCGATCGGATTGCAGCACTCGAGCAGGTCATCGAGCGGATCGACGAGATCCATCATGCGCAGGGGTTGCGGGTCTGCGTCGTCGTGCCGGCGCTCGAGCCGGGCATGGTGCGTGGCATCTTCGTTGCCGTGGGTGTCGTCTCGCGGCGGACGATCCCGCGCGGAGGAGGGGGCTCCCTCGAGGTCGAGGCCGGACTCGCTGACGTGCGCCGCGACCCGACCGCAGAGCTCGCTGCCACCGCCGCGGACGAGCTCCTTCTGATTGCATCCTTCCTACGACGACCGGCACCCGAGCTCTGCGTCACCGGCCTCGATCGCGAAGCAATCCTCGAGGCGGCAAACGGGGTAGCCTTGGCTGCATGAGCGCGATCACCCGAGACGAGCAGACGACGACGGTGCCGTTCTCGGATCGCCTCGCGGAGGCGGTCGAGCGCAAGCGCACCCAGCTCGTCGTCGGACTCGACCCTCGCGTGGACCTCTTGCCGGTGGAGCTACGCGGAGAGGCCGGTCGTGGACGTGCGGCAGCAGCCGGCGCGGTCGAACGGTTCTGCAAGGGCATCGTCGATGCCGTTGCTCCCTACGTGGTGGCCGTGAAGCCACAGGTCGCGTTTTTCGAGGCGCTCGGCGGTGACGGCTGGCTGGCACTCGAGGCCGTCTCGCGGTATGCCTCCGAGGCGGGGCTCCTCGTGATCGCCGATGCAAAGCGCGGTGACATAGGATCAACGGCGCGAGCCTATGCAGCGGCGTTTCTCGAACCACGCGGTGTCGAACCCCCCCTCGCCGACGCGCTTACCGTGAACCCGTATCTCGGCACCGACTCGATTGATCCGTATCTCGCAGCCTGCCGCCGCTACGGTGCCGGCATCTTCTGCCTCGTGCGCACGTCGAATGCCGGGGCCGGCGACCTGCAGGACGCAGTTCTCTCGAACGGAGAGCCCGTCTGGCGTCACGTGGCGGGCCTCGTGGAGCGATGGGGGGCGGATCTCATCGGTGAGAGGGGGATGTCCAGCGTTGGCGCCGTCGTCGGGGCAACGGTACCGCGGCTGATCGGCGACGCCCGCCGCTCGATGCCCCAGCAGACCATCTTGCTTCCGGGCGTCGGCGCACAGGGAGCGACGCCGGCAGACGTCGCGCGCGCCTTCACGAGCGGGCCTGCGAGCGCACTCGTCAACGCGTCACGCTCGGTGATCTTCGCCTACCGCGACACCGAGGACGACTGGAGGGCGGCAGCGGGAGCCGAGGCGGCGCGCCTCTCGGCCGACATCTGGGCCGCCGCCGGTTGGTAGCTGTCGTCTACATTTCCGCGTGATGCGTCGAGGGCCATTTGTCGTTACAGCCGTGCTTTCTCTGTGTGCCGCCTCTGCCGCCGCAGCGCCTCCGCCGGTCGCGGCGCCCGCCTACGTCGTGCGTGCGGGCCCGGATGCCACGATCATTGCGGCGCGCGCGCCGGACGTAGCCCGCGCCTTTGCGAGCATCACCAAGCTGATGACCGTGCTCGTCGTGCTCGAGCACGCACGGCTCGATGACGTCGTCACGGTTACACCGGAGGTGGCCGCGATCGGGGAGTCGGAGATCTTGCTGCAGCCGGGCGAGCGGATAACGGTGCGTGATCTCCTCGTAGCTGCGCTCGTCCCGAGCGCGAACGACGCTGCCCACGCGCTCGCGCTTCACGTCGGCCACGGCTCGGTCTCGCGGTTTGTCGCGATGATGAACCAGAAGGCGCGAGCGTTGGGACTCACCTCTACCCATTTTGAGAATCCCCACGGGCTCGACCAGGCAGGCCACGTGTCGAGCGCCCGCGACGTTACGACGTTGCTCACGGCCGCGCTTCGCTTTCCGTTCGTCCGCACCTGGTCGGTCAAGCCGTTAGCCGAGATCGGGGGTGGCCGTTTCCTGCACTCGACCGACGGGTTGATCGGCATCCTGCCACTCGTCGGTGCAAAGACGGGACACACCGACATGGCGGGCTGGTCACAGGTCGCGGCGGTGGAGCAGGACGGAGTGCGAGTTACGGCATCCCTGCTCGGTGCGGCGACCGAGTTGCAGCGGGACGCCGAGTTGACCGCTCTTCTCGCCTGGGGGTTGGCGCAGTATCACCGTGCAAGGGTCACCGGAGGCCACGTCTATGCCCTGGCAGAGGTCGGCTACGGTCGCGCGCCGGTCGCCCTCGTTGCCGCTCGGAATGTCGTCCGTAGCGTCCGCGTCGGCCGTCCGCTCGTCGAGCGCGTGGTGGCGCAGACCACGCTTGCGCTGCCCGTGACCCGAGGGCAGAGAGTCGGTGAGGTGCAGGTGTACTCGGAGGGTAAGCTGATAGCCCGTACGCCCCTCGTCGCCGCCACGTCGATCCCGGCTGTGGGGGTGGCCGGGAAGGTCAAATGGTATTCCCGCCGCACCGCACACCACGTGATTGGCTTCGCCACGTAGCTCCATCGTCTTCCAGGGAGGGCCGCACGTGATCATCACCGTTACACTCAATGCAGCGCTCGACCGGTCGCTCAGCGTGCCGGCCTTCAAGCTCGGCCACCGGCATCGTTCCAGTGACGTGCTCGTGCTCGCGGGAGGCAAGGGGATCAACGTGGCCCGCGCGCTGAAGCTGTTCGATGTCCCGGTTGTCGCAACGGGCCTTGCGGGAGGGCGCACGGGTACCTGGATCGTGGAGGAGTTGACCGAGGAGTCGATCCTCAACGATTTCGTCCGCATCCGGGACGAGTCGCGCACATCGACCGCAGTCGTCGATCCGACGGGCGGCACCTACACGGAGATCAACGAGTGGGGCCCGAAGGTATCGGGGGACGAGATCGAGTTTCTGCTCCACAAGCTCCGTTACCTCTCGCAAGGGGCATCGACGGTCGTTCTTGCCGGCTCGTTGCCACGCGGGGTGGACGAGAGCTTCTACGCCGACGCGGTGCGAGAGATGACGCGCCTCGGCGCGCGCGTCGTCCTCGATTCGGAGGGTGAGCCGCTGCGGCGGGGAATCGAGGCGGAGCCGTGGCTCGTCTCTCCGAACCAGCGCGAGGCCGAGCAACTCGTTGGACAGGAGTTCGAGGACGACGACGACTTCGTCATGGCGCTCGACACGATTGCCGAGATGGGTGCCAGGAACGTGCATATCACCATGGAGACCGGGTGCTTTGCGCTTGTCCGGGAGGAGCGTCAGGTACGGCGCTATCACGCTCGCGCGCCGCAACTCGAGCCCGTCTCGGTGCTCGGCGCCGGAGACGTCCTTCTCGCCGGCTGGCTTGCGGCCCGGGGCGAGGGTGCCTCGGTGGAGGAGTCGCTGTGCCTTGCGGTTGCCGCAGGCTCGGCCTCCGTCCTCCGGGTGGGTGCGGGGCGCTTCGACCCCGCGGAGGCCACGCGGCTCGCCTCGCTCGTCGAGGTCAACGAACTCCAGCCGGTCGCTGGTTCGTAGGCCCGGCGACGACATGGCGCCTGGTTGGTAGGGTCGTACGACCCTTGGAGTTCCAACTCGACAGAGACGGCAAGTTTGGGAAGGAAGGACTGACCTTCGATGATGTCCTGCTCGTTCCCGCGGAGTCGGTCGTCCTTCCGAACGACGTTGCCACCGCGACCCGGCTGACCCCGACGATCTCCCTCGAGATCCCGATCGTCTCGGCTGCGATGGACACGGTCACCGAGGCGCGGCTCGCGATAGCGCTCGCGCGTCAGGGAGGGCTCGGAATCATCCATCGCAACCTCGCGATCGAAGATCAGGTGGCCGAGGTGGACAGAGTCAAGCGCAGCGAGGCGGGGATGATCGTCGAGCCCGTGACCCTCGGACCGGACGACCTCGTTGCCGACGCTCTCG
Organism: Thermoleophilia bacterium; assembly: GCA_009694305.1. Classification (GTDB taxonomy): domain Bacteria; phylum Actinomycetota; class Thermoleophilia; order Gaiellales; family Gaiellaceae; genus Gaiella. Next base: position 34,840 of record SHVL01000002.1, read on the forward strand.
CGTTGATGGCGCGCTACCGGGTCTCCGGTGTCCCGATCACGAGCCCCGACGGCGTTCTCGTCGGCATCCTCACCAATCGCGACCTGCGTTTCGGAGCCAGGCCCGACCAGCGCACGGGCGAGTTGATGACGAGCGAGAACCTTGTCACGGCTCGCGTCGGCACGACGCTTGCGGAAGCGGAGTTGCTGCTCGGGCAGTACAAGATCGAGAAACTCCCCATCGTTGACGCCGAGGGGCGTCTGCAGGGACTGATCACCGTGAAGGACATTCAGAAGCGTGAGCTGTATCCGCTCGCGACGAAGGACGACCGCGGGAGGTTGCGCGTGGGTGCGGCGGTCGGTGTCGGCACCGATGCGTTCGAACGAGCCGCCGCTCTCGTCGCCGTCGGCGCCGACGTGCTCGTGGTGGACACGGCCCATGGGCACTCGCGTGCCGTCGTCGAGATGGTGCGAAGGATCAAAGAGGAGTTCGCGATCGAGTTGATTGCCGGCAACATCGCAACCGGTGAGGCAGCCGAGGCGCTCATCGATGCCGGAGCCGATTGTCTCAAGGCCGGGGTCGGACCAGGCAGCATCTGCACCACCCGCGTCGTCGCAGGCGTCGGCGTGCCGCAGGTCACCGCTGTGTTCGACGTCGCCGAGGTGGCAATACGCCACGGGATCCCTGTCATCGCAGATGGCGGCATCACCTCGTCCGGCGACGTTGCCAAGGCGATTGCGGCGGGTGCCGACGCGGTCATGCTCGGCGCGATGCTCGCCGGAACCGACGAGGCGCCCGGCGACGTGATCCTCGTGCAGGGTGAGCGCTTCAAGGAGTACCGGGGCATGGGCTCGCTCGGTGCCATGAAGGCCCGTTCGTTCTCGAAGGACCGGTACTTCCAGGGAGATGTCGAGGACGTTGACAAGCTCGTCCCCGAGGGAATCGAGGGGCGCGTGCTCTACAAGGGTCCGCTGGCACCGATCGTCTATCAGCTCGTCGGCGGTCTGCGCCAGGCGATGGGGTATTGCGGTACACCCACGATCGAGGCTCTGAAGACCGACGGCCGTTTCGTCCGGATCACGGGCGCAGGCCTCCGCGAGAGTCATCCTCACGACGTCACGATCAGCAAAGACGCCCCGAACTACCGGCGTGCCTGAGTCGCCGGCGCCAGCGCTTCCGGCATCCGTGTCCGAGCCGGACGATCGGCCGGTGCTCGTGCTCGACTTCGGCGGTCAGTACAGCCAGCTGATCGCCCGTCGTGTGCGGGAGGCGCGGGTCTACTCGGAGCTCGTCAGCCACCGTCTCACGGCGGCCGAGATCACGGCGTTGAATCCGCTTGCGCTGATCCTCTCGGGAGGCCCCGCGTCCGTGTATGCCGAGGGTGCGCCACAGCTCGACACCGAGGTGTTCGAGCTCGGGGTCCCGACGCTCGGCATCTGTTACGGGATGCAGCTGATGGCGCGTGACCTCGGTGGCAGCGTCGAGGCAAACGATGTCGCCGAGTACGGCAAGGCCGACGCGGAGCTCGGGGAATCTGCGCTCTTCCGTGGCCTACCCCCCAAACAGGTCGTCTGGATGAGCCATCGCGACTCGGTGATCGAGGCCCCACCGGGAGCGCGTGTCACCGCTGCGTCGCCGTCAACGCCGATAGCGGCGTTCGAGGATGCTGCCCGGGGATTGTACGCCGTTCAGTTCCACCCCGAGGTCGTGCACACCCCGCAAGGTCAGCAGATCCTGGAGAACTTCCTCTACGAGGTCGCCGGTGCTCCGCCGACCTGGACACCGGCGGCGGTGATCGAGGAGCAGGTGGCGCGGATCCGGGCACAGGTCGGCTCCGGGCGTGTCATCTGCGGTCTCTCCGGCGGCGTGGATTCCGCGGTCGCGGCGTTGCTCGTCTACAGGGCGGTGGGTGACCAGCTGACATGCGTGTTCGTTGACCACGGCCTCATGCGTGAGAACGAGGCCGAGCAGGTTGTCGAGACGTTCGGGGGACATTTTCACGTACCACTCGTCCACGTCCGTGCGCAGGAGCGGTTCCTCGCCCGGCTTGCGGGTGTGACCGATCCCGAGACGAAGCGCAAGATCATCGGCGAGGAGTTCATCCGCGTCTTCGAGGAGGAGGCTGCGAAGCTCGGAGACACGCACTTCCTCGTGCAGGGCACCCTCTACTCCGACGTGATCGAGTCTGGCGGCGACGAAGGGGTGGCGGCGAAGATCAAGTCGCATCACAACGTCGGTGGATTGCCGGACGACATGGAGATGGATCTCGTCGAGCCCCTGCGGCTGCTGTTCAAGGACGAGGTGCGGCGCGTGGGCGAGGAGCTCGGGATGCCCGAGAGGCTCGTCTGGCGGCAGCCGTTTCCGGGCCCGGGCCTCGCGATCCGGATCATCGGCGACGTCACGGGCGAGCGTCTCGACATTCTGCGAGCAGCAGACGCCGTGCTCCAGGAGGAGATCCGCCGGGCCGGCCTCTATCGCGATCTCTGGCAGAGCTTCGCCGTCCTGCCCGCGATCAAGTCAGTCGGTGTCCAGGGCGACGAGCGCACCTACGCGTACCCGATCGTGATTCGCGCCGTCACGTCGGAGGACGCGATGACGGCCGACTGGGCCCGGATTCCCTACGACGTGCTCGAGACGATCTCGAACAGGATCATCAACGAGGTGCCGGGCGTGAACCGCGTGGCACTCGACCTCTCGTCGAAGCCGCCCGCCACGATCGAGTGGGAATGAGCGCGTAGACGACGTGCGCGAGGCGTTCCCGGCGGTGCTGGAGCGTCGTCCGGTTGTGCGCGGTTCGCCTCCCGGCCCGAGGTCGGCAGCGAGTCCGAGCCGAGTGCTAGCCGACCGGCACTGGGTGGAAATGGGAGTTGCGGCTGCGGCTGAAAAGGCGACGACCGGGGGACACGAACCCGGTCTTGTGCCAGAACGTCACAAGGTTCCCTGCGTCTCCGGGGCGGGGCAAATGGCAAGCAGGCAGCCATGGGTGACCGTGATGCGGGCTTCGGAGGCAGAGAAGACGTTCGAGACACCGCGGCTCGTGCCGGCAGGCAGTGTCTCGCCCTCCAGTTCGTACTCGAGGCCTCTGGCCGTGATGCCTTCGGCCGCGCCGTGCAGTGGCAGGAGCGAGACGAGCTCTCCCGGGACGCCCACCAGTGTCCGCGAGCCGCGGATGACGTGGGCGGTGGCGGCGCCGAGGTACGCGTCGATCTCGGCGCCCGCATACCGCTCGAGGCCGAGGAGCTCCATCGACCCGAGGAGGTGATCGAGACGACCGCCGTCGGAGCCGACGACGACGATCCGGGTCGGGTCGAGCGCGATCGCCGCATCGAGCGCGAGCTCGAGGTCGGTTGCGTCCTTCGCGGTCGGGTGCCGTTCGACCCGCGCCCCCGCTGCTTCCGCAGCAGAGAGCCCTGCAGGCGTCACCGAGTCGAAGTCGCCGACTGCGACGTCGATGTGCAGCCCGAGCGCAAGAGCGCGGTCTACACCGCCGTCGGCTGCGATCACGGTGTCGGCATCGGGCAGGACGCCCGGCAGAAGCGCTGCAGAGACGTCTCCTCCGGCAACGACGATTACGGTACGTGGCTTCATCCATTCCTCCGCTGGCATTACCCAGATCAGGTTCTGCGGGTCGGTGACGCGGTGCCACCCTCTCAGCCCGTTTGCCCCGAGCTCCCCGTTTGTGTTCCGTCTATCGTAGCGTCGGCGAAGACCGGCGGGGCAGCGGGCCGGATGGTTCGTGGGCCGGGGTGATTGCACGGTCGTCCCGGCGAGACGCAACGCCCACGCACATCAGTGGATCCTGACTCAGTCGGGCTCGAGCCAGTTCTCGATCCGTAAGCCCGGGACATGCTCGAAGTGGTGGACGTTGCCGGTGACGAGGGTGAGTTTGCGCGACCGCGCGATTACAGCGATTCGGAGGTCAGGATCGTCGAGTCGCTTTCCAGCACGTTCGAGGTCGGCTCCGAGACCTCCGTAGACGATCTCACCCGCAGCGATCGCGGTTGCGCACTGGGCCACGACAGGGATACGTGCGTTCCCCATACGTGCGTTCTCCACCGGATTCTGCCTCGTAGAGGACGGGAACGAGTGACGCCACGGGCCGGCCGCGGCGCGTTACGACGAACCGTTCGCCGTCGAGCACCCGGCCGATCAGCTCTGCGAACCGTTGCTTGGTTTTCGCGACTCCCATCTCTTCGGTCATGATGACCTCTACCACTCGAAATGTCATGATGTCCAGTACAGGTATGACGCGCCACAGCGCAGCTCCTACCGCCTTCGGCCTCTCTGGTTCGCTGCTACACTCCTCCGTCGGTGGTCGTGGACTGCCCCTTTCCTATTTCTGATGAAGACTTACACCGCCAAGCCCGGAGAGATTCAGCGCGACTGGTACGTCGTTGACGCCGAGGGGAAGACCCTGGGCCGGCTCGCGACCCAGATCGCGGACACCCTCCGTGGCAAGCGCAAGCCGCAGTACACCCCGCATGTCGACACCGGCGATTTCGTCGTCGTGATCAATGCGGAGAAGATTCACCTCACCGGCCAGAAGCTCGACCAGAAGTTGGTCTATCGCCACTCCGGCTTCCCGGGCGGGCTGAAGACGCGGACGATGCGCGAGCAGCTCGATCGGCGGCCGACCGAGGTCATTCGCAAGGCCGTCAAGGGCATGCTTCCCAGGAACAAGCTCGCCGCAGCGCAGCTGACCAAGCTCAAGGTCTACGCAGGCCCCGAGCATCCGCACGCCGCGCAGGCGCCTAAGGATCTGGAGCTCTAATGGCAGACATCGCACAGTATCTCGGTACCGGCAAGCGCAAGACCTCGGTCGCGCGCGTCATCCTGCGGCCCGGCGACGGCAAGACCTGGATCAACGGCCGCACGCTGGAGGACTACTTCCCACGCGCGTCGCATCGCACCTCGGCCCTCGGGCCATTCAAGACCGCAGGCGCGGAGGGAACGTACGACCTTCGTGTGCGCGTGCACGGTGGTGGTATCAGCGGTCAGGCCGGCGCAGTGCGGCACGGGATCGCCCGGGCGCTCGTCGAGGCCGACCCCGAGCTTCGCACCGCATTGAAGCGCGAGGGCTACCTTACGCGTGACGCTCGCCAGGTCGAGCGCAAGAAGGCCGGCCTGCACAAGGCGCGTAAGGCGCCCCAGTTCTCCAAGCGCTAGGCACTGTGCTCCCCCGTCTGCGCGTGTTTACCGTCGCCCCACGGCGATAATCACCTATGGCTCGCACTTACTTCGGAACCGACGGTGTGCGCGGCATTGTCGGCGAGACCCTGACCCTCGATCTCGTCGAGCGACTTGGCCGGGCAGCGACAGCGTGGTCGGGCCGTGGGCGTGTTTTTGTCGGACGTGACACCCGTGGCTCCGGGCCCGCCCTCGAGGCTGCGCTCGTGGAGGGAATCGTCTCCGCCGGCGGCGCCGCCGTCTGTGGTGGAGTCCTGCCCACACCGGCCGTAGCGCTCCTGGCGCAGGATCTCGGAATCGTCCTCTCCGCCTCGCACAACCCTCCCGCCTACAACGGCGTCAAGTTCTTCACCTCCGGGGGCAACAAGCTGTCGGATGGGGAGGAGGAGGCGATCGAGGCGCTCCTCGACGCGCCCGGATGCGGAAGCGGCTCGGTCGAGATGGCCGAGGGCGCCGCCGCCGGGTACGTGGAGCACGTGGTGGAGCACTTCGGTTCCGACCTCGGCGGCCTCCGGGTAGCGGTCGATTGCGCAAACGGCGCCTACTCCGGGATCGCACCGGCTGTCTTCGAACAACTCGGTGCACGGGTCACGACCGTTGCGGCGGCGCCCAACGGGTCAAACATCAACGTGGGGTGTGGTGCGACGGATCTCGGTCTACTGCAGGAGGTCGTGCGCACAGGTGCATTCGATCTCGGGATCGCGTTCGACGGCGACGGAGACCGCATGCTCGCGGTTGACGAGAATGGAGATGCCCTGGACGGCGACCAGATTCTGGCTATCCTGGCGCTCGCACAGGGCGTCGATGCCGTCGCGGTCACGACGATGACGAACCTCGGCTTTCACCGTCTGATGGCCGAGCGCGGTATCCGGGTGATCACGACCGATGTCGGCGACCGGTATGTGCTCGCTGCGATGCGGGCCGAGGGTGCAGTGCTCGGTGGCGAGCAGTCGGGGCACGTAATCACGCTCGACGGCCACGTGACGGGCGACGGGCTTGCCGCAGCCCTCCTCCTCTGCCGGACACTCGACAGGGGTTCGCTAGCGGCGGCCGCCGCCGTGATGCAGCGCCTCCCGCAGGCGAAGCAGAATGTCCCGGTGGCCCGTCCAGGACTTTCGGCAGCCGTTGTCAGTGAGGTCGCGCGGCTTGGCGACGAACTCGCGGGCCGCGGCAGGATCCTCGTTCGGCCATCCGGCACCGAACCGCTCGTCCGCGTCCTCGTCGAGGCCGAAAGCGAGGCGGAGGCGACGGCGCTCTGTGGTACAGTCGCCCTTCTCGTCCGGTCGGAGCTCGGCGACTAACTCGACTCACGACCCGCGACGGGGAACGTCGGAGGATACGGCGGATTCAACCCCACACAGTGGGTAGGCAGGGGGTGACGAAGGAGAGACGCCAATGTGCGGGATCATCGGATATGTCGGGCCCAGGGAGTGCAAGCACCTGCTTCTCTTCGGCCTCGAGCGACTCGAGTACCGGGGGTACGACTCGGCCGGTATTGCTCTCCTCGAGGAGGACGGGCTGCACTACACGCGCGCCGTCGGCAACCTCCAGAACCTCAAGATCGCTGCCGGGGAGGCTCCGTCGCCCGCGACGACCGGCCTCGGCCACACGCGCTGGGCGACGCACGGTGGCGTCACCGAGGCCAATGCCCACCCTCTCGCCGGAGATGATCCGGCCGAGATTGCGATCGTGCTCAACGGCATCGTCGAGAACTACCGCGAGCTCCGAGCCCGCCTGAGCGGTGGTGGTCATGTCTTCACGTCGGAGACCGACGCCGAGACCGTCACACATCTGATCGAGGAGTTCTACGAGGGCGACATCGTCGAGGCGACCAGGCAGGCGTTCAACGAGCTCGAGGGGCATTTCGCCTTCGTTGTGATCCACCGTGATCATCCGGGCGTCCTCGTCGGGGCTCGACACCAGTGTCCGCTCGTGGTGGGCGTCGGCCAGGGCGAGACCTTCCTCGCCTCCAATGCGACGGCGTTCCTGCGCGAGACCCGCGAGGTGTATTTTCCCGAGGACGGCGACCTGATCGTGATCACATCCGACGGGGCCCGCCACCTGCGGGCCGACGACGGCTCCGCTGTCGCCCGTGAGCTCGTCGTGCTCGACTGGGACGACGAGAGCGCCGAGAAGGCCGGTTTCGAGACGTTCATGCTGAAGGAGATCTACGAGCAGCCCGACGCCGTTGCAGAGACGATCGGCGACCGCGTTCGTCACGGGCGGCTCGAGCTCGAGGGGCTCGGGATGGACGACGCCGGCATCAAGGTGCTGCGTCGGATCGTGATCCTCTCCACGGGCACCTCCTATCACGCTGCCGTCGCCGCCCGTTACGCGATCGAGGAGTGGGCGCGTGTACCGGTCGAGCACGACATCGCCTCCGAGTGGATCTACCGCAATCCGGTTCTGGATCGAAGCACACTGGTGATCGGTATCTCCCAGTCGGGCGAGACACGCGACACGATCGCCGGGATGAAGCTCGCTCGCGAGATGGGTGCGCGCACCGTTGCGATCACGAACATGATGGGCTCGCAGATCACACGTGAGGTCGATTCCGTGCTCTACACGCGCGCCGGCCTCGAGGTGAGCGTCGCAGCGTCGAAGACGTTCACGGCGCAGGTGAGCCTGCTCTTCCTCGTGGCGCTCAAGCTGGCCCAGGTGCGGGAGACGCTTCCCCCGGACGAGCTGACGTTCATCCTCGACGAGGTCTACCTGCTGCCGGAGAAGATCCAGGCCTTTCTCGACGGTAATCACCCGATCGACGAGATCGCCCGTCGCCACTTCGACAAGCCGTTCTTCCTCTACCTCGGCCGCCATATCGGCCTTCCTGTCGCGCTCGAGGGTGCGCTGAAGTTGAAGGAGATCTCGTACATCCCGACCGAGGCGTACTCCGCTGGTGAGATGAAGCACGGGCCGATCGCACTCCTCGACGACTCGACGCCCGTCGTCGTGATTGCGACGCGGAGCCACGTCTACGACAAGATGATCTCGAACATCCAGGAGGTCCGTGCCCGTGGCGCCTACGTGATCGCCATCGCGACCGACGGCAACGAGGACATTCAGCATCACGCCGACGACGTGATCTACATCCCGCGCTCGCCTGCGTTCCTGCAGGCGGTGCTCGCCGTGGTGCCGTTGCAGTTGCTCGCCTACCGGATCGCCCGGCTGCGGGGGCTGAACGTCGATCAGCCGCGCAACCTCGCGAAGACCGTCACCGTGGAGTGAGGGAAATCGCGATGGAAAAGCATACCGCGATTTCCCTCACTCCAGATTTTTCTGCAGGCTTCGCCTGATCCTGAAGGGGGCCGCCCGCGGCCCGTCCTACCCGGGCCCGTCCGAAGGCGGGTGGCCGTAGCGAGACGAAGGACCCGGGGCCCCTATCAAGGTTTGCGCGTTCGTCGAGCCGGACGGATCAGGGCTCGACGTGATCGGCGACCTCTGGGCGACGCACCCGCGGCTGCAGCCGCGAACCGCTGCTAGAGGCAAGCGGGTGTGATGCTGCGGTGTGCGCCCGGCGTCAGGATTCAGCCTGACGCCGGGCTTCGCTCTTCGAGCCGCGACGCCTTGTCGCCCCGCATCGCCAGCGACAGCGCGCTCGCGAGGGCGGCGCCGAGGAGCGGGCCGACGATGTAGATCCAGACGCTCCCGAACTCGCCGGCCCAGATGGCCGGGACGATCGAGCGTGCCGGGTTGAACGAGCCACCGGAGCTCGGGCCCATCGTCACGGCTGCGGTGAAGATGAAGCCGCCGATCGCGACCGGCGCGAGCACGCCCTTCCACGGAGCCGAGTCGTCGGTCGCGACGGTGATGATGACCGAGACGAAGAGGAACACCGCGACGAGCTCGATCAGCATCGCGCGCCAGTCCTCGACGCCCTTGCCGGGGTTCGTGACGAGTGAGTCCTTGACGTCGCTCGTGTAGAGGATCGTCGCGACGACTACGGCGATGAAGCCGCCGATCAGCTGCGCGACCCAGTAGGGGAGCACGGCCGACATCGGGAACTTACGCCCGACGGCGAGGCCGAACGTGACGGCAGGGTTGTAGTGACCGCCCGAGATCTGGCCGAACGCGGCGATCATCAGCCCAAGCCCGAGGCCGAAACCCGCTGCGACGCCCGCAGAAGCGATAGAGCCGGGGAGGTTCACCGCCGCGGCGATGCCGCTGAAGCCGATGAAGAAGAAGCCAAAGGTGCCGACGACCTCGGCAAGGAGTCGGTTGCTCATCGAGGGCGTTTCCACAGCGGTGCCTCCCGGAACTCGGTGTTGACAGTCAGGTTGCTGCCGTACTCGGCAGCAGGCCAAATCTATGCGAACGACCGGACGGGCCGGAGGTCCAACCGGCTACGGTTCGCGCACGATGACGTCGAAGCCCGAAGGCCCACCGGCCTACAGCACGCAAGCGGTTCGTATGCTGCGCCTTCCGGGCGGGGAAGAAGAGGACGATCGCGTTGCGGTCGAGGAGCCGCTCGAGCTGCGGATCGGCGGGCAGCCGGTTGCCGTGACGATGCGAACCCCGGGGCACGACGAGGAGCTCGCGCTAGGATTTGCCCTCTCGGAGGGCCTGCGACCGCTCTCGGCCCGCGTGCCGGACGACCTGGCCCAGAACACGATCGAGCTCGAGGCGCCCGGCTTCGACCCCGCCCGGATCGCGCGCTCCTTCTACACGACGTCGTCGTGCGGCGTCTGCGGCAAGGGAGCGCTCGAGGCGATCGCAGTCGAGTCGGCGCCGATCGAGAGCACGCTCACGATCAGCGGTGCGCTCGTCGGAACACTGCCCGATCGTCTTCGCGAGGCGCAGGCCGCATTCGACTCGACCGGAGGGATCCACGCGACGGGCCTCTTCACCGCAGCAGGCGAGCTCGTGTGCGCGAGGGAGGACGTCGGCAGGCACAACGCGATGGACAAGGTGATCGGGCGCGCCTTCCTCGACGGCCTGTTGCCGCTCACCGACCACGTCCTCTGCGTCAGCGGACGCCTCTCGTTCGAGCTCGTCCAGAAGGCGGCTGTTGCTGGCTGCCCTGTGGTCGTTGCCGTAGGCGCGCCGTCGTCGCTGGCGATCGAGCTCGCCGTCGATCGTGGTGTCACGCTCTGTGGCTTCGTGCGTGACGGCCGTCTCAACGTCTACTCGCTGCCCGACCGCGTCACCACGTCGTAGGGGCGGGACCTGTCCCGCCCGACCGCCGTCACACTCGCCGACGGAGACGCGTTAACTGCCGCTCGAGGTCAACGTCGCCGGCGACCCCGAGGAGGGCGCGCGCCAGGATCGGCTCGGGATCACGATCGAGCCAGACGAGCCCTACCGTCCGCGTGGCTACCGGCTCGACGAGGGGAATCGCCCGCATCCCGCCTGGCACGTCGAACACGTGCAGCCAGGCGTGCGCCATCACGCTCGACCACGGCCCGTCACGGACATGGGCGAACATGGTCGAGACGGAGTTCGTCTCGATGGTCGGCCTCGGGTGTGCGCCGGCCTCGTGGAAGATCCCATCGACGATGCGGCGGTTCTGCATGTCGGCTGTGAGCAGGCAGAGCGGGAGCGCTGCCGCCTCCGCCCACGTCGCCTCCTCCCGACCGCCGAGCGGCCCCGTGGCGTCGGTGAGCAACACGTACTGCTCCTCGTAGAGCGTCACCGCCCGCACCCCCGTGAGTGGCTCGGAGTCGAGGTAGGTGATGCCGAGCTCGAGCTCGAAGTCGTGCAGCCCGCGTTCGATCTGTCGCGAGTTGAGCGACTGCACGGTGACGGTGATCCCCGGGTGGGTCGCCGAGAGCGGTGTCGTCAGGAGCGAGACGCACGCCAGCGAGGTCGGGATCGCTCCGATCCGGAGCTGCCCGGAGAGGCCGCCGCGCATTGCATCGAGCTCGGCGTCGAGGCCGCCCACGTCGGCGAGGATCCGCCGTGCCCACTCGAGCACCGTCTCGCCTTCCGGGGTCAGTCCCTCGTAGCGCTGCGAGCGACGCACGATCGGGAATCCGACCTCGCTCTCGAGGCGTCGGATCCCGGACGAGAGCGTCGGTTGCGAGACGTGGCAGGCGCGCGCCGCCCGGCCGAAATGCTCCTCACGGACGAGTGCCACAAGGTATCCGAGATGGCGTAGATCCATCCTCTCATGATAGACCAGATCTATCATCTGGTCGATGCTTTCACTTTGACGAGGCCTGCTGCCGCAGGCATCCTGCGCAGGAATCGACGAACCCCGGCACCGCAGGAGGAGCAAAGCATGCGTAAGACCAAGGGACGCCTCACGACTCCGCTCGTCCGCGAGGACGGCGTTCTGCGCACCGCGACCTGGGACGAGGCCCTCGACCGTGCCGCCGCCGGCTTCGCCGTTGCGCGTGCGGGTGACACATCGACCTCGTTCGGGATCTTCTCGTGCTCGAAGGCGTCGAACGAGATGAACTTTCTCGCCGCCAAGTTCGCCCGTCAGGTGATGGGCACGAACAACATCGACTCCTGTAACAGAACCTGACACGCCCCTAGCGTCGTCGGTCTGGCGACGGTGTTCGGAGCGGGCGGCGGCACGTCGTCCTACAGGGAGATGGAGGAGACGGACGTCGTCCTGCTCTGGGGCTCGAATGCCCGCGAGACGCACCCGATCTTCTTCCACCATCTGCTCAGGGGCATTCACAACGGCGCTCGTCTCTTCGTCATCGACCCTCGCCGCACGACCTCGGCGCAGTGGGCCGACCGCTGGCTCGGGCTCGAGGTCGGCTCCGACATCGCTCTCTCGAACACGGTCGCCCGCGAGATCATCCACGCCGGCCTCGCAAACCGCGCCTTCATCGACAACGCCACGGAGGGCTTCGACGCCTACGCCGCGTCGGTCGAGCCGTTCACGCTCGCCGAGGGAGAGCGGCTGACAGGAGTGCCTGCCGAGGCGATCCGCGAGATGGCACACGCCTTCGCGCGTGCCGACCGCGCCATGATCTGCTGGACGCTCGGCATCACCGAGCACCACACCGCCGTGGACAACGTGCTATCGCTGATCAACCTGGCGCTCCTCTGCGGCCACGTCGGCCGGTTCGGCTCGGGGCTGAACCCGCTCCGCGGCCAGAACAACGTGCAGGGCGGCGGGGACATGGGCGCGATCCCCAACAAGCTGGCGGGCTTCCAGGACATCGAGCAGGATCACGAGGCGCGCGCGCGCTTCGAACAGGCGTGGGGCGTGACGATCCGCCCGACCTACGGCTGGCACCTGACCCAGATGTTCGACGGGATGGAGCATGGCGAACTGCGCACGCTGTACGTGATCGGTGAGAATCCGGCGCAGTCCGAGGCGGACATCAATCGCACGCGCAAGCTCCTCTCCGAGCTCGACTTTCTCGTCGTCCAGGACATCGTCCTGACGAAGACCGCCGAGATGGCCGACGTCGTCTTCCCCTCCGCCGCGTCGTGGTGCGAGACCGACGGCACCGTGACGAACAGCGAGCGGCGCGTACAGCGGGTACGGAAGGCGCTCGACCCGCCCGGCGAGGCGCGCGACGACATGTGGATCATCACCGAGATTGCCCGCCGTCTCGGCCAGGACTGGCCCGACCCGGTCGCCGAGGATGTCTGGGACGAGCTGCGTTCGCTGTCACCGATGCACTCCGGTAAGAGCTACGCGCGGCTCGAGGAGCTCGGTGGCATCCAGTGGCCGTGCCCCGACGAGACACACCCCGGCTCGCCGATGCTGCACGAGCGGCTCTGGGCCGAGCCCCGGATTGGCCCGGCCGCGCCGTTCACCGTTGTCGAGGCCCGTGGCCCCTTCGAGGAGCTCGACGCCGACTACCCGATCCGACTCACGACGGGCCGGCGGCTCGAGTCGTACAACACGGGCACCCAGACGAACCTCTACTCATCACCGCTCCATCGCGGCGAATCGCTCGATCTCTCGCCGGAGGACGCGGAGCGGCTCGAGCTCGCCGACGGCGAGGTCGCCCGCGTCTCTTCCCGCCGGGGATCGGTCGAGGCTCCTGTCCGGATCGACCCGGCGCTCCGGCCCGGCCTCGCCTTCATGACGTTCCACTTCCCCGACCAGGTAGACACGAATCAGCTCACGATCGACGCGACCGACCCGAAATCCGGGACAGCAGAGTTCAAAGCCGCCGCGATCAGGGTCGAGAAGATCGAGCGCGTAGAGGACGAGGAGCGCGCAGGGGTCGCGGAGCACGCAACCGTGGGAGGGCAGCAGTAGTGGATCTCCACCTCGTTCCCGGTGCCATCCCGACAACGGCCGAGAGGTTGGCGCTCGACAGCGTGCTCGGTCCAGCGGTTGACGGCTGGGACGGAGGCACACGACTTCAGGGCCCCGAGGGCAACACCGCGAGCTCGGGCCACGCGTCTCGCGTGCGCCGACACCTCCTTCTGCCCGCGCTCTGGGCGTTGCAGGAGCGGATCGGCTGGATCAGCCCGGGGGGGCTCAACGAGCTCTGCAGCAGGCTGACGCTGCCTCCGGCCGACGTGTATGGCGTCGCCACGTTCTACGCCATGCTTGCGGTCGAGCCCCGGTCGGCGCGCGTCGTCCACGTCTGCGAAGACATCGCCTGCAAGTGCGTCGGCTCCGACGACCTGATCGCACAGATCGAGGAGCGATTCGGCGCCGAGGGTGAGCTGTCCGACGACGGCTCGGCGACCTGGTACCGCAGCCCGTGCCTCGGCCAGTGCGACCGTGCCCCGGCGGCGCTCGTGAGCGATGCCGGGGAAGAGCCACACGAGCGGACGCTCGCGTTGACGACCGCGGTCGCCGTGCTCGAGGCGCTTGCCGGAGGCGACCCGGGTCCGGCGCCCGTGACCGTGCTTCCGCAGGCCGGTGATCCGGCTCTACGACTGCTGCGCCGTGCTGCATCCACACGCTCGGTCAGCCTGGACGAATACCGCGCGCAGGGTGGGTATGCCGCTCTGCGGCGCGCCGTGGAGCTCGGCCCCGAGGGTGTGATCCGTGAGGTCAAGGAATCGAAGCTCCAGGGCCGTGGTGGAGCCGCGTTCCCGACGGGGGTCAAGTGGGAAGCAGTCGCCCGCCAGCCTGCCCGCCCGCATTACCTCGTCTGCAACGCCGACGAGTCGGAGCCGGGCACGTTCAAGGATCGCGTGATCATGGAGCGGGATCCGTTCGCGCTGATCGAGTCGATGACGATTGCCGCCTACGCGACCGGGTGCGAGCACGGCTACGTCTACATCCGTGGCGAGTATCCGGAGCCACAGCACGCGCTCCAGAGTGCGCTCGACGAGGCGCGCGTCCGTGGGTACCTCGGTGACGACGTGATGGGCGAGCGTTTCTCCTTCGACATCGAGATTCGCAAGGGCGCGGGCGCCTACATCTGCGGCGAGGAGACGGCGATCTTCGAGTCGATCGAGGGCAATCGTGGTGAACCGCGTAACAAGCCGCCGTTCCCCGTCGTCGAGGGCCTTTTCGGCAAGCCGACGGTCGTCAACAACGTCGAGACACTCGTGAACGTGCCCGACATCGTGCTGCGGTCTGGCCCGTCGTACGCGGAGACAGGCACCGAGGGCTCGACCGGGACGAAGCTCTTCTGCCTCTGCGGCCACGTCGAGCGCCCCGGCGTCTACGAGGTTCCCTTCGGTACGACGCTCCGCGAGCTGTACGACCTCGCCGGTGGCGTCATGGGCGGCAAGGAGCTGCAGTGCATCCTGATGGGCGGCGCTGCCGGCGGGTTCCTGCGCCCCGACGAGCTCGACCTCCCGCTCACCTTCGAGGCGGTACGCGAGGCGAAGACCACGCTCGGCTCGGGCGTCGTCCTCGTCCTCGACGAGACGGTTGACCTGCCCCGGCTGCTGATGCGCCTCGCTGCGTTCTTCCGCAACGAGTCGTGCGGCCAGTGCGTGCCGTGCCGCGTCGGCACCGTGCGCCAGCAGGAGGCGCTCGCACGTCTCGTCTCCGGCAAGACGGCCGGCGGCGTCCAGAAGGAGCTGGCCGTGATCGCCGAGGTCGGACAGTGCATGCGGGACGCGTCGATCTGCGGTCTCGGGCAGACGGCGTCGAGCGCGATCGAATCGGCCATCGGACGGCTGGGAGTGTTTTCGTGAGCGAGCTGCTCCTCGCACCAAAGAGGATGATCGAGCTCGAGATCGACGGGCAGTCGGTGCGCGTCTTCGAGGGAGAGACGATCCTCGGTGCCTGCCGGCGGCTCGGGATCGACACGCCGACGCTCTGTTACGGCGACACGCTCGAGCCCGCGAACGCCTGCCGCGTCTGCGTCGTCGAGGTGGAAGGGGCGCGCGTCCTCGCGCCTGCGTGCTCGCGCAAGGCGGAGGCGGGGATGAAGGTGCAGACCGACTCCGAGCGGGTGCGCCACTCCCGCAAGATGGTGCTGGAGCTGCTTGCCTCCTCCGTAGACCTTTCGACGACGGACGAGATCCCGGGGTACCTCGAGCGCTACGACGCGCAGCCGGAGCGCTTCGGGCCGCCTGCTCCTCCCGATCCCGACCGCGACCGCAAGCGCACCGGCCACCATGTCGAGCCGGACGGCCAGACAGCGGCCACCGTGTACGCGCCGGTCAAGATCGACAACGAGCTCTACGTGCGCGACTACTCGAAGTGCATCCTCTGTTACAAGTGCGTTGACGCCTGTGGCGAGCAGTTCCAGAACACCTTTGCGATCCACGTCGCCGGCCGTGGCTTCGACGCCCGCATCTCGACCGAGTACGTTGCCGAACTGCCCGACTCGGCGTGTGTCTACTGCGGCAACTGCATCGCGGTCTGCCCGACGGGAGCGCTGATGTTCGTCTCGGAGCACGCGTTGCGCGCAGAGGGCGACTGGCGCGAGGACGACCAGACCGTGACGACGACGGTGTGCCCGTACTGCGGGGTCGGCTGTAACCTCGAGCTGCACGTGCAGGACAACACGATCGTCAAGGTCACGAGCCCGGACGACCACGACATCACGCGCGGCAATCTCTGCATCAAGGGACGTTTCGGCTTCCAGCACGTGCAGGCGCGCGACGCACCCTGAGGTTAGAGCGGGTGCGGTCGTCCTCGCGGGCGGGCGGTCGAGCCGGATGGGCAGCTCGAAGGCGCTGCTCGACTGGCACGGGCTGACGGCCGTCGAGCGCGCCGTCTCGGTGGTGCGCGAGGGGGTCGGTGGCGGGCCGGTCTGCGTCGTCGGGGCGCCCGGGCAGGAGTTGCCGCCGCTCGACGCACTCGTCGCCGACGACGCGGTTGCCTACGCCGGGCCGCTCGCCGGCCTCCACGTGGGGCTCGCGGCGCTCGCGGGAAAGGCCGAGATCGCCTTTGCCTGCGGCGTTGACACGCCGTTGCTCGTGCCTGCCTTCGTCCGCGCCGTCCTCGGGTCGCTGCGTGACGGCGACGAGGCTGTCGTGCCGGTTGTCGGCGGTCGCGCCCAACCGCTGCTCGCCGCCTACCGCGTGGCGCTCGTGCCGGCCCTCGAGGCCCTGCTCGCTACCGGGGCGCGGGGTCTGCGGGACATCCCGGGCGCCTGCTCTGTGCGGCAGCTTTCCGTGGAGGAGCTGCTGTCTGACGTGGAGTTGTACGCCGCCGATCCGACCCTGCGCTCCGCTGCAAACGCGAACACGCCCGAGGAGTGGGCGGCGCTGACCGGAGCCGGCCCGGGTTGAAGGCGGGTTGTGGACGTCAGCCGGTGGCCGGGGAGTCGCCCGGCTCGAGCTCCACTTCGCCACTCTCGACGAGCACGATGTCACCCCGGTCGAGCACGAGCGTGAGCCTCCCGTCCGGCGCGATCTTCCCCGCTGTCCCCGTTCGTCCGTCAACGCGGATCCGCCGACCGCGCAGCGCGTTGCGCCGCTCGAGGTCGTCGAGGAGCCCGTCGAGGCCGTGCTCGAGCCATTCGGCATAGCCGCATTCCAGCTCGCGAAGGACGGCGGCGAGCACCACTCCCCGGTCGAACTGCCTGCCCGCGCCGATCCGCAGCGACGTCGCGGGCAGCCGCGTCTGCGCCGGAAGATCGCGCTCCTCCTGGTTGACGTTGATCCCGATGCCGCAGACGACCCGGGAGGACGAGGCCTCGAGCAGGATCCCGGCCACCTTGCACCCGTCCAGGAGAACGTCGTTCGGCCACTTGACCATCGCCGCGAGCCCCGACTCGTGCTCGATTGCGGTTGCGACGGCGAGCCCGGCGACGAGCGCCAGCCGGGGCAACGGCAACCCGGCCGGTGGCCGCAGGAGCACCGAGCAGAGGAGGGCCGTCAACGGCGCATCGTCCCAGCGCCTGCCGGATCGTCCGCGGCCCGCGGTCTGGTGCTCTGTCACCGCGACCGCGCCATGGGGATGGTCGCTCGCGGCGAGGACGTCCTGCGTCGAGGCCGTCTCCGCCGTGTAGAGGTAGGGCTCGCCGAGCGACCCACGGAGGAGCGGCCCGACGGCCTCCGGTGCGAGGTCACTCACCGTCGTTTACCCGGCGCAGGCGCTTCGTCTCGCTGCGGCGCTTCTTGGCATCCGCACCTCTCGCTCTGGCGGCGCGCGAGGGCTTCGTGGGAACGCGCTTCCGCTCAACGCGCAGAGCCTCGGCGAGCCGTGCGACGAGGCGGTCGATCGCGAGCTCGCGGTTGCGAAGCTGACTGCGCTCATCCTGGGCGACCGCGCGGATGATCGGCCCCGCCTTCGTCGTCACGCGCCGCTTCTGGGCATCGCTGAGCGCAGCGGATGCCTCGACCTCGAACACGGCCTCGACGCGCGTCTCCGTCTTGTTCGCATGCTGCCCGCCCGGCCCACTCGACCGCGAGACGCGCAGGTCGATCTCGGCGAGCGGCAGCACGACCGATCGACTCACCCGCCGGCTCGTGCGCTGCTCGGCGTCCGTCACGGCCGTCTTGCCGGGGCGATGGTGAGCAGCGCGTCAACGCGATCGTGGTCTACCTGCAGCGTCGTGTGGGTGATCGCGAACCGATCCGCGAGCATGCGCTCGCTTGCGTGGCGGATCCCGTGACAGTCGTCTCCCTCGCGCACGAGCACGTGCGCGGAGAGGCAGGGGAATCCGCTCGTGATCTGCCAGACGTGGAGATCGTGCACTTCGACGACCCCCGGCTGCCCCGCGAGTGCCTGGCCGATCTCCCCGGCATCGAGCCCCCGCGGAGCGGACTCGAGGAGCACGAGCACGGACTCTCGCAGCACGCCCCATGAGCTCACGATCAGGTAGACGCCGATGAGGACGCCCATGACCGGGTCCGCGTAGCGCCAGCCCGTCGTGACGATGACGATGCCCGTGACGATCACCGCGGCCGAGCCGAGTGCGTCGCCGACGAGGTGGATGTAGGCGGCGCGGAGGTTGATGTCCTCTCCGCCGGGACGGAAGACGGCGAAGGCCCCGATCGCGTTGACGAGCAGGCCGATCGACGCGACGGCGATCAGCCAGCCGCCGGGCACGTCGGGTGGGTCGGCGAACCGGAGGGCGGCGCCGACGAACACGATCACCGCGATCACGATCAGCGAGACGGCGTTGAAGAGTGCTGCCAGGATCTCGGCCCGTCTGAAGCCGAAGCTGCGGTTTGGCGTCGAGGGCCGCCGCGCGAGCATGACGGCGCCGGCTGCAACACCGAGAGTGACGACGTCGGAGAGGTTGTGGCCGGCATCGGCGAGGAGCGAGAGGCTTCCCGCCAGAATCGCGGCAACCACCTCCACCAGCGTGTACGTGGCGTTGAGGGCGAGCGCGACCGTGAGGGAGCGCAGCGAGCTCCTCGAGGAGGCGTGCAGGTGGAGGCCGCCGTGACCGTGGTCGTGATCATGCCCCGAACTCATACACAGACGGTAGCGCGGCGGCTTGTCATCGTCACGCCGCCTGCCCCGTCGTTGTGGGAGAATGCCTGCCGTGGCCTGCATCCTGCTCGATATCGACGGTGTCCTGCACGTCTCCGGAGAGCCGATTCCCGGTGCGGTTGACGCTATAGCGCGCCTCAGAAGGCAGGGCCATTCACTCCGTTTCGTCACGAACAACTCCACACGGCTGCGGGAGACCCTGGCCCAGGAGCTCCGCGGGATCGGCTTCGATCTCGAGGACGACGAGCTCCAGACAACGCCGCGTGCCGCTGCACGCGAACTGGCCGGGAAGCGGGTTCTCGCGCTCGTAATGGGCGCAATCGTGCCCGACCTCGAGGGCATCGAGCTCGTCGGAGAGCGGGCCGATGCCGTTCTCCTCGGCGGCTGTGACGAGACGACCGAGCCAAACCAGGTGTTCTCCTGGATGAATCTCGGCCGCGCCTTCGCCGAGCTCCAGACGGGTGCGGAGCTGTACTGCCTTCACAAGAACAAGTGGTGGCAGACGAGTCGCGGGCCGTTGCTCGACGGCGGTGCGTTCGTGGCCGGGCTCGAATACGCGACCGGTGTGGACGCGACGGTGCTCGGCAAGCCGAGCGCAGCGTATTTCGCCGCGGCCCTCGACGCACTCGTGGCAGAGCCGGCACTGACGTGGATGATCACCGACGACGTCGAGGCAGACGTGCGGGGTGCCCAGCTCTTCGGGATGCGAACGGCGCTCGTCCGCACCGGGAAGTTCAGGCCCGAGACGCTCGAGGACTCCGGCATCGTGCCCGAGATCGTGCTGAGCTCGCTCGCCCAGTTCCCCGAGTGGCTCGAGCGGTCGCTCTAGTGCGGCATCTTGCGGGGTCCCTCCGGAGAACTCCCGTAGGGGCGGGACCTGTCCCGCCCGGCTGCTGATGCCCGTCAAGATAGGCACCGACCTGATCGAGATCGAGCGGATCGTGCGGGCGCTCGAGCGGCCGGGGTTCCGCGACCGCTGCTTCACGCAGGCCGAGCAGGCCTACTGCGAGACGAGGCGGAACCCGGCCGAGAGCTATGCCGCCCGGTTCTGCGGCAAGGAGGCAGTCGGCAAGGCACTCGGGTGCGGAGTTCGGTTCACCTGGAAGGAGATCGAGATCGTGGGGCCGCCGAAGCCCGGAGTGACGTTGACGGGCAGGACGGCCGGCTTTGCCGAGCGGGTCGGGATGCGTGAGATCGACGTGTCACTGACCCATTCGCACACGATGGCGGGGGCCTCCTGCGTGGTGCGGCTCGGAGACTGAGGCATCGTGGAGTCGGGCTACGAGGCGCTCTTCACGGCGGCCGAGATGCGCGCGGCCGAGGAGGCATACGAGGGATTTCCCGGTACGTCGTCTGCGTTGATGGAGCGCGCGGGGGCCGCGGTCGCGCGAGAGGCGGTGCGGGCGTTCCCGAATGCCCGCCGCTTTGCGGTCGTGTGTGGCGGCGGCTCGAACGGCGGCGACGGGCGCATCGCGGCACGACGTCTGCGAGAGGCGGGTCTCGAGGCGGTCGAGACCGACGCGGTCGAGGGCTGCGATGTGGTGATCGACGCGTTGTTCGGCACTGGCTTCCACGGTGCGCCGCGGCCGCACACGACGCGGTTGATAGAGCGGATCAACGCCTGTGGCCATCCGGTGGTTGCCGTCGATCTGCCGTCCGGCGTGGATGCCTCGACCGGTGAGGTGGCGGGCGCCGCCGTGGACGCCACGCTCACGGTCACCTTCCACGCGAGCAAACTCGGGCTCCACGTTGCGCCCGGCCGATTTTACGCCGGCGAGATCGTGACAGCCGACATCGGCCTCGCTCCCGCGCCTGCAGCGGCGCGGCGTGCCATAGCCGCTCTACTCCGACAGGTGCCGCGTCGGGCTGTCAGGGACTCGAAATTCACGTCGGGTGCAGTGCTCGTCGTCGGGGGCTCAGCGGGGATGACCGGCGCTCCGGTGCTCACCGCGATGGCTGCCCTTCGTGCCGACGCGGGCTACGTGACGCTCGCCGTCCCGCGGGAGTGTCTCGCCGTCGTCGAGATGCTTGCGCTCGAGCCGGTCAAGCGGGGATTCGACCGGGACGATGCAGAGGAGACGATCATGGCCGAGGCCGAGCGCGCAGATGTCGTGGCGCTCGGGCCGGGCCTGGGCCGTAGCCCCGAGACCCGGTCACTCGTTGCGCGCCTGCTCGATCGTCTCGAGGTGCCCGTCGTCGTTGATGCCGACGCGCTCTTTTGCCTCCGTCCGGCGGAGCGTGCCCACCCGACTATCCTGACGCCTCATACCGGTGAGCTCGCACGGCTCCTCGAGCGGGAGTCCGCCTGGGTAGACGCGCACCGGCTCGAGGCTGCAAGGGCGGCTGCCGAGATGTACGGTGCGGTCGTCTTGCTCAAGGGGGCCGACACGATCGTGCAGGCTCCGGAGGGAGGCCCCGTGATCTGTGATTCGGGACCGCCGTCGCTCGCAACGGCAGGAACAGGCGACGTGCTGACCGGTGTGATCGCGGCCTTTCTCGCCAAGGGACTCGACCCCGTCACGGCCGCCGCCGCCGCCGCGACGGCCCACGGGCTCGCGGCTTCGGCCGTGCCACAGCAGGCAGGTCTCGTTGCGAGCGATCTCATCGCAGAGCTCCCGTCCGTGCTCGGCTGATCGGTGTCGGTGGCGAGGGTTTCGGTGGTAGCCTCGGGCGCGTGAGGGTCGAGATCCTGGGTTCCGGTGGTGCGGCGACGATCCCTCGTCCCGGGTGTCGGTGCCGCGTCTGCGTCGAGGCCCGGGCGGTCGGGGGCCGCTCTGTGCGCACCGGCCCGTCAACCTTCGTCCACGGGCCGGACATTCTCTTCGACACGCCCGAGGAGTCGAAGCTCCAGCTCGAGCGTGCCGGCATCGGCGACATAGCGGCGTGCTTCTACTCGCACTGGCATCCCGACCACACGATGGGACGAAGGGTGTGGGAGACGCGCAACGGCGACTTTCGCGCCTGGCCGCGCGAGGCCAAGCGGCCGCTTGTCACCGATGTCTACCTGCCGCAGCAGGTGGCGGTGGACTTCCGCAGGTGGCTCGGGAGCATGGAGCACCTCGAGTTCATGCGCGACCGAGGTTGGATCCGCATCCACGAGCTCGAGGACGAAGAGACCGTCGAGATCGGTGGCGTCATGGTGCGGCCGTTCCGGCTTGCCGAGGACTATGTCTACGGGTTCGAGTTGACGGAGGGTACGACGCGCCTGCTCGTTGCCATGGACGAGCTCAACGGCTGGTCTCCACCGGCCGACGTCACGGGCTGTGAGGTGGCGATTCTTCCAATGGGGATCTGCGAGTTCGATCTCTTCACGGGCGGCCGCCTCATTCACGAGGAGCATCCGGTGCTCATTCACGAGGCGACCTTCGAGGAGACTCTCGAGATCGTGGCGGCGCTCGACGCGGGACGGGTCGTCCTCGGTCACGTCGAGGAGATGGACTGCATCTCCTACGGTGAGCTGCTGCGGGTCGAGCATCGGTTGCAGAGCGAGGGCCGCAACATCACCTTTGCCTGGGACGGCCTGACGATCGACGTATGACTGCGAGAATGGAGCACATGCACCGCTCACTCGTCACGATCGACCTTGCCGCGATCCGTCACAACGTGCGCGCACTGCTCGGCCTGCTCGACGGCTCCGAGTTGTGGGCGGTCGTCAAGGCAGATGGCTACGGGCACGGTGCGGTGGACGTGGGGAGGACGGCCCTCGAGGCCGGCGCGAGCGCGTTGTGCGTTGCGACGCCGGGAGAGGGGCTCGAGCTTCGCCGTGCGCTCCCTCGCGCGAGGATCGTGGTTCTCGGTGACACCGGCTCTGCCGACCTGGCGGTGGTCAGGGAGGCCCGACTGGAGCTCAGCGTCTCGACGGCACAGGTTCCGGAGGGCGTTCCCGTCCATCTCAAGCTCGATACAGGAATGGGACGGTGGGGGCTCTCGGAGGTTGCGGCGACGGGGTCCGGCGTCGTCGGCCTGATGAGCCACTTCGCCTCGGCCGACACCGACCCGGAGTTCACGGAGTCCCAGCTCTCGCGGTTTCTCGCGGCCACGGCCTCGCACACCCACCTGCCACGGCATATCGCAAACAGCGCCGGCACCTTGCGCCATCCGGCCTCGCGCCTCGATGCCGTCCGCTGTGGGATTGCCGTGTACGGCATCTCGCCCTTCGGCACCGACCCGTCAGCCGACGATCTGCGGCCCGCCCTGCGCTGGGAGTCCTCGGTCTCCCTCGTGAAGACGCTCGCACCGGGCGAGAGCACGGGGTACGGCTGCCGGTACGTCGCAACGGAGCACACCCGGGTCGGGATTGTCCCCGTGGGCTACGCAGACGGCTTCCGGCGGGACATGACGGGCACCGAGGTCATCGTTGCCGGTGAGAGGGCAGCGGTCGTCGGGACGGTGTCAATGGATGCCGTTTCTGTTCTGCTGCCCGCCGCCGCCGGCCTCGGCGACATGGTCACGCTCGTCGGGGACGGTGTCCTGATCGAGGATCATGCGCGCGCTTCAGGCACGATTCCCTACGAGATCGCCTGCGGGATCGTCTCGCGGGCAACCCGATCGGAGCGTGAGGCAGTCGATGAGTGACGTGGTTGGATATCGCGTGGCAATGCAGGAGGCACGTTCTGAGGCGCTCCGGGACAGGGTACAGCAGCTCCTCGGCCCCTTCGACGGCAACGAGCGGGCGCTCGATAGCGGGTGTGGGGCGGGAGCGCTCGCGTTCGCCCTTGCACCGTTTGTCGGCAGCGCGGTCGGTATAGACCTTTCGGCAGACCTCGTTGCGGCCGGAGGAGCGCTTGCGCCGGCAAACTGCGAGCTGTCTGTCGGCGATGCGACTGCGCTGCCGTTCGAGTACGGCTCGTTCGACATCGCGGGCTGCATGCGTGTCCTGCACCACGCGCACCGGCCCGAGCTCGTCGTCTCGGAGCTCGCCCGCGTTACGCGCCCCGGTGGCCGGATTCTCCTCGTCGATCAGATCGGCTACGTCGATCCGGTCGTGTCGGCCGAGACCGACCGTTTCGAGCGGGCGCGAGATCCTTCGCATACGCGCCTGCTGCCCGACCAGGACATCCGGGGCTACCTCGACGCCAACGACCTCGAAGTGCTGTCGAACGAGATCACGCCGGAACAACGAAACCTCGAGCGCTACCTCGACCTCGTTGGCCTCCAGGGAGAGGAACGTCGGCGCGTGAGCGGCATGGCGCCGGGCGCCGTCTACGAGGTCGAGATCGGCTGGTACGTCGCGCGCAAGCGCGGCGGCCTCGTCCCGTAGGGGCGGGACCTGTCCCGCCCGTCCGTCCGGCGCCGCCTGCATCAGGCTTCTAGACCGAATCGCTCCTGTAGTCGGACATGCCGGCGAATCGGCCGACGAGGCCCGGAACGACGGCCTGTGCGATGCCGACGGCCCGGTAGGGGAACCACGGTACGACGGTCTCCTGCTTACCCTTCTCGACCGCTCTCAGAATCGCCCGCGCGACGTCTTCCGGCTCGATCACAAACCGGCGCAGGAGGCGGCTCTTGAGCACGTCCTTCTGGGGGAAGCCTTCCGTCTCGACGAAACCCGGCAGGACGGAGTGAACAGCGATCCCGGAGCCCCGCAGCGCCGCTGAGAGGGAGCGCGAGAAGGCAAGTTGGGCGTGCTTCGATGCTGCGTAGGCTCCGGCGGGCGCAAACGACACCATCCCTGCGACCGAGACGAGGTTGACGATGTGGGCGCCACCTTCCCGTGCGGCAGCCTCGAGCCCCGGCATGAAGGCGCGAGCGCACCACACGCCGCCGAGGTAGTTGACGCGCATCACGTGCTCGACGAGATCGAGCCCGACGTCGAGAAACGTTCCGCGTGCCGGCATGCCCGCGTTGTTCACGAGGAGATGGGTCGCCGGGTGGCGCTCGAGCACCCGTGCAGCGAGTGCCTCGACAGCAGAGCTGTCGCCGATGTCGCAGAGATCGACCTCGCCACCGATCTCCTCGGCAAGAGCGCGGAGCCGGTCCTCGCGGCGTGCGACGACCACGCAGTGCCAGCCGGCGCCGGCAAGCTCACGGGCAGTTGCCTCCCCGATGCCCGACGATGCTCCCGTGACGACCGCGACGCGTTGCATGGTGGCAACGTAACGGAGATGCGACGGTCGAGTTGCGCGGTGACGGCGCGGTTGCTGCGGCGACTGTCAGTACGCGTCGCCCCAGCGCAGCTTGCGGGCCCGGCGGTACGCGTCGCCCTCACGGCGCGACACGGTTCGCTGCTCGACCCCGGAGGGTGTGCAGAGGTCGAGAACGACGTGCCCCGGCCGTGGGTCGGGGCGCCGGATGACACGCGCCTCGGGGCGCGGAGAGGTCGAGCGACAGAGGACGACGTACGCGAACTTCTCGTCCTCGAAGCCACGTTCGGCACCCTTTGCACTCCGATGCGCCCTGCTCCGCGGCAGGCGCGTTGAGAAGTGGCACCAGTCGCCGTCGGACAGGGGGCAGGCCGTGTCGTGGGGGCAGGGTGCGAGTGTCGAGCCGCCTGCTGCGATCACGGCGGCCCGGGCGCTGAGGATGCGTTGATACCCGGCGGTCGTTCCGGGCTCGACGATCACGAGCGTGTCGGTGGTTTGCTCCCATGCGCGGCTGACGAGTTGCTCGAGCGCTCCTGGCGCTAGCTCTCCGATCACGTAGGAGACGACGACGAGATCCGCTGGCGCGCCGAGAGCGCTCGCATCGCGCACGATCCAGTTCGCGTTGCGGATCGCCTCAGGCCCGCTCTCGGCGAGCTTCCGTCCGGCGCGTACCATCTCAGCCTCCACTTCGACGAGCGTGATGGCCTCGATCTGGCGCCATGCCTCGGCAGCCGCCCAGCTCGTGATCCCCGGTCCTGCGCCGATATCGAGCATCGAAGTGGGGCTCCAGTCGGGACGGAGCTCGTGAATCCGTGCGAACACCTCCGCTGCGGCGGCGTATGTCGCCGGCGCACGTGTCGCGAGGTAGGCGGCAACGTCGCTCGGCGTCCGCACGGCCCGAGACGCCGAGGATCCACCTGCGCGATACGCGTCGGAGAGCGCGCGCGCGGATTGCTCGAGCTCCTTCGGGGTACTCCCGTGGACGAGCTCGTCGATACCGGTCTGCAGCGCGGATGGAAGCGTCACGGCACGATCATGTCGCTCGGCCCGCTCCCCCGAGTGCCTCCCAGGGGCTGACCGTCGGCACGCCGAGGTCGGCTAGTGCTGCGGCTTCACGACTGACGAGCGTGAGGCCGTGCACCTTCGCGGTTGCGAGCATGAGCCCGTCGGCCACCGGCAGCGGCCGGAGGCTCGAGAGGCGTCCCCATGCATCGGCGACCGGAGCGGAGACGGGGAGCAGCCGGTCTCCGTAGGCGACCACGAGTCCCTCGAGCCACTCGTCGAGCGACGCCGCCCGTTCGGGCTCGCGGGGTCGCAGGAGCTCGACTCCGCGTCGAATCTCGCCCGTCACGAGCACGCTCAGGTGGAGATCGACGGACGCAACGCCCCCGAACCATTCGCGGACGTGCGGGTCGGGGCGCGGACGCCGGAGCTCCGAGACGACGTTCGTGTCGAGAAGGAAGGCCACTAGCCGTCGAGCTCGACAGGGCGGGGAAGATCAGGCCGCCGCTCGAGATCGAGTCCCTCGAGTGACGGTCCGGAGAGGAGATAGTCCTTGAAGCCGTCATCTCCCGTCAGTCGGCGGTAGTCCTGGACGGAGATGACAACCGCGGTCTCGCGCCCGTGGCGGCTGATCGTCTGAGGGCCCTCGGCGACGGCGCGGTCAACGACCTCGGAGAGCTTCTGCTTCGCAGTCTGGAGCTGCCAGATCACAGGAACACCTTATCAACTATCTAGACAGTCTAGATTGTAGATGTCTGGAGCAGACAGGCTGCGTGTCCCCGAGCACCAACGGGAGCATCACGTTAGGATCGTCGCATGGCCGGGAGATTCGAGGGCAAGCAGGCGCTGATCCTGGGGGTCGCCAACAAGCGGTCG
This sequence comes from Thermoleophilia bacterium, assembly GCA_009694305.1. Lineage (GTDB taxonomy): Bacteria > Actinomycetota > Thermoleophilia > Gaiellales > Gaiellaceae > Gaiella. Next base: position 61,693 of record SHVL01000002.1, read on the forward strand.
ATCGCCTGGGCGATCGCCAGACGCCTCCACGAGGAGGGTGCCGAGCTCGCGTTCACGTTCCAGGGTGAGCGGATCGAGAAGGGCGTCCGCGAGCTCGCGGAGTCGGTCGGCGCGAAGCTCGTCACCGAATGCGACGTGCGCTCCGACGACGACGTGGCCCGCGTCTTTGCCGAGACCGGTGAGGCATTCGGGGGCGGCCTCGACCTGCTCGTCCACTCGGTCGCCTATGCCGCCGCCGAGGATCTCGAGGGCCGGTTCATCGACACCCCGCGTGACCGCTTCTGGATGGCGGTGGACATCTCCGCCTACTCGCTCGTCTCGTGCGCGAAGGCAGCCGAGCCGCTCATGCAGGCGCGAGGCGGCGGCTCCATCGTGACGATGACCTACCTCGGTGGCGTCCGTGCAGTGCCGCACTACAACGTGATGGGCGTCGCAAAGGCGACCCTCGACGCAAGCGTGCGCCATCTCGCCTGGGACCTCGGCCAGAGCGGGACGCGGATCAACGCTGTCTCTGCCGGCCCGGTTCGCACCCTCTCGGCACGGTCGATCGCCGGCTTCACGACGATGGAGGAGATGTTCGAGCAACGGGCGCCGCTTCATCGGCACATTGCCGCGGACGACGTCGGCGGTGCGGCCGCCTACCTGCTCTCCGACGACGCCGTAAATGTCACGGGGACGATGCTGTACGTCGATTCCGGCTATCACGCGATGGGGATGTAGCAGGCCGAGCCACGTCGAGGCCTGTGTGCGATGCTGCGCGGTTTGCGCGGTTGCTTTATTCTCTAGAGCCATGCTTGACCTTCGCGCCCACACTCGACACCGCTAGTACGAGGAGAGATCGTGGGCGCGAACCTGCGGATTTTGATGCCGACGATGATCCATCCCCTCGGAGGATGGCTCCGATGAGTGCGATGCAAGGGGGTGAACGAGGCCTCTATGCAGCCGACTACGAGCACGACGCGTGTGGCGTTGCGTTCGTGGCACGGCTCGATGCCGACCCGCAGCACGAGACACTGAGGCGCGCGCTGCAGGCGCTCGAGAACCTCGAGCATCGCGGTGCCACGGGTGCCGACCCCGGTACCGGCGACGGAGCCGGCATCCTCTTCCAGCTTCCTGACGCGTTCTTCCGCGCCGTCCTCGACGAGACACTGCCGCCACCCGGCCGCTACGGCGTTGCCATGTGCTTTCTCCCCACAGAGGAGCGCGCACGCCTCCGGCTCGAGCAGCATCTCGCGGAACTCGTCGAGGAGGAGGGGCAGCATCTCGTCTGCTGGCGTGATGTTCCCGTAGACCCTGCGTTCGTCGGCAACACGGCCGCTGCCTCCGCACCCGTGATCCGACAGCTCTTCGTCGCCGCGGGTGGTGCCGCCGCCGAAGACCAGGACTGCTTCGAGCGCAAGCTCTACGTGATCCGGCGGCGCTTCGAGCTCGACCTCGGAGCAGACGCGGTCGTTCCGAGCTTCTCCTCCCGCACGATCGTCTACAAGGGGATGCTCACCGCCTCCCAGCTGCGCGGCTACTTTCCCGACCTCGGCGACGAGCGCACCGGGTCGGCACTCGCCCTCGTCCACTCGCGGTTCTCGACGAACACGTTCCCGAGCTGGGCTCTCGCGCACCCCTACCGGATGATCGCCCACAACGGCGAGATCAACACGTTGCGTGGCAACGTCAACTGGATGCGCGCGCGTGAGTCGCAGCTCGCCTCCGAGCTCTTCGGCGACGACCTCGACAAGGTGCTCCCCGTCGTTCAGCCGGGCGGCTCCGACTCGGCCACGCTCGACAACGTGCTCGAGCTTCTCGTCCTGGCCGGCCGCTCGTTACCGCACGCGATGATGATGATGATTCCCGAGGCGACCGCCGGGCGAACCGATCTGCCGCCCGAGCTGCTTGGCTTCTATGCGTACCACCAGTGCCTGATGGAGGCGTGGGACGGCCCCGCCGCCGTGTCGTTCACCGACGGCCGGGTGATCGGCGCCACGCTCGACCGGAACGGCCTGCGGCCCGGACGCTGGCTCGAGACGCGTGACGGCTGGGTTCTGCTGGCGTCGGAGGCCGGAGTGCTCGACATCCCGGCCGCAGACATTCTTCGCAAGGGACGACTTCAGCCTGGCAAGCTCTTCCTCGTCGATCTCGAGCAGGGCCGCATCGTCCCGGACGACGAGGTGAAGCACGGGGTCGCCGCCGCGCAGCCCTACGCGCAATGGTTCGACCGCGAGGTCGTCGCGCTCAGCGACTTGCCTGCGCGGCAGCCGCTCACGGGGCCGACGGAGTCGTTGCGTCAGAGGCAGATCGCCTTCGGGTACACGCAGGAGGATATGAAGGTGACCCTCGCGCCGCTCGCGCGAAACGCCGAGGAGGCGGTCAGCTCGATGGGGAACGACACGCCTCTCGCCGTCCTCTCCGATGGCAATCGACTGCTCTACTCCTACTTCAAGCAGCTCTTCGCGCAGGTCACGAACCCGCCAATCGACTCGATTCGCGAGGCCATCGTGATGAGCCTGAAGGTCGGTATCGGGTCGGAGAAGAACCTCTTCGACGAGACACCCGAGCACGCCCGCCAGCTCGTGCTCGACACGCCGATCCTCCTCGATGCCGAGCTCGAGCAGTTGCGGCAGGTGCATTCGGCGATCTTCAAGGCCCACACCCTCGACGTCACCTGGCCCATCTCGGAAGGCGCTGCCGGACTGGATGCTGCGCTCGAGCGGTTGTGTCGCGAGGCCGACGCAGCCCTTGCCGAGGGGGCGAACATCCTGATCCTCTCCGACCGCGCGGTCGGAGAGGATCGTGCGCCGCTGCCGTCGCTTCTTGCCGTGGCCGGCATCCACCACCATCTCGTGCGGGAGGGCACACGGCTCCAGGCCGGGCTCGTCCTCGAGTCGGGCGAGGCACGCAGCGTGCACAGCATCGCAACGCTGATCGGCTACGGCGCCGCGGCGGTCAACCCGTATCTGATGCTCGAGACGCTCGGTGAGCTCGTGGGCCTCGGGTTGTTGCCCGACGGCATGACCGAGGAGGAGGCGAAGCAGCGGGCGGTCAAGGGGATTGGCAAGGGCCTGCTGAAGACGCTCTCGAAGATGGGGATATCCACCATCCCGTCGTACTGCGGTGCCCAGATCTTCGAGGCCGTGGGACTTGCCTCGGAGCTCGTAGACCGTCACTTCACCGGCACGGCATCGCGGATCGGCGGTATCGGACTGGATGTCCTTGCGCGCGAGATGCTGGCTCGCCACGCCGGTGCCTATCCGGGTGACGCAGACACGCTGCTGCCCGTGATCGGCCTCTACGCCTGGCGTCGCGACGGTGAGCATCATCAGTGGAACCCGGAGACGATCGCGTTGCTCCAGGATGCAGTGCGCAACGAGAGCTTCGAGACCTACGAGGCCTACGCACGCGCCGTCAACGACGATGCGGTTCGACGGTTGACGCTGCGCGGATTGCTGCGCTTTCGCGAGGCCGATGACGGCGGAATCCCGCTCGAGGACGTCGAACCGGCGAGCGAGATCGTGAAGCGGTTCGTCACGGGGGCGATGTCTCTCGGCTCGATCTCACGAGAGGCGCACGAGAATCTCGCTATCGCGATGAACAGGATCGGGGGCCGCTCGAACACGGGCGAAGGTGGAGAAGACCCGGTGCGCTTCACCCCCGACGCGAACGGTGACCTGCGTCGCTCCGCGATCAAGCAGGTGGCCTCGGGTCGGTTCGGAGTGACGATCGACTACCTGACGAACGCCGACGAGATCCAGATCAAGATGGCCCAGGGTGCGAAGCCCGGCGAGGGCGGACAGTTGCCGGGGCACAAGGTCGATCACTACATCGCGAGCGTGCGGCTGACCACACCGGGCGTCGGCCTGATCTCGCCGCCGCCGCATCACGACATCTACTCGATCGAAGACCTGAAGCAGCTGATCTACGACCTACGCTGCGCAAATCCGACCGCACGCATCTCCGTGAAGCTCGTCTCGGAGGTCGGCGTTGGCACGGTGGCGGCGGGCGTGGCGAAGGCGAACGCCGACCACGTGCTGATCTCGGGCCACGACGGCGGCACCGGGGCGTCGCCGCTCTCGTCGATTCTGTTTGCCGGGATTCCGTGGGAGATCGGCCTCGCCGAGACCCAGCAGACGCTCGTGCGCAACGACCTCCGTTCGCGCATCTGGGTGCAGACGGACGGGCAGATCAAGACGGGCCGGGATGTCGTCGTCGCGGCGCTCCTCGGTGCCGACGAGGTCGGCTTTGCGACAGCGCCCCTCGTTGCGAGCGGGTGCGTGATGATGCGGGCCTGCCACCTCAATACCTGTCCCGTGGGCATCGCGACGCAGGATCCCGAGCTGCGCAAGCGGTTTGCGGGCCAGCCCGAGCATGTCGTCAACTTCTTCTTCTTCGTCGCGGAGGAGGCACGTCAGATCATGGCACGGCTCGGGATCACGAGGTACGACGATCTCGTGGGCCGCGTCGAGCTGCTCGAGGCAGATGAGGCGATCGCTCACTGGCAGAGCCGGGGAATCGACCTCTCGCGGCTGCTCGCCCGCCCGGATGTCCAGGCGAATGCGCCGGTGCGTCGGACACGCGCCCAGGACTCGCCGCTCACCGACGCCCTCGACTGGGAGCTGATCGAGGCGGCGGCGCCCGCCCTCGAACGCGGCGAGCCGGTCGAGCTGTCGTTCGCTGTCCGCAACGTCAACCGGACGGTCGGGGGCCTGCTCTCGCATCACATCACGAAGGCCCACGGCAGCAAGGGGCTGCCGGAGGGCTCGATCCGCGTTGCTCTCGCGGGGTCGGCAGGGCAGTCTTTCGGGGCCTGGCTCGCTCCCGGTGTCGAGCTTGCGCTCGTCGGTGACGCGAACGACTACGTCGGCAAGGGGCTCTCGGGCGGAACGGTCTCGGTGCGGCCACCCGACGACGCAGGATTCCTCGCCGAGGAGAACGTCGTGATCGGGAATACGGTGCTCTACGGGGCCACCTCCGGCAAGGCGTTCTTCCGCGGCCTTGCGGGTGAGCGCTTCGCAGTGCGGAACTCCGGTGCGGTGGCGGTGGTCGAGGGGGTCGGTGACCACGGCTGCGAGTACATGACCGGCGGCACGGTGGTCGTGCTCGGCCCGACGGGGCGGAACTTCGCCGCCGGGATGAGCGGCGGCGTCGCCTACGTGCTCGACCGGGACGGCACCTTTGCCACGCGCTGCAACATGGAGCTCGTCGGCTTCGACCCGATCGAGGAGCCCGACGTCGCCCGGATCATCGCGCTCGTCACCGAGCACGGCGACCGAACGGGGTCGGCCGTTGCCGCGAGCATCCTCGCGCACCATGGCTCGGTGGCGGAGCTCTTCGTCAAGGTGATGCCCCACGACTACAAGCGGGCGCTTGCCGACCTCAAGGTCGAACACGATGACCACCCCGTCTCCACCGGCGGCGGCGGCTTCTTCACGACCGAGAGCGAAGAGGCGGCGTAGCTGATGGGTGAGCTGGGTGCCTTCCTCAGGCTCGACCGCGCCGAGCCGCTCGAGCGCAACCCGACCGAGCGCGTCAACGATGTGCGCGAGTTCGTGCGGCCTCTGCCGCTGCTCGAGCTGCGCAACCAGGGAGCGCGGTGCATGGAGTGTGGGGTGCCGTTCTGCCATCACGGCTGCCCGCTCGGGAACCTGATTCCGGACTGGAACGACCTCGTCTACCGCGACCGCTGGCAGGACGCGAGCGCGGAGCTTCACCGCACGAACAACTTCCCCGAGTTCACGGGCCGCCTCTGTCCGGCGCCCTGCGAGGCCGCCTGCGTGCTCGAGATCCGCGAGGGCGAGGCAGTCACGATCAAGCAGATCGAAGTCTCGATCGTCGATCGGGCCTGGGAAGAGGGCTGGGTCGTGCCACGGCCGCCCGCGCTGCGCACCGGCCGCACGGTCGCGGTTGTCGGAGCCGGCCCTGCCGGTCTCGCCTGCGCGCAGCAGCTGAACCGGGCGGGGCACTCCGTTACCGTGCTCGAGCGCGACGAGGCGGCCGGTGGCCTCGTGCGGTTCGGCGTGCCGGAGTTCAAGATCGAGAAGCGGCTGATCGAACGTCGGCTCGCCCAGCTCGTCGCCGAGGGTGTCGAGCTGCGGTACGGCGTCGATGTCGGCGTCACCGTTGATGCAGCCGAGATCAGGTCGTCCTACGATGCCGTCGTCATCGCGACCGGCTCCCGCGTGCCGCGCGACCTTCCGGTCGAGGGCCGCGAGCTCGACGGCGTGCACTACGCGATGGAGTACCTCTACGAGCGGGCCCGCGCGATAGCAGCCGAGGTCGGGACGGCCGGCGCTCTTGCTCCCGCTCCCCCTGAGCAGCCGCTGACCGCGGCAGGAAAGCACGTGGTCGTGATCGGCGGCGGAGACACCGGTGCCGACTGCGTTGCGAACGCCCATCGTGAGAAGGCCGCTTCGGTGACCCAGATCGAGGTGCTCGGTGAGCCGCCCGAGAAGCGGCCCGACGACCTGACGCCGTGGCCGCGCTGGCCGTTGAAGCTTCGCACCTCGTACGCCCTGAAGGAGGGCGGCGAGCGCGACTTCGCGATCTCCACGACGAGGCTCACCGGCTCGGACGGCAGGGTCGAGCAGATCCACTGGGCGCAGAACGACGGCTCGCCGCCGTTTGCGCCGGTTGCGGGGACGGAGGAGTCGCGGCCGGCGGAGCTCGTTCTCCTGGCAATGGGCTTTCTCCATCCCGAGCAGCATCTACTGGAACAGTTCGGCGTCGAGCGCGACGGGCGCGGGAATGTCGATGCCCCGGCGTACGCGACGTCGGTGGACGGCATCTTCACGGCCGGTGACGCACGGCGGGGACAGTCGTTGATCGTCTGGGCGATCGACGAGGGGCGTCAGTGTGCCGAGAAGGTCGATCGCTGGTTGGTGGAGCGCACGGCGTGAGTAGAGCGGTGATCCTGTCGGCGGTGCGGACGCCGATCGGCCGCTACGGCGGGGGCCTCGCCGCAGTCCGCCCGGACGACCTGGCTGCGCTCGCGGTTGCCGCGGCGGTCGAGCGCGCCGGCGTCAACCCGGCGGAGATCGAGGACGTCTGGCTCGGCTGTGCGAACCAGGCCGGGGAGGACAACCGCAACGTGGCACGGTTCGCGGCCCTTCTCGCGGGGCTGCCAGACTCGGTCGGTGGCGTGACGGTCAACCGGCTCTGCGCCTCGGGGCTCGCGGCGGTCGTCGGCGCCTGCCACGCCGTGATCGCAGGAGACGGTGATCTCTTCGTCGCCGGTGGGGTCGAGTCGATGACGCGCGCACCGCTCGTCACGCCCAAGCCCGACGAGCCGTTTGCACGTGGCGAACGGACGCTCTACGACACGACGCTTGGCTGGCGGTTCGTCAACCCCCGGTACGAGGAGCGCTACTCGGCTGCCGCGATGGGCGAGACGGGTGAGAACGTCGCCGAGCGCTACGGCGTGACGCGGGAAGACCAGGACGCGTTTGCGGCTCGCTCGCAGGAGCGATGGGCCGCGGCGGCAGAGGCGGGCAGGTTCGACGACGAGCTCGTCGCCGTCGGCGACCTCGTGCGGGACGAGCATCCGCGTCCCGGCACGACGGTCGAGAAGCTCGGCTCTCTTCGGCCCGCGTTCCGCCCGGGCGGAACGGTCACCGCGGGCAACTCGAGCGGGATCAACGACGGCGCCGCTGCGCTCGTGATCGCGAGCGAGGAGAAGGCGCAAGCGCTCGGGCTCGAGCCCCTGGGCGTCTTTGCCGGCTCGGCCGTGGCGGGTGTAGACCCGGCCGTGATGGGTATCGGCCCGGTGCCGGCGGTGCGCAGGCTGCTGGGCCGCACGGGCTTCTCCGTCGATCAGGTCGATCTGGTCGAGCTCAACGAGGCCTTCGCCTCACAGTCTCTTGCGGTCTGCCGCGAGCTCGGCCTCGACGAGGACCGCGTCAACGTCAACGGTGGCGCTATCGCTCTCGGCCATCCGCTCGGGATGAGCGGTGCCCGGCTCGTCGTCTCGCTCCTGCACGAGCTCCGCCGCCGCGACGGCCACCTCGGCCTCGCCACGCTCTGTGTGGGAGTGGGGCAGGGCCAGGCGGCGTTGTTCTCGCGCTGAGGTGCCCGCTCAGGCCCCGAGGAAGAGCCGCGCGACCGGGTTGTCGGTCTCCTCGGTGTACCGGTACCCGAGCTGTGCGAGCGACCGGTGGAAAGCCCGCTTCTCGCCGGGCGGCACCTGGATTCCTGCGAGCACCCGGCCGTAGTCGGCGCCGTGGTTTCTGTAGTGGAAGAGGCTGATGTTCCAGCCCTGGCTCATCGCCTCGAGGAAGCGCATCAGCGCGCCCGGCCGCTCCGGGAACTCGAAGCGGTAGAGCACCTCGTTGGGGGCCGTGGCCCGCCCGCCCACGAGGTGACGGACGTGAAGCTTCGCAAGCTCGTTGTCGCTGAGGTCGAGTGTCCTGATCCCTGCTTTCCCGATCTCACGCAGGAGCCTGTCCCGCTCCCGGGTGTCGCGCACGCTCAGCCCGACGAAGACGTGCGCCTCGGCCGGGTCTGCGTAGCGGTAGTTGAACTCGGTGATGTTGCTGCGCCCGAGCAGGTTGCAGAACGCCTTGAAGCTGCCGGGCCGCTCCGGGATCGTGGCCGCAAAGACCGCCTCGCGCGCTTCGCCGAGGTCGGCGCGCTCGGCGACGAAGCGTAGCCTGTCGAAGTTCATGTTGGCACCGCACAGCACCGTGACGAGGTTCCGGCCGGCCACCTTCTCACGTGCCACGTAGCGTTTGGCACCCGCCACACCGAGCGCCGCCGACGGCTCGACGATAGCTCTCGTGTCCTCGAACACGTCTTTCATCGCAGCGCACAACTCGTCGGTGTCAACGAGGATCATCTCGTCCACGTACCGCTGTGCGAGCCGAAACGGCTCGACGCCGACCTGCTTCACCGCGACCCCGTCGGCAAACAGGCCGACGTGGGGGAGCGTGATCCGACGACCCGCGCGGAGCGAGAGATCCATCGCATTCGCGTCGGCCGGCTCGACGCCGACGATGCGGATGGCGGGCCGGAGGCGCTTGACGTAGGCCGCGATGCCGCCGATGAGCCCGCCGCCGCCCACGGCGACGAAGATCGTGTCGATCGGCTCGCGTAGCTGACGCAGGATCTCCATCGCGATCGTGCCCTGCCCGGCGATAACGTCAACGTCGTCGTAGGGATGCACAAACGTCAGCTTGCGGCGGCGTGCGATGCGCAGTGCCTCGGCGTACGCGTCGTCGTAGGAGTCGCCCTCGAGCACGACGGTCGCTCCGAGCGCGGCAACCGAGCCGACCTTGATCTGTGGCGTCGTGATCGGCATCACAATCGTGGCCTCGGTGCCGAGGCGCTGCGCGGCAAGCGCGACCCCCTGAGCGTGGTTGCCGGCCGAGGCGGTGACGACACCCCTGCGGAGGGCCGCAGGCGGCAGCCGCGACATCTTGTTGTAGGCCCCACGGAGCTTGAACGAGAAGATGGACTGGAGGTCCTCGCGCTTGAGCAGCAGTCGGTTACCGAGCCGCTCCGACAGGAGCGGCGCCTCCTGGAGCGGCGTCTCGACGGCGACGTCGTAGACGTTGGCATTGAGGATCGCCTCGAGGTAGTCGGTCTCGGGTGCGGTGCGCGTCACGGGACGTTCATTGTACGTCAGGCAGCGCGAAGGATGGTTACCGGCGCTCGCTGCACCCTCGACTCACGGGGGCGCCTCCCAGCTCGAGATCGCTGCGTCGCGGGCAAGCAACGTCCAGCCGTCGCGGCGGAGGGCCGCCTCCGCACGGTTGGCACAATCCGCTGCAAACCAGCCACTCTGCCTGTAGAGCCCGCGATGCACGACCATGAAGCGGATACGAAGGCCCGGCGGCAGCGATCCGTACCCACACGAGGCCCGACGCAAGGTGCGCGAGAGCGCTGCGGAAACAGGACGAGCAGTCGTCGAATACCCCTGTGGCCGTTCGCGTGGAGACTGCCGTGCATACGCGAGATAGACGCTGCCATAGTGGATCCCCGGGCTGAACACGGGTAGTTCGAGGAGTCGCCCGTCGCCCCGGATCGCCGCGTAGGCGGCAGTCCCCCGATCCGGCGTAACGGCGCCGAACACCGGCACCGACACGTCGAGCGCGAGCGCGAGGAGCAGAACGCCCGCCCCCGTGGCAACCGCCCACCCGCCGGGCATGCGACTGCCGCCGGTTCGAGCGAGGACGAGGGCAACGGCGTGCGCCACGAGCGCGGCGATGGCGAGGCAGGCGATCGGCATCAGGCGCTCGGGGACGCGTGCAAAGCGCAGCGGCGGCAACGCTCGCCAGAGTGGCTCGTAGAGAGGGGTATTCGCACCCAGAGCCAGGAGGCACGGTATGACGGCGGCGAGCGAGAGAAAGAGCGCAAGGCGACGGTCACGCCAGACTGCCCAGAGGCCGACGAGAGCGAGGAGGGGCGTGAGCCAGCCGAGGAAGACGTACTCCTCGATGCCGGCGCCGACGCCGCGTGTGAAGAGGTCCGAGAGCTCCGCCGAGTAGTGCCGTACCTGATCGAACGAGCGGCCGCCGCCGACGACGGATCCCGCAACGACGACCTGCTGCACGGCAACTGCCGTCGCCGTCGCCACCGCTGCGCCGGCCGCCGCCTTCCACCAGTCGGCACGCGGCACGCGGGCCCACGTGTAACCGAGCGCGAGGACGACCGCACCCATCGCCAGGTGGATCTGCCCGGAGAGCGGGATGGCGGCGAGCGCGAGTGCGGCCCAGACGAACCGTCGCCGCTCGAGCGCGAGCAGCACAGCCGGCAGGAGGAAGGAGATCAGGCCGAGGAGATGGCCGGTGGACTGGCCGACCCGGTAGGGCGCGAGCGCGAACACGAGACCGCCGGCGAGGGCGGCCGTCCGCACGAGCCCGAGAGACCGCAGCCACATGCAGGCGACCCCACCGGCCCCGACCACGGAGAGCAGGACGATCAGGTTGTAGGCGAGGATGTTCCCGAGGAGATGCCGCAGCGGCCAGAACGGGACTCCGAGGAGCCACCCCTGCAGGTTGGCCGCCGCCGTCGCCGCGGGGCGGAACGAGTACGGATCTATCCAGGGAGCGCGGCCGCTTTCGATCTGGTGCCCGGGAAGCCAGAAGGCCCACCCGAGCTGGAGGTGGTCGCCTGCAGCCGCCTCGCCGTAGCCCACCGCCGGACGAGCGAGGTACCGGTCGTCCGCGTGCTGTACTGCGGGCCAGGTCGCCCACACCGCGCAGGCTGCGTAGAGCGCTAGGGCGAGAGCGACGAAGCCGCCGCGATGACAGCGTCGATGTCCGGTAGTTCGCTCCCGAGATACCACGAGGCCCTGACCGTATCGCCCGCGATCAGGAACGCGCAACGGTCGGGCACACCGGCCATCCCGTAGAGCTCCCGCGCAACGCCGAATCCGCGGGTTGCTTCACCGCTCCAGTCGGAGAGGAGCGGCACATCGTCCACCCCGAGCGTCATCGCCCAGGCCTCGTGCGACCAGGGAGAGTCGCGCGAGATAGCGACCGGCCGGATGCCTACCCGCTCGAGATCGGAGCGCCTGTCCCGGAGGAGGAAGACCTCGTTCGTGCAGGTTCGCGACCAGTCGAAGGGATAGAAGCAGAGCAATGTGAGATCGGCCCCGACCAGAGCCTCGACGAGGGTGACGGGCGGTTCCCGCGGCGCAGTCCAGACCTGCGCGTCAGGGATCCGGTCACCGGGTTGAAGCATTCAGCCGACCTCGACCGGCAACGTCGTTGTCGTGGCCACGATCTCCTCGGCGGCGTGCGCGTCGCCGGTGCCGGACTGCAGCGCGATGCGCCGCTCCCGTGGTTCGGCGCTCATCCGATCACCGCTTCCGCCTCGATCTCGACCTTCCAGGACGGGTCGAGCAGGGCCGTCACGACACAGGTCGCGGCCGGCCTGATCGTGGCGAATACCTCGCCGTGGGCGCGCGAGACGTCGCCCCAGTGCCCGGCGTCGGTGATGAACATTCGCGTGCGCACGACGTCCTCCACCGATGATCCGGCGCGCCCGAGAGCCTCTGCGATGATCGAGAGACAGAGGCGGGCCTGCTCGTAGGCCCCCTCGGGCGTGGGTGAGCCGTCCGGCGGGATTGGCGCAGTGCCCGCGACATGCACCGTGGAGCCGACGACGACCGCCCGCGAGAACCCTGCGATCGGCTCGAATGGTGAGGTTCCCGGGATCAGGCGGCGCTCCATCGTCCCGGTAGTATCCCCCCTTGTTGGATGCTCTGCGCCAGATCGACGGCTGGGATGTCCCCTTCGTAGCGGTCGGTGTGACCGGCACGTGCGCGACGGTCGCGACCCGTGGCGACACACGACACCCCGTCTGTCTCGCCTCGGTCTCGAAGCCGGTGAGCGCTCTTGCGGCGCTCGTTGCGGTCGAGGAAGGGGTGATCGACCTCGACGAGCCGGCCGGCCCGCCCGGTTCGACCGTCCGCCACCTACTTGCCCACGTGTCCGGGCTCCCGTTCGAGGGCGTCAACCCGATTGCGCCCCCCGCCCGTCGCCGCATCTACTCGAACGAAGGGTTCGCCGTCCTCGGTGAGCACATAGCCGCCCGCGCAGAGATGCCGTTTGCCGACTACGTGCGTGCTGCCGTGTGCGAGCCGCTCGGCGTCACGCTCGATCCGCGAGGCCACCCCGGAGCCGGAATGCACGCGTGTGTCGAAGACCTCCTCGCCTTCGGGCGCGAGTTGCTAGCCCCGTCCCTCGTCGCGGCGGAGACCCACGCAGAGATGGTCGCGGTGCAGTTTCCCGGCCTCGACGGGATCCTGCCGGACTTCGGACGCTTCAGCCCGCTCGACTGGGGCCTCGGCGTCGAACTGAAGGGCGACAAGGCCGGTCACTGGACGGGGTCGCTCACCTCGCCGACGACGTTCGGCCATTTCGGCGGGAGCGGCACCTTCCTCTGGGCCGACCCCCAGCGGGCGCTCGTCTGCGTGGTGTTGACGACCAGGCAGTTCGGTGAGTGGGCAAAGGCGGCGTGGCCGCTCCTGTCGGATGCCGTGGTGCGCGAGTTCGGCTCCTGATACAACGTCTGTGTTGTGACCGAACCGATCATCACGCTCGACGGGGTTTCCAAGCACTTCGGGGCCACGCGGGCTGTCAACGATGTTTCGTTCCAGGTGATGCCGGGCCGCTGCGTCGGCTGGCTCGGGCCGAACGGATCGGGGAAGACGACGCTGATCCGTTGCATGCTCGGCCTCGCCCGGACGACGACGGGCGCGATCACCGTGCGCGGCCATGCGATACCCAACGACGTCCGCGAGGCGCTGACGCGCGTGGGTGCGATCGTCGAGGAGCCACGTTTCTACCCGTATCTGAGCGGAAGGGCGAACCTGGAGGTGGCGGCCCGCTTCGTGGGCGGTGACGCCGGCAAGCGCATCGACCGGTCGCTCGAGCGCGTCGGCCTCGTGGATCGCAGCGGCAGCAAGGTGAAGGAATACTCCCTTGGCATGCGTCAGCGGCTCGGCGTGGCGAGGTGCCTGCTCAACGACCCCGAGCTGCTGATCCTCGACGAGCCGTCGAACGGGCTCGACCCCGCAGGCATCGTCGAGTTCCGCGAGATGATCCGCTCGTTCGTCGAGCAGGACGGCTGCACGGTGTTCATCTCGTCGCACCTGCTCGGCGAGGTGCAGAAGATCGCTGACGACATCGCGATCGTGCAGTCCGGAAAGCTCATCCTGCACGGCTCGGTCGAGCAGCTCGTCGCGGAGGGTAGGCAGTCGATGCGGCTACGCGTGGACGACCCCGTGCGGGCCGAGGAGACGCTCTACCGTCTCGGGCTCGTGACCGACATCGAGCAGGGCGCTCATGGCAGTCTCGAGCTCAGGAGTGACCGGATAGACGACGAGAAGGCGATTCTCATCACCCGCTCGCTGGTCGAGGCGGGGGTCGGCGTGATCGAGATCGCGCGTGAGCGCGAGTCACTCGAGGAGCGCTTTCTGGAGATCACAGCCGCTCTGCCACTCGGCGACGAAGAAGGGACTGCCTCGTGATCAGGGCGACCCTGCGGACGATCACGGGCCGGAAAGGCAGCTTCATCGGCGGCTCGGCGTTCGTCCTTGCCACGGTCGTGATCGTGATCGTTGTGAATATCGTGATCCACGTCCTGCGTCCCGGCCGCCACCCGTCG
>SHVL01000040.1 GCA_009694305.1 Thermoleophilia bacterium
ACAGATCGAGCCGCGCGTCCTGCTCACGGTGGACGGCTACCGCTACGGCGGCAAGGACTTCGACCGCACCGGCGTCGTGCAGGGGCTCCTGACAGAGCTTCCGAGCGTCGAGCACACGGTCGTACTCGGCTACCTCGACCCCGGTCAGGCGCGGGTGGGAATCCGTGGAGCCGTCTCCTGGGAGGAGTTGCGGGAGGCGGGAGCGGGAGTCCCGCTCACCTTCGAGCAGGTGCCTTTCGACCACCCGCTCTGGGTGCTCTACAGCTCCGGCACGACGGGGCTGCCGAAGGCGATCGTCCACGGGCACGGCGGGGTCGTCCTCGAGTCGCTGAAGAAGATGTACCTCCACGTCGATCTGCAGGCCGACGACCGGTTCTTCTGGTTCACGACGACGGGCTGGATGATGTGGAACTTCCTCGTCAGCGGTCTCTTCACCGATGCATCGATCGTCCTCTACGACGGCAACCCGGGAACACCCGACCTCGGAGTGCTCTGGGATCTCGCCGAGGCCGCCGGCGTCACCTGCCTCGGGGTCGGGGCCGCGTATCTCGGCGCCTGCCAGAAGGCAGGCCTCCGGCCGGCCGAGGGCAGGGATCTCTCGGCACTCCGCTCGGTGGGCTCGACCGGATCGCCGCTTGCTCCCGAGGGTTTTGCCTGGGTGTATGACGCGCTCGGTGCCGACATCTGGCTCTTTTCCACCTCCGGCGGCACCGACGTCGTAACCGCCTTCGTCGGCGGTGTACCGACCCTGCCCGTCTACCGGGGCGAGCTGCAGGCCCGGGCGCTCGGTGCCCGAATCGAGGCCTGGAGCCCCGAGGGCGACCCGCTCGTCGGCGAGGTGGGCGAGCTCGTGATCACCGAGCCGATGCCGTCGATGCCGCTCTTCTTCTGGGGTGACGACGACGGCAGCCGCTACCGGGAGAGCTACTTCGAGATGTTCCCCGGGGTCTGGCGTCACGGAGACTGGATCGAGATCACAGACCGGGGGACTGCGGTCATCTCCGGCCGCTCTGACGCCACGATCAACCGCGGCGGGATCCGGATGGGGACGAGCGAGATCTACCGGGCGGTGCTCGGCCTCGACGAGGTCGTGGATGCGCTCGTCGTCGATCTCCCGCTGCCCGGAACGGAAGGCTTCATGCCCCTCTTCGTCGTGCTCCGCGAGGGACTCGACCTCGATGCAGACCTCGTGGAGAGAATCCGGCGGAGCATCCGTGAGGGCTGCTCTCCCCGGCACGTGCCCGATGTCGTGGAGCAGATCGCCGAGGTTCCGCGTACTCTCTCGGGGAAGGCGCTCGAGCTCCCCGTCAAGCGCATCCTCCTCGGAGCAGACGCAGCGACAGTGGCGAGCCGCGACTCCCTCGCAAACCCGGCTGCGCTCGAGCCATTCGAGGCGATGGCGGCCCACCCGCCGTACGCCCCCCGTGTTCCGTAGGGGCGGGACGTGTTCCGCCCGTATCCTTGCCGGCAGACACCACGATGACGGGAGCGGGATGAGAGGTCGGCTGCTCGGGGAGGAGAACAGAAAGTGGTGGACGCTCGCCGCGGTGGCGGTTCCCCTGTTCATGGTCATGCTCGACGACACGGTCGTAAACGTCGCTCTACCCACGATCCAGAAGGATCTCGGGATCGAGGTCACGGCGCTCGAGTGGGTCGTGACGGGCTACGCACTCAGCTTCGCCGTGCTGATGCTCTCCGGCGGCAAGGTCGCCGACATGGTCGGTCGCCGCCGCGTCTTCATGGCCGGGCTTGTGATCTTCACGCTCGCGTCGCTGCTCTGCGGTCTCGCGGGTAACGCCGAGCTCCTGATCTCGGCGCGCGTGTTGCAAGGCGTCGGGTCGGCCTGCATGATGCCGGCCTCCCTGTCGATCATCGTGGCGACCTTTCCGCCGCGCGAGCGCGGCACGGCGCTCGGAATCTGGGCGGGTGTCTCGGCCACGGCTCTTGCTGTCGGCCCGCTCGTCGGTGGGCTGATCACCGAGCACATAGGCTGGAACTGGATCTTCTTCATCAACGTGCCGGTCGGCATCCTCGGCCTTGTTTTCGCCCGGCTCGCCATCGCCGAGTCGAAGGACACCTCGAAGGAACAGCGGCTCGACCTGCCGGGGCTTCTCACGTCGGCTATCGCCCTGTTTGGCCTCGTCTTCGCGTTGATCGAGGCAAACAGCCGCGGGTGGACGTCGCCGCTGATCCTCGGCCTGTTTGGCCTCACGCTCGTGTCCGGGACGGCGTTCGTCGTCCTCGAGTTGCGGCAGCGGCTACCCATGTTCGACATGACGCTCTTGCACAACCCGACCTTCGTCGGCGCCAACACCGTCGCCCTGCTTCTCCAGCTTTCCATGTTCGGGGTGTTCTTCTTCATCTCGCTCTTCATGCAGGATGTGCTCGGCTACAGCGCGGTGCATGCGGGCGCGGCCTTTCTGCCCATGACCGTTCTGCTCATCTTTGTCGCGCCCGCAGCGGGCAAGGCATCGGATCGCCTCGGCTCACGCTGGCTGATGGTCGGGGGGATGGCCCTATTCACGTGCGCGTTGCTCGTCTTTGCGCAGCTGCAGCCCGATTCGTCCTATCTCGCCCTCTTGCCCGGCATGGTGCTCGGCGGCTTCGGGATAGCGGTCACGATGACGCCGATGACTGCCGCCGCACTCGGCTCGGTTCCGGTGGACAAGGCGGGGGTCGGGTCAGGGATGCTCAACACCTTCCGGCAGGTCGGCGGCTCGCTCGGCATCGCGGTGATGGGAGCGATCCTCGCGAACGGTGCGAGCGCGGCTCTCGCCGATGGAGCAACGGACGTCGATGCGTTCATGAACGGCCTCCACCACGCCCTCTATGCCGGTTCCCTCGTTGCGTTTGCAGGTGCAGCGGTCGCACTCGTGACGATCGGAGGTCACACCCGCTCGCGGCCTGGCCCCGAGAGCATTCCCGTCGCAGCGGCGTGAGCGCCGCCGGGGACACGCGACTCCCTGCAGCAGTGCGGTAGATAACGCGTCAGAAAGGGATCCGGAGCAGCCAGAAGACGAGCATCCCGACGGCGATTGCCACCCATAGCTGTCGCGTGCGCCAGGCGGCTATGGCTGCCACGACCGCTGCGAGAACCCGGATCTCTCCCTCACCGAGTCCGCCCTCGAGCGAGGGCGTGACGAGAGCCGCGAACACGGCAACGGGCACGAAGTGGAGAAACCTGATCCAGAAGTCCGGCAGGTCGGTACGGCGCACGAGGCCCGCGTAGCGCGAGCCGAAGGTGACAGCGACCATCCCCGCCAGGGTGAGCCAGAACGTCATGCGACCTCGCGGGCTGCAGCTTCGAAATCGATGGTCGTGTCCACGGGCGTCCGACGGGTGAGAAACGCGCCCAGGAGGCTTCCGGCAACCCCTGTGAGCAGAATCGGGAGCCCCCCGGGAAGGCTCTTCTGGAGTCCGAACGCCAGAGCGCCGGAGCCGACCGCGACCAGAACCTCGGCACGTGTGCGAACGATCGGCACGAGGAGTGCGAGGAAAGCGAGCGGGAAGATGAGGTCGATCCCGAGCTTCGTCGGGTCGGGAATCGCCGCGCCGAGCAGGAAGCCGGCGAGGGTGGCGAGGTTCCACATCATGAACAGGCTCAACTCGACGCCCAGCAGAAACAGGAACGATCGTTCTCTCGCTCTCGCAGTGATGCCAAAAGCCTCGTCTGTGAGGAAGAAGGCGGCGATCGGGCGTTCGCGCCGTCGCAACCGGAGGATGCGACCGAGTGAGAGCCCATAGAGGAGGTGCCGGACGTTGAGGAGAAGCGTTGTCAGGACGATCTCGAGGCCTGTCGCACCCACTGCGATCAGGCCCACGGCACTGAACTGGGAGCTTCCGGCGAAGACGAGGGCCGACAGAGCCTGGGTCTCGAGGAGTGAGAGGCCTGCTGCTCGGGCCGTGACCGCGAATGCAAGACCGAAGGGAATGATGCCGAGCCAGAGGGGAGCAAGCGCCCAGAAGCCACGTCCGAAAGCGCCACCGGTATCCGTCGTGCCCATCTCCCGATCCTAAGGACTCACCGGTGTGCCCGGGCGTCGCATCTCGTCAGACCCGCCAGGCAACTCGGGCAGAACAGAAACGCCCCCGGTTGCGGCTCCAGGGGGCGTTTCCGTCTTCTGTGTGGGGACTCTCTTGGCCGGAATGACAGCTGAAGCTCGTGACTCTGCGGCCCAGGCGCGAGACGTCTGCTGCCACCGTTCGGTCAGGTGTGCCCCTTGCGTCGCAACCCGGCATGGGCTGCGATGCGTGGTACATAGAACCGTAGAGGCCGTGTCCCGAAAGGGCAAGTCGCTCGGTCGGGTGATCTACGCTCACCCTACCGTTTAGCGGGTCTTTTCAGGGCGGCGGGACACCGCAATCACCCTTCGGGGGGAGGCAGCGGAGAGGTGTATCACGCTGGCCGACTCACGTCTTGGCGGCCACGACGAGCGCCCTGCGGTCACGTAAACGGCTAAACTCGGATGGTGTTCCGCCCGACTGCGTCCCTCATCGCGCTCGGTTTTGTGCTCGCCGTGGTTGGTTGCGGAGGCTCCGGCAAGAGCAGCAGCGGCGCAGCGACGACGACGACCGCAGCACCTCCGGGCGCCCTGGAGGCGCTCTGGCGTCAAGCGGGCGAAGACGTGGCCGTCGTCCCGGGTACATCCGACTACGGCGTCGGCAAGAACCGTGTCTCGTTTCTCATCGTGGACAAGCAGTCGCAGCTGATCGAGCGGCCGCAGGCGCGTGTCTGGATCGCGCGTGGGCTGAAGCAGAAGCCGTTTGCCGAGACCACGGCAACACTCGAGCCGATCGGCATCCCGGGCGGTGTCAAGGCCGACGCGCAGAACATCTACGTGACCACACTCGAGACCCCGGCTCCCGGGAAATACTGGATTCTCGCCGAGCCGATCGGTGGGAAGAAGATCCAGGCGCTCGGGAACCTCGTCATCCGCAAGCACGCCGCGGCGCCGGAGGTCGGTGACCGCGCGATCCCGTCCCGTAATCCGACCGTCGCGCCGGGAGCTCCGGTGAAATCCGTTCGGGCCGCAACGACCGCCGAGCCGCCCGATCTGAATCTCCTCCGTACCACCGTCGCTGCTGCGATGGCGGCAAAGCGCCCGTTCGTGGTCACGTTCGCGACGCCTCTCTACTGCCAGACCCGTACCTGTGGCCCGGTCGTCCAGGTCATCCAGTCGGTCGCCCGGGACTGGCAGGACAAGGGTGTCGAGTTCATCCACGTCGAGATCTTCAGGGACAACGATCCCGCAAAGGGGACGAACCGTTGGGTTGACGAGTGGACGTTGCCGACCGAGCCCTTCACGTTCGTCGTCGATCGCACGGGGGTGATCAGGACACGGTTCGAGGGAGCCTTCAGCCCCGCCGAGCTCGAGGCGGCCGTGCGGAAGGTCGCCACGTAGTTCACGTCGCCCGGCGACGGGCTTCAGCCCGTGGGTACGCTCCAGCAATGAGTCGCGTCCTGCAATCGCTGCCCGTTGGTGAACGGATCGGAATCGCCTTCTCCGGCGGCCTCGACACGTCCGTCGCCGTCGCCTGGATCCGGGAGCAGGGCGCGATTCCGTATGCCTTCACCGCCGACCTCGGCCAGTACGACGAGGAGGACGTCGCCGGCGTCCGCGAGCGTGCTTTCGAGTACGGCGCCGAGGCGGCCGAGCTCGTGGACTGCCGCGAGCATCTCGTCCACGAAGGGCTCGTGGCGTTGCAGTGCGGCGCCTTTCACATCTCGAGCGGTGGCAAGACCTACTTCAACACGACGCCGCTCGGCCGTGCGGTCACCGGCACGATGCTCGTGCACGCAATGCGCGAGCACGGGGTAGACATCTGGGGCGACGGCTCCACCTACAAGGGCAACGACATCGAGCGGTTCTTCCGCTACGGCCTGCTCACAAACCCGGCACTCCGGATCTACAAGCCGTGGCTCGACGCCCGGTTCGTGGAGGAGCTCGGGGGGCGCAAGGAGATGAGCGAGTGGCTGCTCGAGCGCGGCCTTCCCTACCGCTCGTCGGTCGAGAAGGCGTACTCCACGGACGCGAACATCTGGGGCGCGACGCACGAGGCCAAGGAGCTCGAGCTTCTCGACCGCTCGATGTCTATCGTCGAGCCGATCATGGGCCTCGCCCACTGGGACCAGTCGCTCGTGATCGAGCCCGAGACCGTGCGCGTGAGATTCCACGAGGGGTGGCCGGTCGCGCTCAACGGGCAGGAGTTCGGCGATCGGGTCGAGCTCGTGATGGCCGCCAACGAGATCGGTGGCCGCCACGGCCTCGGGATGTCGGATCAGATAGAGAACCGCATCATCGAGGCGAAGTCTCGTGGCATCTACGAGGCACCGGGGCTTGCCCTGCTCTTTGTCGCCTACGAGCGGCTCGTCAACGCGATTCACAACGAGGCGACGATCGACAACTACCGCACGATGGGCCGTCGGCTGGGGCGGCTCCTCTACGAGGGTCGTTGGTTCGATCCGCAGTCGCTGATGCTGCGCCAGAGCCTGCAGAACTGGATCGGGCTCGCCGTCACGGGCGAGGTGACGATCGAGTTGCGCCGCGGCGACGACTACACGCTGCTCGACACGACGAGCCCGAACGCCACCTACCGGCCGGAGCGCCTGTCGATGGAGAACGTCGAGAGCGTGTTCGGCCCGGTCGATCGGGTCGGTCAGCTGACCATGCGCCTGCTCGACCTCGAGGACTCGCGCGGCAAGCTCGAGCTCTACGGCCGCCTCGGGCTGACGCAGGCGGACGGGCCGATGGAGATCCTCGGCGGCGCGAACGATGGTGAGAGTGACAGCGTCTAGCTGGCACCCGGGCCGCACGTCGCTCGTCTAGACCTCGCTGCCCGCTCGTTCGATCACGACGACCGGGATGCGGGCGTAGGGCGAGAGACGCAGTAGGGCCCGCACGATCTCCGCGCAATCCTCCGTCGCGATCATCTCCTCGCCCGGGATGCCCGTCCAGGCGGCCATCCTCGTATCGACGAACCCCGGGCAGAGGGCAGTGAACCGCACACCGGCCTCTGCCTCCTCGCGGTCGAGCGTACGAGTCAGCGCGATCAGCGCCGCCTTCGATGCACCGTAGGCACCGAGTCCCGATGCCGGAGTCGTGCCGGCGATCGAGGCGAGGTTGATCACGTAGCCCTTCGTCACCCGCAGGTGGGGGAGTGCAGCCCGGGTGACGAGGAACGCCCCGCGCAGGTTGACTGCCTGTTGCAGGTCCCACGCTTTGGCCGATGTCTCGCCGACCGTCCCTGCGATCCCCACTCCGGCGGAGTTGACGAGCACGTCCAGGCCGCCGTGCGTCTCGACGTGCTCGGCCACGAGCCGCACGCAGTCGTCCTCGGAGGACACGTCGGCCGCCACGATGGTGGCGTCGAGGCCGCCACGGGCCGCCTCGAGACGATCCAGGCTCCGCCCGGCAAGCGTGAGGGAGTAGCCCTCGGCGCCGAGCATTTGGGCAAGTGCGAGGCCAATACCGGAGGAGCCACCGGTGACGAGCGCGGAGGGCATCGACCAATCCTCGCACAGATAGAACGAAGGCCGCCGGGGGTAGCGGCCTTCGTGTGGATCAGGGAGGGGAGGATCCGACTCTCGGCTCGTGCGTACACTGATTTCGTGACCGAGTTCCCGACGCTGACCTCTCTCGCGAAGGCCGGCGGATGTGCCGCCAAGTACCCGGCAGCACGACTCGAAAAGCTCCTCGCCGGTCTGGTCCCGGTTGACGCCGTGGATCTGCTCGTCGGGCTCGACCCTGCAGACGACGCGGCCGTCTACCGTCTCGACGACGAGCGGGCAATCGTCTTCACCGTCGATTTCTTTCCGCCGGTGGTGGACGACCCACGGGCCTTCGGTGCCATCGCCGCGACGAATGCGCTCAACGACGTCTTTGCAATGGGGGGTGTGCCGCTGCTCGCGCTCTCGATCACGGCGTTCCCGGAGGAACTGCCCACCGAGATGCTCGGCGAGATCCTTGCCGGAGCGGACGAGGTCGTCCGCTCCGCGGGTGCGATCCTCGCCGGAGGCCATACGATCCGCGACGACGAGCCGAAGTACGGCCTCGCGGTGGTCGGCACCGTGCACCCGGACGGCATCTGGCCCAAGAGCGGTGCGAAGCCGGGCGACGCCCTGTTTCTGACGAAGGCGCTCGGGACGGGCCTCGTCCTCCAGGCGCAGCGCGAAGGGCGCCCGCCCGCCGGGGCGCTCGATGCCGCGGTTGCCGCCATGAGGACGCTCAATCGTGACGCAGCCGAGGCGTTGCGACCGTTGCACCCGAACGCCGTTACCGATGTGACGGGCTTCGGTCTGCTCGGCCATGCCTACGAGATGGCCTCGCGCAGTGGGGTGCGCATCGAGCTCGAAGCAGCGGCGCTTCCCGCGCTCCCCGGGGCTTTCGAGCTTGCGACCGACGGGACGCGCACCGGCGGAGACAGCCGCAACCGCGACTATGCGGGCCCCCACGTCGAGAGCTCTGCGTCTGCTGCGGCCGAGGCGCTCGCATTCGACCCGCAGACCGCGGGAGGCCTGCTCGTCTCGCTACCTGCCGACAGGGCACCTGTCCTCGTGGCGCGCTTTGCCGGTCTCGGCCTCGACCTCTATCGCATCGGACGTGTTGTCGAGGGGTCGGGTGTCGAGCTCCGATGAGCAGCAGCGAGACCGCTGCTGTCGCGAAGCCGGCCCGTGTGCGCCGGACGGTCTCTCCGCGCCGGTTCGTCCAGGTCGCGACCGTGACGGTCTTCACGCTCTGGGTCGTCGTCACGAGCGGTGCCATCGTGCGCCTCACCGCATCCGGTCTCGGCTGTGACAACTGGCCGCAGTGCGGCGACAAGCCCTACCCCGAGAAGGGAGGCCATGCAGCCATCGAGTTCGGAAACCGGGTCGTTGCGCTCGTCGGCATCGCACTCACCCTCATCACCTGGCTCGCTGCCCGGCGGGTGGAGGGACTGCCGCGGTGGGTGCGCAACGTCGCACTGATCACGGCCCTCGGGACGATTGCCCAGATCCCGCTCGGAGGCGCCACCGTTCTTCTCGACCTCCACCCCGTTGCCGTCATGTCGCACTTTCTCCTTGCGCTCGTCGTGGTCGCGGGCTCCGTCGTCGTCGCGATCGAGGGCTGGAGTCACCGTCGGGGCCTCGCCCCACCCGCCGGGCCATCGTGGCTCCGGGCCGCCGCCGCCGTCGGCGTTGTAGCGTGCGCTGCTCTCGTTGTCACCGGGACCGTCGCAACGGCGTCCGGGCCTCACTCGGGAGGACAGGACATCCCGCGGCTCGGGCTCTCCGTGAGTGACACCGTCTACGTCCACGTTCGCGCCACCGCGGTATTCGGCGTCGGTCTGCTCGTCGTCGGGTTCTTCCTCTGGCGACGGCGCAGCGAGCTTCCCGGGATCGCACGCGGTGGAGCCCTGCTGCTCGGTGTCCTCCTCGTGCAGATGGCCGTCGGGGAGATCCAGTACCGGAACGCGTTGCCCTGGTGGCTCGTCGTGATCCATGTGTCGCTTGCCGCGACGATCTGGGTGCTGACGGTCGCCGTCGCCTACGCGCTCCAGCGGCCTCCTGCGCCCCTCGTAGCGGTGGCGCGGCGCCGGTCTCGCACGGCCTGACGACTCGGGCGAGCACCTCGCGGTCAGGCTAAACTCCAACGATGGAAAACGAGCTTCGGATCGACGAGCAACCGGCTCTGCGCCGCCCCGTTCTGATAGCGGCCTTTCGCGGCTGGAGCGACGGCGGCCAGGCTGCGACGCTTGCGGGTGGCACGCTCGTGCGGGCCTGGGACGCGAAGCGGTTTGCCGAGATCGATCCTGAAGGCTTTGTGGACTTCCAGTCCACGCGCCCGACCGTGACGCTCGACGAGGGGCTGATGCGGCAGATCGAGTGGCCCGAGACCTCGTTCCACGCCGCAACGATCCCCGGCGCAGACCGCGACGCCGTGATCCTGCTGGGCGTCGAGCCGAACTACCGTTGGCGCGCGTTCAACGACCTCGTCGTCGGACTGGCCCGCGATCTCGGTGTCGAGCTCGTCGTCACGCTGGGGGCGCTCCTCGCGGACGTGCCGCATACGCGCGAGGCTCCTGTCACGGGTGCGGCCAGCGATATCTCACTCGTCGAGGAGCTCGGGCTCCAGCCCTCGCGCTACGAGGGCCCGACCGGAATCGTCGGCGTGCTGCACGATGCCTGCCGGCAGGCGGGGATACCGTCGGTGAGCCTGTGGTCGGCGGTGCCGCACTACGTCTCCCTCGCTCCGAGCCCACGTGCGGCAAGGGCGCTCTGCGATCGCCTCGGCGAGCTTCTCGGAACGGAACTCGACCTCTCGGAGCTCGAGGAGGCGGAGGAGATCTACGCAGAGCAGATCACGGAGGCGGTCGCGTCGGATCCCGAGACGGCCGCCTACGTCGAGGAGCTCGAACGGCGAGCGGACTCGATCGCCGAGCTGTTCGACGACGACGATCTCCCGACGGGCGAGTCGCTCGCCGCCGAGCTGTCGCAGTTTCTGCGCGACCGCGAGAGCGGCGACTCTCCCCCCGCGTAGCGCCTCGCTCTAGATCGCTGTTTCGGGTTGTGCCTCCGTTGTGCCGGGGCTCGTGGTCGCCTCTGGACTCCCCTCACTCCCGTTTGCGGCGGCTGCGGCCTGGGTGCCCGTTCCGGTGCCACCGCGCTTCTTGCGCCTGCGCCGCGATTTCCGGACGGGGGCTTTTGGTGCGGGAAGGTTCTCGGCGAGCGCACTCGCGACCTCGGGCATCGGGCCGATCTCCTCGCGGGCCTGATCGAGCATCGAGTTCGCACGCGGGGTATAGCCGTCTGCGGACGCGAGCAACGCTGCGCCGATAGCGAGTGGCAGAGAGCGTGCAACCTGAACGAGTTTTGCGACGTTGTCCTCGTGACGGTGGCCGCGCGAGTTGGCGACCGCTCCGAGCAGGCGCTTCGCCTCGGGGAACTCCGTGCTGGCCCGACGGTCCTGAATCTTGCGGGTCGCCCGGGCAAGCTTCCACGTCCAGCGGCCGAGGATCTGCTCGGGGGCCGTGGCCTTTCCCTCACCGATTGCCCGCAGCAGGGTCCGCACTCCGACCGTCCTGTCCTTCTCCCAGGGGAGCGCCTGGCTGACGAGGGTGACGAGATCGTCGAAGTCGGCACGTTCGACCGGAGCAGCGACGCGGTCGGCGAGCGCCGTCATCCTGAGCCGCCGGTTGGGGTTCTCGGCAGCGCAGACGGCCAGGAAGGTCTCGAGCGCGCCTTTCCCGGCGCGGCCCTCCGTGAACGTGCGCGCGAACTCTGTCCGCTGGTCGAACCGGATCTGCCTTCCCGCGATCGTGGCCCAGAAGCGCTGCTCCTCGTCGTCGAGGAACTTCGGGTCGATGCGTTGCCACTCGCGCTGGATGACGGCGCGTCGCTTGACGACGTCGGGTGTCACGGGCACGAGCCATGCAACCGGCGACAGCAGCCTGCGCGCCCGTCGTTGCTGCCGCCGTCTGGGAGCCGGCGTGACCCGCGCACCTTCACGGTAGAAGTCTGCGCCGAGGAGCGAGTGGAGCGAGATCGCACGGTCGTTGTGGGTGGATCCCTTCGTCACGAAGTCCACCACGACCCCCGCTTCCTTGCGGGAGTACATCCGCATGATCCGACCGATGCGCTGCTGGTAGACGCGCCGAGAGGCCGTCGGGGCGAGGTGGAAGCAGACGGTGGCCCGGGGTGAGTTCCAGCCCTCGGCCAGGAGTTGCGCATTGATCAGGACGTTGATCTCACCTCGCTCGTAGGCCGCAAGCGTCTCCGCGAGCTTGATGGGCGGGGTCTTGCCGGAGACAGCCTCTGCCTTGAGCCCCGCGGCGCGGAACTCCTGTGCGAGGTTGTAGGCGTGCTCGACGCCGGCCGCGTAGACGATGCCGGGTGTCGTCCCGAATCGGTCGCTGTAGAGGCTGGCGGCCGCCTGGTTGAGTGCCGAGTGGTCGAGAGCGGCGGCGAGGGCGCGTTCCTCGAAGTCACCGCCGACGATCGGCACCGAGTTGATCGCTGCGGCCGGAGGGACCCTCAGGCAGCGCAGCGGAGCGATCAGCCCACGGCGAGCGGCATCGGCAAGCGGGAGATCGTCAACCGAGGCGGGGAAGACATCCGAGACCTGCTTCGCGATCAGCTGCTCGGTCGCGGTCATGCCGATGTAGACCGGCTCGCTGAACGAGCGGATCGCGGCACTCGTCTTCTCGCCGAGCGCGGTGTGGGCCTCGTCGCAGATCACGAGCTGGTAGGCGCTGCGCGAGATCTCGTCGGCGTGGCGGGCGAACCAGGCGTAGGTCTGAATCGTGATCGGGTCGTCGCGCAGCGGCTCCATCCCGCTGTAGATCGCATCCGTGAAGCGTTCGGCGTATCCCTCCGTCGTCAGGTCTCGCTGGAACTGGGAGACGAGCAGCCTGCGGTGGGTGAGAATCAGGATTCCGAGATGTCGGGCCGACTCGACGAATCCCGCGGCGGCGATCGTCTTTCCGGAGGCCGTCGGATGGCGGAAGCGATAGCGCCGTGAAGCGCCCGGATCCTCTCCCGTGAACGACGGCTCCTCGGCGTCGAGATCGACGACTCCGGCATCGAAGTCGTCGTCTTCCTCCTCCAGTTCGAGTCCATCGGTCTCCGACGAACTGCCGTTGCCGTTGCCGTTGCCATTGCCGTTGCCATTGCCGTTCTCCTCTGCATTCCGCTGGTTCGCGGCGATCAACTCCGTCAGCATCCCGGCAAGCGCGTCGATCTGGTGGCGGCGGAGGTCGGTTCCGGATGCCGTCTGCGGCTTCGGCTCCGCCAGCACCCGTTCGAGGCCGAGCATGAGGCCGTAGCGCACCCGCCAGGCGGCCGACGGCCTGCGGTTTCCAGTGTCCATCTCCAGCAGGGCGTCGTCGAGCGCGCGACGGCGCGCGGTGCCAGGAGCGAGGGCGGCAGCGGGTTCCTCATCGGGGTGCAGGAACGGCTCGCCGTACCAGGCCTGAGTTCGGAGCGCGGCGGCCTGAAGGCCATCTGCCGGCTCCGACAACGGATGTGTCGGAGTGGAGTAGGTCTCGTGCATATGCGCAGCACACGCTCGTGGTGCTGCTTTCCTTGAGGATCAGCGCCCTCACGCGTTTCTGGCGCGTCGAGCAGTGCTGTACGTCGAACAGTAGCCGAAATTGTTGTGGTGTGGGATCCCGATCAGCGATTCCTGTAACGAGGCCGCTCGGTCGGGCAGGACGCTGTCAGCCGGTGCCGCTGCCCGAGGCGAGCTCGCGCGAGCGAACCATGGCAGCCTGAATGGCATTCAGGAATGCTCCGCGAACTCCTGCGATCTCTAGCTCCCGGATCGCGGCGATCGTCGTGCCACCCGGGGAGGTGACCATCTCGCGCAACTCGACCGGGTGCATCTTCAGGTCGCGCATCTGCTGTGCAGTCCCGAGCATCGTCTGGACGACGAGCTGTGTGGAGATCTCACGGGAGAGTCCGAGCAGCAGGCCGGCCTCGATCATCGCCTCGGCAAGGAGTGCGAAGTACGCAGGCCCGGATCCGGAGACCGCGGTCACCGCGTCCATCAGCTTCTCGGGTACGCGGACGACGGCTCCGAGATGCGCGAGAGCCTCCTCGGCGAGCGTGATGTGCGCGTCGTCGGCGTGAGCACCGGCGCAGAGGCCGGCCACGCCCTCGTGCACGACGGAGGGCGTGTTCGGCATCGCGCGGACGACCGGCACACCGGGTGCCAGATGACGTTCGATCTCGGCGGTGGGGATCGCCGCAGCGATCGAGAGGATCGTCTGGTCGGCGGTGATCAGGTGGCCGACGTCGAGAAGGAGCGCTTCGATGTCCTGCGGTTTCACCGCGATCACGACGAGTGCCGCTCCCGCGGCTGCCTCCTCGTTCGACAGCGTGGCGTGGATGCCGTGCCGCTCGCGAAGCTCGTTGACGCGTTCGATGCGGCGGGCAGACGCGGTGATGTCGGCCGGCTCGCGCCAGCCGGAGGAGAGGAGCCCGGAGAGAAGTACCTCTCCGATCTGTCCTGCCCCGAGGACTGCAATTCGCCGCTCGTTGACCGCCATCACCCAAGTGTAGAGGCCGGTGAGCAACTCCACCCGTTGACCCGGTCATTTCGGTGCCATGACATCCCCGGGCGCGCCCGTTCGACCGTCCCGGGAGACGCACCTGGCCGCTCTGCCCGGTACCTTCGCCAGGATGAGGTTCGTCGATGCCGTCTCGGCCCGTTCTCGCCGGAGGAAGCTCCGGTTGTTCATGGACGAGATCCGTCCGTCGGCGGCGTCGAGCGTCCTCGATATCGGGGCGGACGCAGTCGGCTTCGGAGCCGCGGGTGGTCAGTCCGGCTGCGGGACGCACAACTTCTTCGAGGAGCACTATCCGTGGCCGAGCCGGGTCACGGCACTCGGGCTGCACGACGGCGTGAGCTTCCGCAACAGCTATCCCGATGTCGCATACGTGCAGGGCGACGGGTGTGCCCTCCCCTTCGAGGACGGGTCGTTCGACGTCGTCTTCTCGAATGCGGTGATCGAGCACGTCGGGGACATCGAACGCCAGCGGCTGTTTGTCAGCGAGGCCCTACGGGTCGGTCGGAGGGTCTTTCTGACGACGCCCAACCGCTGGTTCCCGGTCGAGGTGCACACGCGCCTGCCGCTCGTCCACTGGCTCCCCCGGCCTGCCTCCGACCGAGCATACGCTCTGACGGGCCGCGGCTGGGCGAGCGAGAATCATCTGCTCGGGAGCAGCGACCTGCGGGGTCTCTTCCCCTGCCCGGTGCGGATCGTCAACCTGGGGCTCACGCTCGTGGCGATCACATGAGTGACCGTCTCCCTCGCATTGCACTCGTCGTCTTCGTTCTCGGACTGGCCCTCCACAACCTCGCAATGGCCGAGTTGTGGGACGTCGGGGTGCGCGGTGCCTCCCTCGACGTGGTTGCTGCCTGGAAGGACGTGCTTCTCGCCGCCGCGCTGGCCGTGGCGATCCTCGGGGCGCGCAGGCTGCCGACCTGGCTCTGGGCCGACCGGCTGGCCCTCGCCTACACCGGCATCGTCGTCCTCTACTGGGTGCTTCCGCAGGGGTGGCTCGGGGACGGAGCGGCGACGCATCGTGGCCAGCTCTTCGCTGCCCGCCATGACCTGATCCCGGTAGCCGCATACTTTCTCGGCCGCCTGCTCGTGCTGACCCCCGTCGCCTTGCGCCGCCTGTCGCTCGCCCTTGCCGGGCTCGCTGTCGCCGTCACGGTCTGGGGTCTCGCAGACGTGTATCTCGTGCCGCTTCAGTGGTGGCGCGATTCGGGGGTGCCGGGCTGGTTCGGAGAGCAGCTGGGCCTCGGATATACCGGGCTCTCAGGGCTGCCCGAGAACTGGGTGCTGAACACAGGCGACGAGCAGAACCCGATCCGCCGGCTCGGATCGACGTTCCTGAGCCCGCTAGCGACCGCCTACGTCCTCGTGATCGTCCTCCTCTACCTCGTGGCGCGTCGCCGTCCCTCCTGGGTCGTTGTAGCGGCCGGCGTGGCGTATCTCGGTCTGCTGTGGACGCACACGCGGGCCGCATTCCTCGCCTTCGCCCTCGGGCTCGTGGTTCTCGCGGTCGCCCAGCGGCGGCTCCTGCCTGTCGGGCTTGCCGGCGCCTCGCTCGTCGTCGGATTCGGGTTCGTGGCGGCCTTTCCGTCGATCGGCCCCTCGACGAGCTACACCCCGGCGGAGCTCGTGATCCTGCGGGAGCTCGGGAAGGAGCATCCCGATGTCGGTACAGACCCGCTGACGGGCGGCGATGCCTCGACCGCGAGTCACTGGCGTAACCTGCGTGACGGTGTGCGAGTGGTCATCCATCATCCACAGGGATACGGCCTCGGAAACGCCGGCGTGACTGCCTCGCGCACGAGGGCCGAGATCAGGGCGGGAGAGTCCACCTACACGGAGGTCGGCGTGGAGACGGGCATCGTCGGGCTCGCCGTGTTTGTCGCCTGGTTGCTTGCCGTTCTGGTCGGACTGTGGCGGCGGTCGGCCTGGCTCAGCGCCTCGTGGGTGGCGATGCTCGCGATCGGCGTGCAGACCGACGTGATCGGCGTCCACTGGATCGCCTACGTGCTCTTCATCCTCGCGGGTGCGGCGATCGGCGGCGGCCTCCGAGACGACGAGGTGTCCACGTGAAGGCGGCCCGCGAGCGTGTCGGCCCCTACCGGGTGGCGGCCATCCTGATCGGGTGTGCGCTCGCGCTCGAGATCGTCCGTGTCCGGGTTCTCGCGGGCAACGGCGTGGCGACGGTCGGATGCACGTTCGGGGAGGTCGTTTTCCTGGCGCTCGCAGCCACGGCTTTCATGTCAGCCCGCCGGCGGCAGGGTCGAGACAGGTAGCGAGGACACTGCGAAACAGGGAGAATCACTCGATGGGAAAGGGATACGCGGAGGGCCCCGCGGCCGAGGAGGCCGAACGGCGGTTCGAGGAGCTCGCTGACGGACCGCCGCAGGCTGCTCCGGAGGAGCGTGCTGCTGTCTACGGCTCGACGTCGGACGACCCGGAACGGCACTTTCTCGGTTGGCTCGGCGACGTCGATCCGGACGAGCTGTTCGAGTCGGGCGCTGCCTACGGGATCACCGTCGTCCGGCGCTCCGCGGGATAGTGCCGGGGACACCCTGAATCCCGCTGCGGGCTCTCCGGGCCTGTCAGCCTGCCGCACCTGTAACGTCGTGGGGATAATGTGTAGTCTGTGCCCGTGAGCTCCAAGCCGGTCGAGCACCTCGATCGTGTGATCATCCGGTTCGCCGGCGACTCCGGCGACGGGATTCAGCTGACGGGTGATCGCTTCACGAGCGAGACCGCGCTGCTGGGCAACGATCTAGCGACGCTCCCTGATTTCCCCGCAGAGATCCGCGCCCCCGCAGGCTCCTTGCCCGGCGTCTCCGGTTTCCAGGTGCACTTCGCGGATCACGACATCTTCACTTCCGGCGACCAGCCGAACGTCCTCGTGGCGATGAACCCGGCGGCGCTGAAGACGAACCTCGCGGATGTCCCGAAGGGCGGGATGGTGATCGTCAACACGGACGCGTTCAACGAGCGCAACCTCCAGAAGGCGGGATACGAGGCAAGCCCGCTCAGCGATGGCTCGCTCGCCGGCCTCCACGTGCACGAGGTGGCACTCACGTCGATGACCGTCACGGCCCTGAAGGGGATCGAGGGAATCACCTCGCGGGAGGCGGAACGGTCGAAGAACTTCTTCGCGCTCGGGTTGATGCTCTGGCTCTACCATCGAAAGACCGAAGGGACGCTCGCGTTCATCGAGCAGAAGTTCGGCAACACGCCCTCGATCGCCGAGGCCAACACCCGCGCGTTCAAGGCGGGTTACAACTATGGCGAAACCTCAGAGGACTTTGCGGTCTCGTACGAGATCGCGCCGGCGCACCTTGCGCCGGGCCGCTACCGACAGATCACCGGCAACGGCGCGATCACCTGCGGGCTGATCGCCGCCTCCAGGCTGTCGGGGCTCCCCCTCTTTCTCGGCGCGTATCCGATCACCCCTGCCTCGTCGATTCTCGAGGAGCTGGCGCGACACAAGAACTTCGGGGTGACGACGTTCCAGGCCGAGGACGAGATCGCTGCCTGTGGCGCGGCCCTCGGTGCGTCGTTCGGCGGCTCGCTCGGGGTCACGACCTCCGCCGGGCCGGGAGTCGTCCTCAAGTCGGAGATGGTCGGCCTCGCTGTGATGCTGGAGTTGCCGCTCGTCATTCTCGACATCCAGCGGGCGGGCCCGTCGACGGGCATGCCCACGAAGCCCGAGCAGGCCGACCTGTTGCTGGTCCTCTTCGGCCGCAACGGCGAGAGCCCGGTTCCGGTGGTCGCCGCGTCGAGCCCTTCGCAGTGTTTTCATGCAGCGATCGAGGCGGCCCGGATTGCGATCAAGTATCGGACGCCGGTGTACCTGCTCTCGGATGCGTCACTTGCGAACGGCTCCGAGCCATGGCTGATTCCGGATGTTGACGCGCTGCCGTCGATCGCGAGCCCTTTCGCGACGGGTCCGAACGACGGTGATCTGTTCCACCCGTACAAGCGAGATCCCGACACGTTGGCTCGGCCGTGGGCTGTGCCGGGCACGCCCGGGCTCGAGCATCGGATCGGCGGGCTCGAGAAGGAGGACGTGACCGGCGGCATCTCCTACGACCCGGACAACCACGACGCGATGGTTCGGCTGCGCGCCCGGAAGGTGGCGAATATCGCCGCGGACATCCCCGACCTCGAGGTGGATGATCCGGACGGTGGCGCGCGGATTCTCGTACTCGGCTGGGGTTCGACGTACGGGCCGATCGGCGCCGCCGTGCGCCGGGTGCGCAAGGCCGGCCATGAGGTCGCGAGCGCGCACCTTCACTACCTGAACCCGTTCCCGCGGAACACCGGCGACGTGCTCCGCCGCTATGACCGGGTGCTCGTGCCCGAGATGAACACGGGCCAGTTGCTGAAGCTGATTCGCGCGGAGTTCCTCGTCGATGCCGTCGGATACAACCGCGTCCGTGGCCTGCCGTTCCGCTCGAGCGAGCTGGCAGAGACGATCACGGCCCTGGTGGAGCGATGAGCAGCGGCAACGGCGGACTGATTCCGCTCACGGCGAAGGACTTCAAGTCCGACCAGGAGGTGCGCTGGTGCCCGGGCTGCGGTGACTACGCGATCCTCAACGCTGTCCAGGGATTCATGCCGGAGCTCGAGATTCCGAGAGAGAAGATCGTCTTCGTCTCCGGGATCGGTTGCGCCGCACGGTTCCCGTACTACATGGAGACCTACGGGATGCACTCGATCCACGGTCGCGCGCCAGCGATCGCCACCGGCCTCGCGACCGCCAGACGTGACCTTTCCGTGTGGGTGATCGGCGGCGACGGCGACATGCTCTCGATCGGCGGCAACCATCTCATCCACACGTTGCGCCGCAACGTCAACCTGACGATCCTGCTCTTGAACAATGAGGTCTACGGTCTCACGAAGGGCCAGTACTCCCCGACGTCGGAGCGTGGGAAGGTGACGAAGTCCACGCCGATGGGGTCTGTTGACCAGCCGTTCAACCCTCTGAGCGTGGCGATCGGGGCCGAGGCGACGTTCGTTGCCCGCGCGATCGACACCGACAAGAAGGAGTTGAGCGAGGTTCTGCGCGCGGCGGCGGCTCATCGCGGCACATCCTTCGTCGAGGTGTTCCAGAACTGCAACATCTACAACGACGGCGCCTTCGACTTCGTCCGCGAGCAGAAGGAGAACCGCATCTATCTGAGGGCAGGTGAGCCGATCGTCTTCGGGGACCGCGGCGTGCGGCAGGCCGAAGATGGATCGGCGGAGGTGGTTGACGCATCGACGCCCGGAATCCTCGTGCACGACCCGTCGCACGTCGAGCCGAGCGTGGCGTTTGCGCTGTCGCGGTTGACGTTCGACACCGTTGGAGCAACACCGCTCGGCATCTTCCGCTCGGTCGCGCGCCCGGCCTACGACGAGGCCGTCGCCGACCAGATCCGCCTGGCTACGGAGCAGCGCGGCGAGGGAGACCTCAAGACACTGCTTCATGCCGGTGACACCTGGCAGATCGACTGAGCCGCTGCGCGCGTCGTCTCGAGAGCAGCGCGGGGCTGCGGCGATGATCGCGGGATCCCGCGTACGGCCCCGCCCTCCCGCGAGGCCGAACTGTCTCACGGTGATTCGAGTGCTACGTCACCGTCAGCACGTCGACCGAGACGATCGATTCGGGCCGTAGCAGGCGCTCGCCGACGAGCGGCCATTCGCCTCGGGGCTCCTCGATCTCGGCGATCACGGTGCGGGCGAGTACGAGTGCGCCGTCGCGGTTGGGTGCCGTGCCGACCTGGACGACCTCCCCGTCGTTCATGCGCACGACGACCCGGCGGAGCTCCGAGGGTGTCCACTCGGTCATCCGGTCGAGCGGCGGGCCTTGAGTGTGTTCGAGCAGTCCCATGGTTTCCTCCAGGGATCGGGGGCTCGGAGCGCCGCCGACTCCGATGTCCGGACCATCGCCGATGCCGGGTGTGTTCTGCGTCCCCCGTACGGGCTATTCGGAGCGTTGCACGTCGATCGAGACGATCGCGCCGGGCCGGATGAAGCGCTCGTCGATCCGGGGCCATTCACCCTTATTCGAGGCCTGCTCGATGTGGAGCACCAGGTTGCGGGCCATCTGCACCGCATTGTCCCGTCCCTCTGCAGATCCGATGACGATGTCGTCGTCGCCGTTCACGCGGAGGATCACACGTCGGATATCCGGTGCTCCCAGACCGCGCGCCGACGGCATGGGAGGAGCCGCGCTCGAGTCCTGGCTCCCGAATAGCATCATCTAGGTTCTCCTCGTGACAGGGTGCACATCCTGGATATCGGCGGGCTCGTGCCGTTCCACGTTCCCTCAAATGAGTGGTTCTGGAGGGCGCAGACTGGCCGTAGCGCCCGCTGTCGCGAGCAGACCCACAGTGCCGGCGACGACGAGGGCGAGCGCGGTGCCGCCGACCTCGACAAGGGCGCCCGAGAGAAGTGAGCCGAGCGGCGCCAGTCCGACGAATGCGAACAGATAGAGGGCCACGCTCCGTCCACGCAGGTGATCGGGTGCAGCCAGCTGGACGAGCGTGTTCGCATTGGCTGCGAAGAGCGTGAACGCGGCGCCGATTGCAAACAGGACGATGCCGGCCAGCCACGCCTCGTGCACGGGTGCGAGGGCAAAGAGCAGAACGCTGAAGGTGACCGCTCCCGCCCGGAACGCTCCGAAGCTCGCCCTTCGGGACGAGGCGGTGGCGATCGCACCGGCAAGCGCACCGAGCCCGAAGGCTGCCGAGAGCAGCCCGAACGCGCGCGCATCCACGTGGAGGGTGTCCGATGCGAGCAGCGGCACGAGCGTGTTGAAGTTGAATCCGACGAGCCCGACGCAGGTCACGACGACGAGTACGGCGCGGACCTGGCGATCGTGCCACGCAAATGACAGTCCCTCCCGCGTTCCGGCGAGGACGGTGACGGTGCGGTCGTGCTCCACCGGGTAGAGCTCGCTCTTTCGCATCGCGAGCAGGGCGGCGAGAACGGCGACGAAGCTGAAGGTGTTGACGAGAAAGCAGACGCCCACTCCGGCCGCGGCGATCAGCACGCCGGCCACCGCCGGGCCGATGACGCGCGAGGCATTCAGCAGGCCGGAGTTGAGGGCGACCGCATTCGGGAGCTCACGGGGGCCGACCATCTCGAAGGTGAGCACCTGACGCGCAGGTGCGTCGAGCACGAGGGTGACACCTCCGAGCATTGCGAGAGCGAAGACGATCGGGAGCGTCGCGGTTCCCGTCAGCGTTACGACCGTGAGCGCTGCGGAGGTGGTCATCGCTGCGACCTGCGTCCAGATCACGAGGCGTCGGGTATCGACCCGATCGACGATCGATCCGGCGAAGAGCCCAAAGAGCGTGTACGGCGCGAAGCGGCAGAAGAGCAACAGTGCCACCGCGAGTGGCGAGCGGGAGAGCGAGAGCACGAGCCACGCGAGCGCGACGTTCTGCATCCACGAGCCGGCGAGCGACACGACCTGTCCGGCGAAGAACAGCCGGTAGTTGCGGTGGTGGCGCAGGCTGCAGAACGTTCTCGTCTGCAGCGCAAGCCCGATGGTGCTCATTGTCTCCGTCCCAGCAGCTCACGGAGCGGCTCGACCGCGGCCGCGATGGCATCAAGGGCCTCTGGCTCGAGCGCGCCGAGGCGTTCGGCAAGCCAGGCTGTGCGGCGCTCGCGCACGGAGCGGAGGGCACGCTCGCCCTCGACGGTCAGCTCGAGCCCGACCCGGCGGCGGTCGGTTGTAGAGCGGATGCGAACGAGCAGGCCCGAGCGCTCGAGCCGGTCGATGTGGCCCGATAG
>SHVL01000041.1 GCA_009694305.1 Thermoleophilia bacterium
GAACTCGAATCAGAATGACGGTTCGTCGCTGGGGCGTGATGGGCGAGTGCGATGCGAGGACGCAGGGAGCCGCAGATATGGGACATATCCGGGCGACCGAGGACGAAGCAGCGTGCCGCCCAGCGCGTTTTGGCGGCACAAGTCTCATTCATGATCAAACTGATCCTGCTGGTCTTGCTAACCGGGTGCAACTATAATCCAACTTTCCGCGCTTTTCGGTACAACAAAAGTATCAAGAAAAATTGAATCAATATTAGCAGAATTAACTGCCGTCATCCTGGGTCCTGCTGGCATGTAATAACAATGGCCGGGGCCAGTTTTTTGGATGGTGGGTTCTCCCTCCAAGTACAAGCTCAATTCTCCCGCCAATACACAAGTCTGTCCACCATATGGATGAATGTGTATAGGAGCACGTGTACCCTGCCCTCGCGTACTAAGGTTAGTTATCATTACCCAGCCGGTTGGTTTGCCTTTTGGATCAAGAATTTCTTCTGTTATTAGCCTTGTTTCAGACATTGTTTTAGACGGTTTGTTTGGCGGAACCTTTCCATTAATCTTATCTGATTGTTCAATGTTCGGGTGCGGTAGTTGTGTGTCATGAGGCGTGAGAGGCGAGCTTGGGCTGCACCCAACTAAAAGTGTTACAGCTGTAACGCCGTATGCTAAAAACATTTTCTTATTCATTGCATTACTCCTGCTTTAGCTATGTACCATTACAGTAGAATCTTTACAATCTTTCGAATCCTCACGGCGTGTAACTAAATAAACCCGGCCTTTTGAATCAGCATACTCATGTGATTCATCTTGATGCGAGTTCTTAGAACTCGAGTCAGAATGACGGTTCGTCGCTGGGGCGTGATGGGCGAGTGCGATGCGAGGATGCAGGGAGCCGCAGATATGGGACATATCCGGGCGACCGAGGACGAAGCAGTGTGCCGCCCAGCGCGTTTTGGCGGCACAAGTCTCATTTTGATTCGAGTTCTTGGAGTCTACGGAGAGCCGCACCGAGGGCACGGGTGCTGCCGTAGGCCACCGCTGCCCTGACGGCCGGACCCCCGAAGGGCAGTTGCCGAACCAGAGCTCTCGCCGCGATACCGGTCGCGAGCGACACCGCCAGATAGGGCCCTGCTGCAACCGCAAGCCCCTGCGGGTCACGCGGGAGCGTCTCTCCGCGGGTGATCCCGAGGAGGAAGAGCATGCGCAACTGGGCAAGCGTGAGAACCGGAAGCTGCTGCCGCTGCAGGCGAGGCGACGCCGCGAGCGCCGCATTCGCAAAGGCGGTGACTGCGATCAACCGCCGCGACACCGCCGGGCGCAGAAGCGGCAGGCGGGCCGCGAGCGCCGGAGCAGCGTGAGGGGCAGCTCTCGCGATCGCCGCCGCGAGTTCCTCGATGTCCGGCTCCGGCCCGCCGTCGAGGACGTCCTCCGGGAGCACGTACGGGATCGCCGAAGTCCCGCCGTGGCGCACCACGATCACGGGCGTCTCGTCGCGCGCAAGACGACGCAGAACGAGGAGCTCCGCCGGGGTCGGTTCGCCCTCGATCAGCCTGATCGAAACGGCGGCCGCTACGGGGTTCCCGCCGACAACGATCGCACCGCGGTCACCGCGTGCCGCGAGAGTCGTAGCGAGCGCGTCCGCACTCGGGCCAGAGACGGCAATCCACGGCGACGCACCCTCGAGGGCATGCACCTCGCGCACGAGCCGGGATACCTGCATGATGCCGATCCCGAGCGGCATCAGCGTGACCTCTCCACGCGGCCACGCGCGTGAATCGACTGCAGAACACCGATTGCAAGCAGGTTCGTCACAATCGACGAGCCACCGACCGTCACAAACGGGAGTGGAATCCCCGTCACCGGTGCGATCCCCATCGTCATGCCAACGTTGACGAACACCTGAAAGAGGAATGCAAAGACGATTCCCCCGGCCACGATCGCTCCGTAGAGGTCGCCGGCCACCGTGACGACACGCAGCCCTCGCCACACGACGAGCAGGTAGAGGAGCAGGAGGATCGAGGTACCGACGAAGCCGCGTTGCTCCGCAAGCGAGGCGAAGACGAAGTCGGTGGCGTGCTCGGGCAGGTAGTCGAGCCGGGTCTGGCTCGCGCCCTCGACACCGCGGCCCGAGAGTCCCCCTGCACCGACGGCTGTCCGGGACTGCGTCACGTTGTAGGTCAACCCGCCGGGGTCGCTCTCGGGATTCGTGAACCCCGTCAGACGGTCGGTCTGATAGGGCTTCAGGATCGGGATCCCGGCCACCGGGAGAAACCACAAAACGCCTACGACAACGATGATCGCACCGCCGCCGATGGCCGCCAGGTGCAGCCACCGAACGCCGGCGAGAAAGAGGACGGCCGCGAGCGCTGCTCCATAGACGAGGGCGCTCCCGAGATCTGGCTGAAGGAAGACGAGGCCCATCGGGAGGAGGCCGAGGCCGACGGCCGCGAGCACCGTGGAGAACTCCCCCACCCGTCGTCCGCGCTCGACGAGGAAGCCGGCGATGGCGAGGACGAAAAGGATCTTGCCGAACTCGGACGGTTGGAACTGGAACGGCCCGAGATCGATCCACCGCTTCGATCCCCGCACCGCACCGACGAAGGCGATGACGAAGAGCATGACGCCGATCGTCCCTCCGTAGAGAACGCGCCAATGCCGCTGGTAGACCGAAGGTGAAACGACGATCGCCACGAGCATCCCGGCGACACCCACCGCCACGGCAACGGCCTGCCGGACGACGTAGTAGTCCGGGTGCCCGGGAACGTCAAAGCGGGTGATGCCCGCGATCGCCCAGAGGCCATACGCAACGAGCGTCGCGACGGCGAACAGAAGCAGCCAGTCGATCCTGCGCAGGATCGAGCCGAGGTCGTAGGCACCGGGAGCCGACGACGCGAAGGAGGAAGTGCGGGATCGCGCGTCAACGATCAATCGACGTTCACCACCCGAGGGGAACGGGCCTTCTGACCGAAGTACTTCTCGAAGACGCGCAGGGCGGCGGGCGCGGCTGCGGCCGATCCGTGACCGCCGTTCTCGATCACCGCGCACACAACGAGCTTCGCGTCGTCAGAGGGCCCGTAACCGCACCACCAGGACTGGTCCTCGAGGTGCCCGACGGGGTACCCCGGAAGATTCACGACCTTCTCCGCCGTCCCCGTCTTGCCGGAGATCGAGACGGGAAACGTGGCGAAGACCCCGGCCGAGGTTCCGTTGCTCGAGTGCGTGGCAGCCCACAGCCCCTCGCGCACGGCCTGGAGGGCCGCCGGGTCAACTCCGACATCATGCGGAGGCGCCGGGGGAAACTGCTTCAGGGTCAGCGCCCGCTGACCGGTCGCTCCCTGCTGCTCCACCCCGGAGACGAGATAGGGCCGGACGAGCTTCCCGCCGTTCGCGATCATCGCGTAGAAGCGGGCCATCTGGAGCGGCGTCACCGACACGTCCTTCTGGCCGATCGCAAGCTGAATCGAGTCGCCGGGGTTCCAGGCCTTGTCCCAGTCGCTCTCGAACGTCCTCTTACGCCACGCGGGTGTGGGCACGACGGTCTGAGACGATGGCGCCTCGTTGCCAATGTCGAGCCCCGTCGGGGCACCGAAACCGAACGTCCGAGCCCACTGCTGCAACCGGCTGCGCTCCGCGAGACCGCCCTCGTAGAACCGGTTCCCAACCGTGTAGAAGTACGTGTCACAGGAGGTCGCGAGTGCCTCGGGCAGATTCATCGGCCTGTTGACGTACGGGTCCCAGTTCTTGAAGACCTGCTTGTCGCGCCCGTACACGGCCTTCGCCGTGCACTGGATCGACGAATACGGAGAGAGGAGGTGTTCCTGCATCGCGGCCAGGGCTGTGACAGGCTTCCAGATCGAGCCAGGCGGGTATGCAACCTGGGTCACGCGGTTGAGACCCGGGAAGTTCGCCGCCCTGGCAGCGGCGTCGTTCACGAGCGGCGCAAGCTTGTCCGGGTCGATTCGGCCCACGTACACCGAGGGCTTGTAGGTCGGGTAGGAGGCCATTGCGCGCACGGCACCGTCACGCGGGTCGATGGCGACGATGGCACCGCCGGCCACGTTGTACTGCTTGTTGGCTTTCGCAATCACGATCGCCTCCCGGATCGCTCGCTCGGCGGCGCGCTGAACTCCTATGTCGAGCGTGAGCCGCACTGCCGTTCCCGGCTCGGCGTCGCGGATCAACGCGACAGAGCCCTGCTGTCGCCCGCGCGAGTCAACACGAATCTGGGCGGCACCCGACGCACCCCGCAGGTACTCGTCGAACGTCGCCTCGACCCCCGACTTGCCGATCTTGTCTCCACCGCGATAGTCCTTTCGCCCCGACCGGTTCCGCTTCAGCTCGTCCGGCGAGACCTCGCCGACGTAGCCAAGGATCTGGGCGCCAAGAGACTGGTACGGGTAGTGGCGCAGATACGTCTGCTGGATCTGCACCCCCGGGAAGTCGGAGGCATGTTCCTGCAGGTAGAAGACCTGATCGTCGTGGACGGCGGTCTTCACGGTGATCGGTGTCAGCGGGTCGAGGCCCCGTGCGTCCACCTCACGGGCGAGGCGCTGCGCCGGCACGTCGAGGATGGCGGCGAGTTGCCTGACCATGCGGTACCGCCCCTCCTTCCTGGGCATGTCACCAACCCAGAGCTTGACCGCCGTCCCCGGCACATTCCCGACGACCACCCTGCCCGCGCGGTCGAGGACGGAGCCACGCGGCGCTTCGACGCGGATCGTCCGAAGCTGGTTGTTCTGGGCTGCGTCGAGGTACTGCGCGCCCGAGAGCACCTGCAGCGACCAGAGCCGGAAGAAGAGGGCTGCGAAGACAACGAGGGCAACGACGCCGAGCACCCCGACCCGCAGGGCGAGGCCCGGCGTCAGCCGATACGGAGCAGTGACCGAGGGATCATGGGGCAGGAAGCGCTGTGAGGTGTTGCGCGGCTCGCCATAGGGCGCGTCAGACAAGAACCGTCACCTCTCTCGTCCGGTCGCCGCGCTCACTCGGCCCGACGAAACGTCGAACGAGTCGGAAGACCGGGTAGGCGAGCACCGCATTCCAGACAAGGGTCGCCGGAAATGCATCGAGGATCGCACGCGCCGACACGGGTTCGCCGAGCATCGCCTGAACCACGTACCCGCCAAACCCGACGGAGATTGTTGCCACCACCGTGGCGAGCAGCGGCGCGTACGAGCGATCCTGCCCCGTGGTCTCGCCGTAGCGCCCAACCCAGTAGCCCGTGATCGTGAGGAGGAGAGACGTCAGGCCGAGAGTGCCGAGCGTCGCAACATCGACGATCAGGCCGGCAATGAATCCCGTGACCGCTCCGGTCACGGCACCGCGGAGCAATCCGATCGAGACGAGCGTGACGAGCAGCACGTCGGGCCCACCGCCTCCAATCGCCACCGACGAGAAGGCGGATACCTGGAGAATCGCCACGACGAAGAGAATCACGGCGATGCGGATGCCGACCAGCGGATTCACTTCTTGTCATCCTTCAGAACCAGCACGAGCACCGCGTCAACGCGATCGAAGCCTGCAAACGACTCGACCTGAACCTGCTTCCAGAGGTCGGTGTCGGCCTGACCGACGCTCGTGACGCGGCCGATCGGAATCCCCTTCGGGTAGAGCGACGCAAGCTTGCTGGAACGCCACCCGGCGGTGACGATCGTATCTCCGATAGAGACCTTTAGTTTCTTTGGGACGCGGTCGAAGATGAGTGTCGAAGCCGATGCGCGCCCGTGCTTGACGATGCCTGTTGCACCCGACCTGACATCGAGTGCCGACACGGCGAACTGCTCGTCACTGAGCAAGGTCACGCGGGAGGATCGCGCGTACACCCGCGTCACCCGTCCGAGAAAGCCGTCTGCCGTGACGACCGGGGCATCGAGCGCCACCCCGTCGTTCGACCCCACCGCAACGACGACGTCCTGCACGAATCTCTCCGTCGGCCGGGCAATGACCGCTGCCGCAAGGCCCGTGTAGTCGTCCGGGAACCGCGGGCCGTCGCGAAAGGCGAGAAGCGCCTTTAGCTTGTCGTTGTCGTTGGCCGCAAACTGGTTCTGGATGACCTGCTGGCGCAGTGCCTCGTTCTCCGCCTGGAGCCGCTTCGTGTCGGAGCGCGCCGACAGGAGGGAGTCGGCCCATCCGAAGACGTCACGAAACGGCTGGGCAACGCGTTCGCCGGCGATCGCGAACGGCCGCAGGGCACCCGCAGCAGCACGCTCGGCCGAGGCGACAGGCCCGGAGTCGGGCGTACGGAACGAGAACGTGATCAGCACAAGCGCAAACACGACGAGAAGGCCAACCACGATGCGCCGCCGCAGGGCCGAGGCCGATCGGGACGGGGGCTTGCCGCTGGCGGGACGCTGGACGCGAACGCCCAGCACCGCCGTACGTGCGGTGCGATGACGGGCCACAGCCAGTGATTGTACCGGCCTTCTCGGGTGGACAGCCCGGGCGCAGGCTAATCCTACACCGCCAAGAGAGCATCATCCTCCCGGGTGGAGGTGCGAGCACACGGGGTGCCGGCCCCGAACCGTTGCGGTCTGCGGTCAGCGGCGGTAGCGGGTGCGCCGCTTGCGCGAGCGCTCCGAGCGGACGATCGTGTCGAACTCCTCGAGACTGCGGCCGGAGCCCACAGCGACGCACGTCAAGGGGCTCTCCGCGAGATGGACGGGCATCTGGGTCTCGTGGCGAAGCCGCTCGTCAAGGCCCTGCAGGAGCGCGCCCCCACCGGCGAGGACAATGCCTCTGTCCATGATGTCCGCGGCCAGTTCGGGCGGGGTCTTGTCGAGCGTGGACTTGATCGCGTCGATGATCTGGGAGACGGGGTCTTCGAGCGCCCGCCTGACCTCTTCCGAGGAGATGACAACCGTTTTCGGCAGACCTGTGAGCATGTCGCGGCCACGCACCTCCGCCTGGACCTCTTCGGCCAGGCGAAAGCCTGAGCCGACCTCGAGCTTGATCTCCTCGGCCGTCTGCTGCCCGACGAGCAACTTGTACTCCTTCTTGATGTGGGTGACGATCGCGTCGTCCATCTCGTCACCCCCGACCCGCAGCGACTGAGAGACGACGATGCCGCCGAGCGAGATCACCGCCACCTCGGTCGTCCCGCCACCGATGTCCACGATCATGTTCCCGGTGGGCTCTCCGACAGGAAGGCCGGCACCGATCGCGGCAGCCATCGGCTCCTCGATCAGGTACGCCTGCCGGGCGCCGGCAGCGAGGGTTGCATCCTCGACGGCGCGCTTCTCGACACCCGTCACCCCGGACGGGACGCAGACGATCACCCGGGGGTGCGCAAAACGATGCTGGTGCACCTTCTGGATGAAGTGCCGCAGCATCTGCTCGGTGACATCGAAGTCGGCGATGACGCCGTCCTTCAGGGGCCGGATCGCGGAAATAGTGCCGGGCGTGCGCCCGAGCATCCGCTTCGCCTCGACACCGACGGCATGAACGTCGCCGGTGCGCTGATCGATCGCGACGACGGAGGGCTCCGAGAGCACGATGCCGCGGCCCCGTACGTAGACGAGGGTGTTGGCGGTGCCGAGGTCGACCGCCATATCGCGGCCGCCGAAGCCGGTGAGAGCATTGAACCAGCCCATGGACGCACGAGTCTAGCTAGTGCGCGAGGATTGCGACCGGGCCGGTTCTGCACGGGCGCGGCTTCATTGCCGAAGACGCCGGGGCTGGTTGCCCCGATGTCGTCCTCGACGGACACGATCCGGCATGAACAGGGTCGTCTCGGGAGGTGATTCGTGTCCACATTGGACACAGGGGTCACACATCGGGCCGGAGGTGGAGCAGGTTCGATGCGTGAGCGGTGAGCACATCGATCAGCAGGGAGCCAGGGAGCCCGACGACGTTGAGGTAGTCGCCTTCGATGCGCGCGACAAGCCGGCCACCGAGGCCCTGAATCGCGTAGCCACCCGCGCGCCCGCGCCACTCTCCGGCCGAGACATAGGCGTCGATCTCTGACTGCTCGAGGCCCCGGAAGGTGACGTGGGTGACATCGTGCTCCACGACGGCGAACCCGGGGCCGAGGAGACAGAGACCCGACACGACGAGGTGGGCTCTGCCTGCGAGGTCACCCAGCATCGCGCGCGCACCACCCTCATCCGTCGGCTTTCCGTAGAGACGCCCGTCGAGGTGAACGGTCGTGTCCACTCCGAGCGTGACGCGTCCGTCCACGTGAACCGAGCGCGCCTTGCCTTCTGCGTGGGCGCACACGAGCTGCACGGGCTCGGCGTCCGGCGGGTCATGCTCCTCGTACTGGGGGGCGACAACGTCGAACGGGATCTGTAGCTGTTCGAGGATCGCACGGCGCTGCAACGACGTCGAGGCGAGGACGAGCTTCATCCCGGCTTCTTCGCGACCCAGATCTCCTCCGCGGGCCATCTGCGCGACCACTCCGCCGAGAAGCCGTCGTAGTACGGATGGTCTACTGCGTCGTCGGAGGCGTAGAGCTCGACCAGGTCGATGACGTCGAAGCCTGTCCGCCGGAGGAGGCGGAACAGCTCACCGTGCGGCAGTTGCCACTCCACACCGTCCTCGCCCGGCCACTCGAGACGGCCGAGCCCGCGCTGGGGGCGCAGCAGCTTCTCCGACGGTCGGCCCTCGTCAGGGGCGCAGAGGATCGACAGCGTGCTGTTGCGGAGGAACCAGAGCCGTCCG
Source organism: Thermoleophilia bacterium (assembly GCA_009694305.1). Lineage (GTDB taxonomy): Bacteria > Actinomycetota > Thermoleophilia > Gaiellales > Gaiellaceae > Gaiella. The sequence continues at coordinate 8,656 of SHVL01000041.1, forward strand.
CCGGGGCGGAGCAACCGGTGGGCCTCGGGGATCCAGAGGTGCGGGTCGCACCAGATGCTGGCGCCGTACTCGGAGACCGCGAGGTCGAAGCTCTCGGACGGCAGCGGAACGTCCTCGGCACTCGCCTCGACGAGCGGGAACTCGATTCCGAACTCGAGCTGACAGCGACGCGCCGTTGCGAGCTGCGCAGGCGTCACGTCGACCCCGACGGGCCGTGCGCCACGCCTCGCGAGCCAGGCCGAGACGTACGCGGTGCCACAGCCGAGCTCGACGACGTCGAGGCCACCTACCGCGCCGAGCGTTTCGAGCGGCGCCTCGGGGATGCCGAACACGCCCCACGTGATCTCGTCAGCCGCCCAGTTCTTGCTCGCCCGCGCATCGGTGTAGGCGGCGTTGGCCTTCGTCCAGTCCTCGCGGTTGCGCTTCGCGTCGTCGGAGATCTCGTTCATGAGCGGAAGGAAAGATCTCCCTGGAACTGTCGCTCCGGGGAAGTCTCCTAGAGCAGACCGTCGGGGAAGAAGAGCGAGAGCTCGCGTTTCGCGCTCGCCTTCGAGTCGGAGCCATGCACGATGTTCTCCGACAGGAGCGTTGCGAAGTCGCCGCGGATCGTGCCCGGAGCAGAGTCCGCCGGATGGGTTGCACCGATCATGCTTCGCACGCCGAGGATCGCGTTCTCGCCACGCACGGCGAGGGCAAGCACGGGGCCCGAGGTGATGAACGTGACAAGCTCTCCGAAGAACGGCCTCTCCACGTGCTCGGCGTAGTGCTCCCGGGAGAGCGCGCGGGAGACCTTCAGTAGACGTACGCCGCGCAACTCGTAGCCGCGACGCTCGAAGCGGGAGACGATCTCGCCACAGAGTGCGCGGCGGACGCCGTCGGGCTTGACGAGCACGAGTGTTGTTTCAGACGCCATAGACCGGTAAGCGTAGTCGCAGCTACACGCCTGCGAGCAGATGATCAGGTCGTGGGTCGATTCCGCAGTGGCTGGAGCAGCTCTTCGCCAGGGGCGGCGGCGGCTGGAACGGGCTCCGCGCAGTACGGGCACGCCTGCCAGATGGCCTCCAGAGGGGCGCCACAGGAACCACACGCCTGCTTCAGGCGTGTCGAGCAGACCGGACAGACAACATAGGACGTGTCCACGTGGCCGCGGCAGACAGGGCAGCGAAGGCCACGCTCGGCAAGCCTGTCCTCGAGGGCGCGATTGTCGAGATCCCGGTCTCGCCGCTCCTCGATCGAATCGGGCGGACGGAGAAAGAGATAGACGATCGGGCCGACGAACGGCGGCACGAGCCCGAGCACCGCCGCCATGCCAGCAAGCCATGGATCGTCGATGCGGCGACGCGCATCCTTGTACACCCAGAAGGCCGTCGTCAACCAGAACACGACGACGAGAAACCCCGTCAGGTTGCGGGTCAGAACCCAGGTGCTCGAGTCGAAGAAGGTTTCGGCGATCATCGGCGGCGTGTCATACCTCAGAGAAGGATCTTGCCGAGGATATACCCGACGGCGAACGCCGCGCCCACGAGGGCGACGACGACGACGAGTGCGAAGACGAGAACACCCAGCTTCTCTCTCATTCTGACGCGGCCGCTCATCGTCGGTCGGCCACTTCGAGATCGGCGAGAAGATAGAGGGACCCGGTCACGAGAACAGGCTCTCCCAGGGCGTGGGCGCGGCCGAGTGCCGCGACGGGATCCTCGACAGCCTCCACATTCGAAAAGTACTGCCCGGCGCTCTCCGCGAGATCTGCCGCCGGGAGCGAGCGCGCATTCGACGAGGTGGTGGCAACGAAACGGCTGCCCATCGTGGCGAGACGACGGAGCATCAGATCGACGTCCTTGTCCCCCAGGATCGAGGCACAGATCGTGTAGTCCGCGGCAGGCAGGTGAGTACTGAGCCACTTGACACCATCGGGATTGTGGGCGCCGTCCCGGATCTCGCCCGGCCGGCGCTCGAGCCGCCCCGGAAGGGAGACACCCTCCGGCAGGTCCACCGGGTGACCGACGAACGCAGCGGCAGCTTCGCGTGCACCGCCGAGCCTGATGCTTCCGCGCAGAACGAACGGCCGCAGCGTGTCGTCCGGGAGGATCACTATAGTGTCGTCAGTATGGACAACAGCAAGTTTCTCCGTCGCTATCGCCTCCACCGTGTCCCCGAGGACATCGGTGTGCTCGAGGCCCACATTCGTGAGCAGCACCACGCGGGATCGCAGCACGTTCGTTGCGTCGAAACGCCCCCCGAGGCCAGCTTCGACGACGGCTACATCGACCTGCGCATCCGCAAACGCCGCCAGCGCGGCGGCCGTCAGCGTCTCGAACTGCGTCGCACCGCTCTCCTCCGCCGCCGGTCTGACGCGCCGCAGAGCCGCCGGGAGGTCTCCTGCACGGCCATCGAGCCGCAGCCGCTCCTCCCAGGCACGCACGTGGGGCGAGATCGTCGAGCCGACCGAGAGCCCCTCTGCGAGAAGTACCTGCTCCACCAGCACGGTCGCCGTGGACTTCCCGTTGGTTCCGACGACGTGCACCGCGGGAAACTGCAGCTGCGGGTCGTCCAGTGCGGCGAGCAGCGCCCGCATTCTCTCGAGCCCGAAACCGTCCTCGGGCCAGGGGCTCAGACCCGCAAGCCAGGCTACGTCGTCACGCATCAGCACCCCGTCTGCGTCAACAGATCGTTGTTTGGCCCCCGGCGGGGCCCGCTACCCGGCCTCCAGCCGGGTCCGCGCTGCTGCGGTGAGCCGGCCTCAGGGTCGCGCACCGTGAGAGCGGCCGCGGCCTCCTCGCCACGGACATCCAGTGTCCTCGCCACCCGCCGTGCCCGCACCTGTCCTCCTCAGGTCTTGGTACCGGAAAGCGCCTCGAGCTCACGCCTGAACCGGTCGAGCTTCGAACGCTCTCCCTCGACCACCGTCGGCGGCGCACTCTCGACGAACTTCGGGTTTGCCAGCATGGCCTCTGCGCGTGCGATCTCCTTCTGCAACCGCGCTACCTCCGGCCCCGCGTCTCCGGCCACCTTCTGCCGTTCCGGGCGCACCACTGCCGCGAAGATCCGCCTCTCGTCGTCGGATTCGAGCGCCACCGCGACGCTGCTCCGCCGGAACGTCATGGCGGCCTCCTGCACGCGCTCGAGTGCTCCTCCAGCGGAGGCAAATCGGGCGTCGGCCTCGAGCCATGCCGAAACGATCAGGCGGCTCCGCGCTCCTGGGAGGTACGACCAGATTTCTTCGGTCACGTGCGGCAACATCGGGTGCAACAGGGTGAGAAGTCGCTCGAGAGCCGCAAGCGACGTGGCCGCAACGGTGGCCTCGTGATCGTAAAGACGAGGCTTGACGGCCTCGGCATACCAGTCGCAGAAGTCGTCGAACGTGAGGTGATAGAGCACGTTCGCAGCCGTAGCGAAGTCGAATGCGGCCCACGCCTCCTCGACCTGCTCGCGGGCCGTGTCGATCCGCGCCAGGATCCAGCGTTCCTCGAGCGCGGTCGGCTCGACGCGCGGCTCGACATCGCCGGCGTTCTGCAGGATCAGACGGGAAACATTCCAGAGCTTGTTCGCAAGCTTGCGTCCCTCCTCGATCGCGCCCGGCGAAAAGCGCACGTCCTGTGTCGAGGAGATCTTGAGAAGGCCGTACCGTGTCGCGTCGGCCCCGTGCGCATCGATCATCTCGATCGGGTCGACCCCCGTTCCCAGGCTCTTCGACATCCTTCGCCCGTCGGTGGCAAGCACCGTCGAGTGGATGATCACGTCGGTGAACGGCACCTCGCCCATCACCTCGAGCCCGGCCCAGATCATGCGGTTCTCCCAGAGGCGGATGATCTCGCGCGCGGTGGAGCTGACGTTCCCGGGGTAGTACGCGGCAAGCTCGGGCGTTGCATCAGGCCAGCCGAGCGTCGCAAACGGCCAGAGCGCAGACGAGAACCAGGTATCGAGAACATCGGGATCGCGCGTCAACTCCACGCCGGCACCTACGCGCTCCCGTGCCTCCTCCTCCGTGACGGCACAGATCACCTCTCCGTCCGGCGTAGTCCAGATCGGCAGCTGATGGCCCCACCAGAGCTGACGGGAGAGGCACCAGTCCGGGCTCTCCTCGAGGGACGCAATGGCAAACCGATGCTGCGACTCCGGGTGAAACCTGACCTGCCGATCCCGCAGCGCATCGATCGCGGGCAGGGCGGGCTCCTCCATCTTGCACCACCACTGCAGCGAGATCAGCGGCTCGATCCGCGTATGGCACCGCTCGCACGTGCCCACCGCGTGTCGGACGTTCTCCCGCTTCACGAGCTGACCACGCTCCTTGAGCCATGCGATCACTGCCACGTCCGCTTCTGTCTGGGTCAGCCCTGCAAGGTCGCCGGCCTGCGCGCTCATCCTGCCGTCGAGGCCGATCACCATCGGTTCGGGAAGCCCGTGGTCACGGCCGATCGCGAAGTCCGTCGGGTCGTGGCCGGGCGTGATCTTCAGGGCGCCCGAGCCAAAGGCCGGGTCTACGCGCTCGTCCGCGATCACGGGCACCGGCCGCTCGACATACGGGACGATCACGTGCCGGCCGACCGCACTGCGGTAGCGCTCGTCGTCAGGGTGCACCGCGACCGCGACGTCACCGAGGATCGTGGCAGGACGAGCGGTGGCGATCACGATTCCGTCCGCCCCGTCTCCCGCCACGTCGGCGTCGGCATCGGCGTCCACGTCGGCGTCGGCGTCCACGTCGGCGTCGGCGTCGGCGTCGGCGTCGGCGTCGGCGAACGGATACCGGACGTACGTGAGGACGTCATCCATGTCCTCGTGCATCACCTCGAGATCGGAGATCGCCGTCTGGTGGAACGGACACCAGTTGACGATGCGATTCGCCCGGTAGATCCAGCCGCGGTCCCAGAGGCGCACAAAAAACGTTATCACCGCTCGCGAATACCCCTCGTCGAGCGTGAACCGCTCACGGCCGTAGTCGAGCGACGCGCCAAGCCGCCTGTACTGCACCATGATCGTGCGCCCCGTCAGTTCGAGCCACTCCCACGTCCGGGCGACAAACGCCTCGCGGCCGAGGTCGTGCCGGGTCAGCCCCTCGAGTGCAAGCTGCTTCTCGACGACGTTCTGCGTCGCGATCCCCGCGTGGTCGTAGCCGGGCTGCCACAGCGTGCGGTAGCCGCGCATCCGGTGCCAGCGCACGAGCACGTCCTGGATCGAGCCGTTGAGTGCGTGCCCGAGATGAAGGTCACCGGTGACGTTCGGCGGCGGAACGCAGATGACGTAGCTCTCCTCACGGTGTGCGCCCACGCCTGCTGCGTAGAGCCCCTCCGCCTCCCAGGCCTTCTGCCAGTGCGCCTCGACGCCGCTGGGCTTGTAGACAGACTCCATCGCTGCGCGCTTCTCCATCGGCAGCAAAGAGTGTACGGCGGAACACCGCAGTCCGGCTCCGGCGTGGAATCAGCCGAGATGCGCTCGCTTACCCCTGCCAGCCGTCGCCTCTCCCTGATGAAACCGATTTCTCGTGGCGCGTCCGGGCGGCAGACAGAGAACAGGAGGAAGCCAGATACAGACCGAGGGTACGCGAGAGGCCAGCGGGTCATACTGCAGGAGAACGTGCAGGATGCCCTGTCGGGGAACGACGTGACTCAGGAGCAATGCTGCCGCGGCCCACGAGCCGCTGCCAGAAGGCGTCTCCGCCCCAGAGCTACGAGGCTACGTTCCCCGCCGCGGTGCCGAACTCGTCGTCGTCCGCCGCCTCTGCCGCGCCGCTCGTCACGAGCGTCGGGCTGAGACCCTTGGAGATCGTCTCCTTCGTAATCACGCACTTGGAGACATCCTTGCGCGACGGAAGCTCGAACATCACGTCGAGGAGTGCCGCCTCGATGATCGAGCGGAGGCCGCGCGCACCGGTTTCGCGCTTCAGGGCCTTCTCGGCGATCTCGAGAAGCGCATCGTCGGTGAACACGAGCTCGATCGAGTCGTACCCGAAGAAGCGCTGGTACTGGCGGGTCAAAGCGTTCTTCGGCTCCGTGAGGATCTGGACGAGGTCGTCACGCCGGAGCTGATGTACGGCCGAGACGACGGGCAGGCGACCGATGAACTCGGGGATCAGACCGAAGTTGACGAGATCCTCGGGCATCACTGCCGACAGCAGTTCGGAGCCTTCACCCGAGTGCTTCGACCGGACGTTGGCGCCGAAACCGACCGAGTTGGCACCAATCCGTTTCTCGATGATCCGGTCGAGGCCCGCGAAGGCCCCACCGCAGATGAAGAGAACGTTGGTCGTGTCGATCGAGAGGAACTCCTGATGAGGATGCTTACGCCCGCCCTGGGGCGGCACGGAAGCGACAGTCCCTTCGAGAATCTTCAGGAGCGCCTGCTGCACCCCTTCGCCCGACACGTCGCGCGTGATCGAGGGGTTGTCCGCCTTGCGGGCGATCTTGTCAACCTCGTCGATGTAGACGATCCCGGTCTCCGCTTTCTTGATGTCGAAGTCGGCGGCCTGGATGAGCTTGAGGAGAATGTTCTCGACGTCCTCGCCGACGTAGCCCGCTTCGGTCAACGCGGTGGCATCGGCAATCGCGAACGGCACGTTGAGGATGCGAGCGAGCGTCTGGGCAAGCAGCGTCTTGCCACAGCCCGTCGGTCCGAGCAAGAGGATGTTCGACTTCTGAAGCTCGACTTCACCCTCTTCGACCTGCCCCATACGGACGCGCTTGTAGTGGTTGTAGACCGCAACAGCGAGCGTCCGCTTCGCCTCTTCCTGCGAGACGACATAGTCGTTCAGAACCGCGTAGATGTCCTTCGGGCGAGGCAGTTTGTCGAGGTCGAGCGAGACGGGAGCGGCCAGCTCCTCGTCGATGATCTCGTTGCAGAGATCGATGCACTCGTCGCAGATGTACACGCCGGGACCGGCGATCAACTTCTTCACCTGCCGCTGGCTCTTGCCGCAGAAGCTGCAGAGCAGTTGCTCGTTTCCGTCGCTCGCTCGGGCCACGTTTCTCCTTTTACTCGGAAATCGCCTGTCTGGCTAGACCCTCCGGCCTAGCGGTGCGCGATCACACGATCGATGAGGCCATACTCGACCGCTTCGGTCGAGGTCATGAAGTAGTCGCGGTCCATGTCCTGCTTGACCTTCTCGACATCCTGACCCGTGTGGTCGGCCATGATCTCTTCGAGTTTGCGCTTCAACGCAATGGTCTCCTTCGCGTGAATCTCGATGTCAGACGCCTGTCCCTGATAGCCACCCCAGACCTGATGGATCAGAATCCTTGAGTTCGGCAGCGCCATCCGCTTCCCTTTGGCGCCGCCCGTCAGGAGAAGAGCTCCCATGCTCATCGCGATGCCGACGCAGATCGTCGAGACGTCGGGCTTGATGAACTGCATGGTGTCGTAGATCGAGAGTCCGTCGTAGACCGAACCACCAGGTGAGTTGATGTAGATCGAGATGTCCTTGTCGGGATCCTCCGACTCGAGGTGGAGCAACTGGGCATTGATCAGGTTTGCTACCTGGGAGTCAACCTGCGTACCGAGGAAGATGATCCTCTCGTTCAGCAGTCGCGAGTAGATGTCGAACGAACGCTCGCCACGCGAGGTCTGCTCGATCACCATGGGAATCAACGGGCTCATTGGGGCTCCTTGCTGCCGGGTGTCCACAACTTCTTCTCGGGTTCGGTGTTTTCCTTGTCGGGCGTCCACATCTTGTCGCGGGCCTCTGCAAGCTCGGTCGAGATCGGCTTGACATCGGCGACGAGGCGGTCGAGCGCTTCGCGCAGGCGGAGGTCTTCCCGCAGCGACTCCTGGTGACCGTGCGCCCAGATGTCCTCGATCACCTTTGCGGGATCGTCGCCCGCCTCCTCGGCCTGCTCACGCACAAGATCCTTGACAGCCTCATCGGAGATCTCGATTCCGACGCGGTCAGCGAGGGCTTCGAGCGCAAGCTCACGGGCGACCGACTGCGCCGCCTCCTTGTGCATCTGCGTGATCAGAACCTCGGGCGTTTGACCGGTTACCTCGAAGTACGTTTCGGGCGCGATACCGCGGCGGCCGAGCGAGCGGACGAATCCGTCGAGAAGCTCACGGGCCCTCGTCTCGACAAGCGGCCCGGCAGGCTGGACGTTCGAAGCGGACACGAGAACGTCCACCGCAGCAGTCCTGAAGGCCGCGTCGATCTCGGCATCAACCGCGGCACGAATCCGTCCTTCGATCTCCGCGCGTAGCTCGGCGAGCGTGTCGAACTCACTCGCCGACCGCGCCAGGTCGTCGTCGATCTCCGGCAGCACCTTCTCGTTGATGTGCTTGACCGTGATCGAGACGCTCGAGGTCGATTCGTCGGCAAGCTCGTAGGAGACCTCCCTGGTTTCTCCGACGGTAGCGCCTGTGAGCTCGACTTCGATCTCCTCCACGAGCCGGCCCGATCCGAGCTCGACAACCGTATCCGACTGCTTTTCGCCCGTATCGCCCACGAGATCGACAACCAGCGTGTCTCCTTCTCTGGCGGGGCGGTCGTCGGCGGGAACGAGCTCTGCGACAGTCTGCCGGAGTGCTTCGAGCTCCTGCTCGACGAGCTCCTGCGGCACCTCGGCCTCCGCGCGCGGCACCTCGAGCGTTGTCCAGTCAACGATCTCCGGCATGGGCTGCACCTCGATCGTGGCGGAGAACGACCAGGCTTCCGTGTCGGTCGTCGGGAGCTCGAAGTCGTACGCGGGAGCAGAGATCGGGCGCAGCCGCGTTCGAGCGGCCGCCGTCCAGAACCATCCGCCGATGTGCGAATCGACCGCCTCGGCCCAGATCCTGTCCTTGCCGATCTTCGAGACGAGCACGGGCTTCGGAACCTTGCCCTTGCGAAATCCCGGAATCTTGACCGACTCCGACAGGTCGTTGGTCGCGTGCTCGACCGCGTGCTCGAGCTCGTGCGCCGACACATCGACCGTCAGGCGGACGCGGTTGTCGCCAAGCTCTTCCATCTGCGAAGACATGAGGGGATCATTCAAGCAGAGACGGCACAGCCTCCCGACGGGTCTCTCCGCAGGTCCGCTCCGTCCGACCGGGAACCTACCCTCCGTTCATGGTGGTAGGGATCATCGTTCTCGGTGCCGTCTTCCTCGCCGGACTCGCCCTCGGAACGGTCACGCGGCGACCGCTCACGACCGCATCCCTCGTCCTTGCCGCCTTCGTCAGCGTGCTCGTCATGCAGACGCACGAGCCCCTCGCGGCCTTCGCGGCCTTCGCGCTCATCGCTCTCACAGGGCTGATCGTGGACTCCGTCCGCGAAACCGTCGGCCTCCTGCTCGGCCGCTGACGACCACAGCCATATCCGCGCGCTAGATTTCGCACACCACGCGGGCGTGGCGGAACTGGTAGACGCGGCGGGTTTAGGTCCCGTTGAGCTTCGGCTCTTGGAGGTTCGAGTCCTCTCGCCCGCACCTCCACACCGACGGCCCGTGCAGCGGGGGCCCGCCACCGCCCACGACCAGAACCTCTGCCGAGGCCGTCGTGTACAGTAGCTACCTCGATGAAGCTCTCGAAATAATGTCCGGGCGATCTTGACCCGAAAGCGCACGATAACCCTGCTCGGTGCCGGCGCTGCCGCCGTCGTCGTAGCCGCCGCTGTCTGGCTCGCCACCTCCAGGGAGGAGCCACTGAGGATCGGGTTCAGCATCGCCCAGACCGGGGCACTCTCGGGGAACGGCAAGCCGGGCCTGCTCGCGCTGCAGATCTGGAAGGACGACGTCAACGGTCGAGGCGGTCTGCTGGGGCGCAAGGTCGAGCTCGTCTTTCAAGACGACCAGAGCGATCCGGCGACGGTGCCCGGTATCTACGGCAAGCTGCTCGACACCGACAAGGTAGACCTCGTCATCTCCCCGGTCGGGACGGACCTCATCGCAGCGCTGATGCCCCTCGCGATCGAGCGCAAGCTAACCGTGTTCGGGCTCTTCGGCCTGGGAAACAACGAGGAGTATCGCTATCCGAACTACTTCCAGATCCTGCCTTCCGGCCCCAACCCCCGGGCTAGAAACGCCACCGGCTTCTTCGAGTTGGCCTCACGACAGCTTCCGCGGCCGCAGACGGTAGCCCTGGTCGGCGCTGATGACAGCTATGGAAGATACGAGACGGCGGCGGCACGCACTTTGATCAAAAAGCTCGGGTTTACGACCGTCTACGACAGGGCGTATTCCCCGCGCACCGTGGACTTCGGGTCAGTTGTCCGGGCGATCAAGAAGACCAACGCCGACCTCGTCTACGTGGCGTCGTATCCCCCCGACTCGGTGGCCATCCTTCGCGCGGCCCACGAAGAAGGCCTGGAACCCGCAATGGTGGGTGGCGGCATGGTGGGCCCGCAGTTCGCGAGCGTGATGACCGAACTGGGCCCGCTGCTCAACGGTGTCGTCAACTTCTCCGCCTGGGTCCCTGCGCCAGCCCTGCTCGCGATGCCCGGTATCCAGGCATTCATAAAGGAATACGATGCACGGGCCACGGCCACCGGCGTAGACCCGCTGGGCTACCACCTGCCGCCCTACGCGTACGCCCTCGGCCAGATTATCGAGAAGGCCGTCGAGACCACCGGGAGCGTTGACCAGCAGAAGATCGCCGACATCGTCCGCGCCACCTCGTTCGAGACGATCGTAGGGCCCGTGAAGTTCGGCAAGAACGGCGAATGGGCCAAGGGTCGTATCCTCACGGTGCAGTACCAGAACGTCCAGGGCCACGGTGTAGACCAGTTTCGTGGCCCCGAGAAATATGTTGTTCTCTGGCCCGAAGACCTGGCATCGGGAAACATCATCTACCCGTATTCGAAGGCCCAGAAGTAGCGCGAGCCCTCTGCGCCGTCACGTCGCAGCCGTGACACTGCCTCCGCCCCGGGCCGGCCGGACAACTCCTGCGCTATGGCCCCGGGAGGAATCGAACCTCCGCGCGTGGATTCGAAGTCCACCGCTCTATCCACTGAGCTACGGGGCCGTGCTCCGATACACGGTATCCTGTGAACGTACGTGCTGGCGGTAGCTCAGTTGGTAGAGCCCCGGGTTGTGATCCCGGTGGTCGCGGGTTCAAGTCCCGTCCGCCAGCTGCGAACGGGGAGAGTCACGATGGAACGCCTACCGTGACCCTCCCCGTTTCATGCTTGCTACACGCTTCGCGTGGCTCTTGTGAACCGGGAAAGTCACGATAAAAAGCGTACCGCGAACCTGAAGGAGCTTGCCCGCAGGCCCGCTCTCTTCCGAGCGCCTCGGCTGTTCGCCGGTCGGTTCGTACCGCCTACGAACTCGAATCAAAATGAGACTTGTGCCGCCAAAACGCGCTGGGCGGCACGCTGCTTCGTCCTCGCCCATCACGCCCCAGCGACGAACCGTCATTCTGATTCGAGTTCTAAGCCGTAGAATCTCCGTATGCGACATACCCGCTACGGATTCTGGCTCGAGGACGCAGGCCCGATCGAGCCGACCCTGCCCCTTGCGGGAGACACGACGGCTGACGTCGTCGTCGTTGGTGGCGGCTACCTCGGGCTCTGGACTGCCTGGCAGCTGAAGCAACTGGAGCCCGGCCTCGATGTCGTCGTCCTCGAGCAAGGGCTCGCCGGACACGGGCCGAGCGGGCGCAACGGCGGCTTCGTCTCCACGCTCTGGGACGACCTGCCGATCCTCCGCGACCGCGTCGGCGACACCCGAGCCGTCGAGGTATGCCGAGCATCCGAGCGCGCTGTCCACGGGATCGGCGCCTGGTGCGAGGCGCAGGGGGTCGATGCGTGGTACCGGGCCGGTGGCACGCTACAGGTCGCAACGAGCGAAGCGCAGGTCGGCGACTGGAACGAAGTCGTGGAGGCGTGCCGGGCGGTAGGTGCAGCGGAGGAGGCCGTGCCGCTCTCGCAGGAGGAGGTCGCTGCACGGTGCGCGTCGCCGGCGTTCCTCGGTGGTCTGTTCCTGCCAACGGCCGCCAACGTGCATCCCGCCCGACTGTCCCTGGGCCTCCGGGCAAAGGTGATCGAGGCCGGGGTTCGGCTCCACGAGCACACGGCCGTCGGGTCTCTGTCGCGCGACGCGGTGGCCGAGACCCCGAACGGAACCGTCCGCGCTGGTGCAGCAGTACTTGCCGTGAACACCGCGACTGCCAGTTTCAGCGGCTACCGGCTGGCGCTCGGGGTCGCCTCGAGCCACATGGTGATCACGGAACCGGTGCCCGAGGTGATCGAGGAGATCGGCTGGACTGGCGGTGAGAGCATCTGTGACTCACGCACGCTGCTCCACTACTTCCGCACGACCGCAGACGGGCGGATTGCTCTTGGCTGGGGCGGCGGGCACATGGGGGTCGGTGGGCGCCACAGCAGGCGGCTCGACATCGACCGCAATGCTGCACGCCACGCCGCTGCGGCGCTGCGACGGTTCTTCCCACAGCTTGTAGACAGGCAGTTGACGCACGCGTGGGGCGGCCCGATCGACGTCTCCCCGACGCACCTTCCGATCTTCGGGTCGCGCGGCAAGATCCATCATGGCTTCGGCTTCACCGGGAACGGCGTCGGCCCGACCTACCTCGGCGGAGAGATCCTGGCGAGGCTGGCGCTCGACCGGCGCGACGCAACGACGGGTC
>SHVL01000042.1 GCA_009694305.1 Thermoleophilia bacterium
GCGTAGACGCCGTCCTGGAGCGCTGCGGGATCGGGTGCCGGTGCCTGCTCCGCCTCGGCGAGGCCCGCGTCCACCTCGGCAAGGGCGGCATCCCGCATCTCCTGGATCGCCTCCGCGTCGAAGCCGTCGAGTCTGAGTCGCGCCGCAAGCCGCTCCACCGGGTCGTAGCGCTCGGCAAAGTCCTCGCGCATCCCGGCGGGCACGTAGCGCGCGTCGTCGTGGGCGGCGTGGCCGTGCATCCGCACCGAGAGGGCCTCGACCGCCTGCGGGCCGTTGCCGTTGCGCGCCCGCTCGACGGCCGCGCGAACGGTGTCCAGCACGGCCAGGGCATCGGTGCCGTCCACCCGCTCGGCCGGGATCGACCAGCCTCCGTAGATGCGCTGCGCGATGTTCGTATTGACCATCTGCTTTGCCACGGGCGTCGAGTAGGAGTAGCGGTTCGACTGGATCACGAAGACGGCGGGTACCTGCCATACCGCAGCGAGGTTGAGCCCCTCGTGGGTGTCGCCGACAGAGAACGTGCCCTCACCGAGGAAGGTCATCGCAACGCGTCGTTCTCCGCGTCGCTTGAAGGCCAGTGCGGCACCGGTGACGACCGGCACCAGGTCCCCGAGCATGGAGACGAGCGGAAAAATACCTCGCTCTGGTGCCCCGAAATGCATGTTGCCGTCGCGTCCGAAGGTCGGTCCCGTTCCCTTGCCCAGGAAGTTGCGGAATGCGTCGGCAGGCGTCGTGCCGCGCGCGAAGTGGCACGCAAGCTCCCGGTTGAGCGGGGCGACGACGTCGTCGGGGCCGAGAGCGAGCCCGGCTCCTGCCGCGACCGCTTCCTGTCCGTGGCCGGTGTAGACCGAGCCCACGATCCGCCCCTGGCGATAGAGCGTCATCACGCGGCCCTCGAAGAGGCGCTGCAGGAGGACGAGTCGGAACAGGGCGACTCGCTCGACTGCGCCGACCGACGGTGCTTCTGCGCAGGGTTCGGTGGGCATCAGTAGGAGAGGAGTTCGTCGATGGCGGCCACCGTTGACGCGACGGACGGCATGTAGGCGTCCTCGAGTTCCGGGGCGAACGGCACGGGCGTGTCCGGCGGAGCGTGGAGGGCGGGAGGCGCGTCGAGGTCCTCGAAGGCGCTGCGGGCGATCAGGGAGAGAACGAGCCCTGCGGCACCGATCGAGCGGGAAGCTTCCTGCAGCACGAGCACGCGCGACGTCTTCACGACCGATGCGAGAATCGTCTCCTCGTCGAGCGGCCAGACGGTGCGGAGATCGACGATCTCGACGTCTCCGTGTACCTCTTCTGCGGCAGCGAGCGCGGTGGAGACGCCCGAGCCGTAGGTCACCACGGTCACGTCCGAGCCTGCGCGCGCGATCGCTGCCGGGCCGATCGGCGTGCGGTGCCCCTCCGCTGGCGCGTCGGCTCGCAGCGTCCGGTAGAGCCGCTTGTGTTCGAAGTAGAGGACGGGGTCGGGGTCGTCGATCGCCGCCCTGAGGAGCCCGTAGGCGTCCTCCACCGTGCCGGGGCAGACGATCTTGAGGCCCGCGGTCCCGACGAACCAGCCCTCGGGGGAGCTGGCGTGGAACGGGCCACCACGCACGCCGCCACCCGTCGGGCAGCGGATCGTGATCGAAATGCTCTGGCCCGACCGCCAGTGCGTCTTTGCGGCGACCGTGACGATCGGGTCGAAGGCGCAGCTGATGAAGTCGGCGAACTGGAGTTCGACGACGGGGCGCTCGCCCATCCAGGCGGCGCCGATAGCGGCGCCGACGAACCCCTCCTCCGCGATCGGCGTATCGACCACGCGCGCCTCGCCGAACGCGTCGAGGAGACCGGTCGTGACTCCGAAGGCACCTCCGAACGCCCCGATGTCCTCGCCGAGGAGAAAGACGCGGTCGTCCTCGCGCATCGCGTCCTGCAGTGCGGCGCGGATTGCCTCGAGGTAGGTGATGGCCCCGGCGGGAGCGGTGTCTTCCTGTGTGCCAGGTGCTTCCAGGTGCCCGACGCTCGTCATGGCCAAGAGCCTATTCGATCGACGAGAGTCTCGGGGGGCGGGAGGGAGGCGGAACTCCTCGCGCCACGGCTGGGTCAGGGTGCAGTCCCTCGAGGAGGTCGTCGCTAGGCAATCGGATCGCAGGCGGCGACCTCGCGCGGCGCGAGACGCGGCAAACTGGGTCGTCGTCGGAAGGTGATCGCGCGCAGGATGCTCTCGGCCGGGCCAGTTGTGTAGCGGTGGAGCCAGACGTGCGCTGCTCCGAGGAGCACGACCCAGACGACGACCGCAACCGCCGTTGCCGCGAGGGCGTTCAGGCCGTAGAACCCGAAGCCGAATCCGTTCGAGAGCGTTGTCAGGAGGATCGATTCGGCCAGGTAGATCGTGAGACTCATCCGGCCGTCGGCCTCGACTGCCCGCGTGAGCCCACGGCGGGGGAGAAGGACGATCGCGGCGAGGATCCCCGCGCTGAGAATCGGGGCGAAGATGTAGTTCAGGAACAACCCGGCCTGTGCAAGACCCGTGCCGTCGTGCCAGACGAGGAGATAGCCGGCGACGATCTGGATGGGGAGTCCGATTGCGAACCCGATCACGCACACGCGCTTCCATGCCGCCGCGTGCCTCGCAGGGTTCTCGAGCAGCCGATGTCGGCCGCACACGAGGCCAACGCAGAAGAGGGAAGCAACGAGGAACTCCTGCAGGAGGGTGATGAAGCCGAGAGCGAAGGGCCAGACGATGAGGCGGGTCAGAGTCGCCTCGAGGAACGAGCCGTCGGCGAACGCCTCGTCGATCGCTCTCGTCGTCGCATCGGCTTCGATGCTCGAGGTTCCCGCGGCGATGAGGCCGAGGATGACGATCTGCATGACGAAGAGCCCGGCGGCAACGATCAGGATCGTCCGGTCACCTCGCTTGCGGAGTGGAATCATCACCAGGCCCACGAGCGCGTAGAGAACGAGGATGTCTCCTGAGAAGAACAGGATCGCGTGGGCAGCGCCGAACAGGAACAGTCCCCCGAGGCGCCGCAGGTAGAGGCGAGTGGCGGGCTCTCCACGCCGCTCGACGCCGCGGAGGAAGATCGCGAGGCTGTACCCGAAGAGGAACGAGAAGATGACGTAGCTCTTCGCCTGGAAGAATGCGGCGACCGAAAACCAGGCGATTCGGTCGCCGAGCGAAGGCGCCGACATGTCCGTGAAGCCGTTGATGCTCGTGAGCAGGAACGGGGCGTTGACGAGGATGATCCCGAGGAGGGCATATCCGCGGAGCCGATCGACCGTGTACTCGCGCTCGCCCGTCTTCACGTTGGATCGCCGAGGAGGCCGGGAAGGGCGGCCAGCAACGCACTCGTCGACGGGGCCGGGTCGAACCCGTCCGAACCCCCGATGCGCATCGTCAGACCGTCGAGAGCGCTGACGAGGAGAACTGCAACGGCCGCAGCGTCGATTTCCGATCGACCTGCCCGTGCGACGAGCGCGGTCAACGCGCCGACGACGGCAGTCTCGTGTGCGGCGGCAGCCGCGGCGATGACGCCGTCACGACCTGCCTCGGCCGCGATGTCTCCAACGAGGGCACACGCTGCCCGATCGGAGAGCGCGGCATCGATCCAGCCCTCGATCAGCAGCGTCAGCGCCTGTCGCGCGTCTCCGATCTCGTCCAGGCTCGCGATCGCGGCGACGGTTTCGTCGCGGTCGCGATCGACGATCGCGACGGCGAGGTCGGCCTTGCCGGGAAAGTAGCGGTAAAGGAGGCCGGCGCTGATGTCGGCTTCGGCTGCGATCTCGGCCACGGTTGCTGATCGCAGGCCACGTCGCGCGAAGACCGTCTCCGCGGCGGCGAGCAGGCGGTCCTGTGTTGAGGGAGTCATGTCGTCGATTGTAAATGAATATTCATTCACACGCGCTGAGCAGTGACCGGAGCCGAACGGTCGCCCGGCTCGGAACTCCATCATTCCGCCGAATCCGGCGTCTCATTCCGGTAACGATGTTGACGGAATTCGATGACGAGGAGACTGCGGCCGAGGTGACGCTGCGCAGCCGGCAGGAGCGCGAGATCGCGCTCGGGCATTCGCTTCTGACCGCGGAGCACGAGCTCGCACACGAGGCGTTCGTGCTCGGTCGGACACTCGAGCAGGCAGGCATCGCCTTCGACCCGCTCACCTTCATCGCTCTGCGGATCATCGAGGGGAGCCGCTCCGAGCACGTTGACCCGGTTGACTGTCTCACCGTGCTCCTCGCATTCGGTTTCCTCGAGCGCTCGGTCGCGCTCGCCGAGAGCCTGCTCGACGAAGCCGCCTGACCCGCTCTCGCCGCCGCGGTGCGGGGCGCTTCGACTACGCTCAGAGCGATGAGCGCATTCCGCACGATCGACGAGCTCGAGGTCGCCCTCCAGGCGGCCGACTACCTGCCCGATAGGGGGCTCTCGACCGCGCTCTTTCTCTCGCTCGCGCTCGAGAAGCCGTTGCTCCTCGAGGGCGAAGCAGGCGTCGGCAAGACGGAGGCGGCGAAGTCGCTTGCGATTGCTACCGGATCCCGTTTGATCCGCCTTCAGTGCTACGAGGGTCTCGACGTAGCCCACGCCGTCTACGAGTGGAACTACCCGCGGCAGCTGCTGCACATCCGCGCTGCCCAGGAAGGCACGGTCTCCGAGGATGAGCTGTTCGGGCCCGAGTTCCTGATCCGTAGGCCGCTCCTCGAGGCGATCGACTCAGACGAGCCCGTTGTGCTCCTGATCGACGAGATCGACCGCGCCGACGAGGAGTTCGAAGCGTTCCTGCTCGAGGTGCTCTCAGACTTCCAGATCACGATTCCCGAGCTCGGCACGATCCGGGCTCGTCGCAAGCCCGCCGTGATCCTCACGTCCAACCGGACGCGTGAGTTGCACGATGCCCTCAAGCGCCGCGCGCTCTTCCACTGGATCGGGCACCCCTCGATCGGCCGCGAGATCGAGATCGTCAAGATTCGCGTTCCCGGTGTCTCGGAGCGACTCGCAGCGGAGGCCGCTGCATTCGTCCGCGAGTTGCGCGGTCTCGATCTGGCAAAGCCGCCCGGGGTTGCGGAGACGATCGACTGGACGATGGCGCTCAACGCGCTCGGCAAGCAGGAGATCGATGCCGATGTCGTCGAGCAGACGCTCGGATCGGTGCTCAAGTACCGCGAGGACATCGAAGCCGTACGCGACGAGACGCTCGCGCAGCTCGTAGACACCGCCCGCGCGACAGCGGCCCGGTAAACGCAGATGGCCGATGCGGTCGTCCGCCATGTCGTCACCTTCGGGCGAGTTCTGCGCGAGGTGGGCCTCGAGGTCGGCCCCGGGCGGGTCGCGGATGCGCTGCGTGGTCTCGACGTGGTTGACCTGACGCGCCAGGAAGACGTCTACTTCGCCCTCCGTCAGACGCTCGTTGCACGGCACGACGAGCTCGATCTCTTCGACCGGGCGTTCAACGCATGGTTCCTGCGCGCGCCCGTGGTGCCGCCCGTCCGGACGAGAGAGTTGCCGGTCGAGCAGCAGAAGGTCGGCGAGTCGCTCTCGGACGCCTCGGGTGGCGGGGAGGACGAGGAGATGGGCGATCCGCTCGAGCTGGGCGCGTCGGGTCACGAGCTCCTTCGCGACAAGGACTTCGCCGAGATGACGCCCGACGAGTACCGGCGCGTGAGGCGCTTGATCGCGGCTATCGCCGGCAGCCGTCCGTTGCGCGCTTCGCGGCGCCGTCGCCCCGACCCACGCGGTGACCGCCTCGACATGCGCCGGCTGATCAGAGCCTCGTTGCGCACCGGCGGCGATCCGGTAGACCGGCCCTACCGTGTCCGGAAGAGCGTGCCGCGCAAGCTCGTCGTCCTCTGTGACGTCTCCGGCTCGATGGACGCCTACGCCCGGGCGCTCGTGCTCTTTTTGCACGCCGCCGTCGGCTCGGGGCCAGGAGTGGAGGCTTTCGCGTTCGGTACCCGGCTGTCACGCCTGACGCCCGAGCTCGGTACGCGCGATCCCGAGTCGGCCCTCGAGAAGTGCACCGAGGCCGTCACGGACTGGGGGAGTGGTACGCGGATCGGCGCCTCGCTGAAGGAGTTCAACGACCTCTACGGCAAGCGGGCGTTGTCGCGTGGGGCCGTCATCGTGATCGTCTCCGACGGCTGGGAGCGTCAGGACCCGGAGCTCGTGGGGCGCGAGATGGCGCGACTTGCCCGTGCCGCCTATGCGGTTGTGTGGGTCAATCCGCTGATGGGGAATCCGGAGTACCAGCCGCTCGCCGGTGGCATGCGCGCCGCGCTGCCCTTCATCGACCGGTTCCTTTCCGGCCATAATCTAAGAAGTCTGGAAGAGCTGGCGGCGGTTCTCGCCGGCATCGAGAGGAGGCACGCAGCATGAGGGAGATCCTGGACGAGGTGGAGCGCTGGCGCGAGGCCGGTGAGAAGGTCGTCGTCGCAACCGTCGTCGCGACGCGTCGGTCGGCGCCGCGCCCGGTGGGTACGAGTCTCGCGGTTTCGGAGTCCGGCAAGATGTGCGGATCCGTCTCCGGCGGTTGTGTCGAGAGCGACGTGGTCGAGCATGCGATGGCCGTGATGCAGTCGGGTGAGGCAAAGCTCCTCAGCTACGGGATCACGGACGAGATGGCCTGGGGTGTCGGTCTGCCCTGCGGCGGCGAGATCGACGTGTTCGTGGAGCCCGTCGAATGAGCCTGTTCGCGCGGCTGGCGGAGCTGAACACGTCGGGTGAGCGCGGCGTGCTGTTCACCGTCGTCGAGGGCGACGGCATAGGTGGGAAGGAGCTCGTGCTCGAGTCGGGCGAACGTGTCGGTGGTGGAGTGCCCGCCGAGGCGATGGTCGAGTTCGACGATCTCGTTCGCCGCGGACGCAACAGGCTGCTCGCACTCGACGGTGGCACGAGGGTGTTTGTCGAGTGGTACGGACCTCCACCGCGCATCTTCGTCTACGGGGCTGTCGATACCGCAGAGTCGCTCTGCCGGGCCGCGAAGCTCCTGGGTTGGACGACGATCGTGGGTGACGCCCGTGGCATGTTCCTGACGCCGGAGCGCATGCCTTCGGCCGACGTGCTGATCCAGAAGTGGCCGGAGGAAGCGGTCGCCGAGCTTGCGCCGGATCATCAGACCGCCGTGGTCGTTCTGACCCATGACGACAAGTTCGACGAGCCGGCGCTCAAGGCAGCGCTCGCATCTGAGGCCTTTTACGTTGGCGCACTGGGCTCGCGCAAGACGACGGAGCGTCGCCGGGCCCGCCTGCTCGAAGCGGGTGTGTCGGAGGAGCAGCTTGCGCGGATCATGGGGCCGTGTGGCCTCGACATCGGTGCCGACACGCAGGAGGAGACCGCGGTCGCGATTCTGGCGGAGATCGTGGCAGTGCGTTCGGGCCGGGGTGGCGGGCCGTTGCGCGAGTCGAAGAAGCGGATTCACGTCGAGGTGGCGTAGGGGCGGGGCCGCTCCCGCCCTCCAGCATCCGACTGGGCCTCCGTGTGCTGCCTACGTGTCCTACCTACGGGCGCCGCGACGCCAGGAGCTGCGCGGGTAGGAGCGCCCAGAGGGCCAGCTCCCGCAGGCTGGCGCGCAGGTCACGAGCCTCCGGTGGGAAAGCTGCAACGACGCGCACTCCGCTGCCGCGGAGCAGCAACCGGAACGCAGCTTTCGCCCGCGGTGCATGCCACCGGGATGTGACGACGACGACCTCGCGTGCTCCGACGCGGCGAATATCGTCGAGGGCGTTCCTGGCATTGCCGACCGTCGTGCGGGCGTCGGGGTCTACGACGAGCGCACGGGAGCTCCCGTGCCATGCGGCCGCCATCAGATCGGCCTCCGAGCGGGTTCCCCGGATGCGCGCCCAGCCAGAGAGCACGACAACATCCCGTCCGGTCGCGACCTCGGCGGCCCGGGCGAGGCGCGCGGCACCGACCGGGTGCAGCTCGCCTCGGCCCCCGTCCGAGTAGCCGAGCACGACGATGATGCGCGTTTGCCCGGAGCTCACGAGCCGCGGCGGCGCAGCCAGCCGAAGAAGACGAGCGTGCCGATGACCGTCAGCACGAGTTTGACGGCCTTTGTCCCCTGCAGCTTCGACTTGCCGCTCGCCCGTTCGCGCATCTGCACGGCGACCTCCCCGACTCTCAGCCCCTCGGCCTGCAGCCGCAGCAGCGCCTCCACCTCGGGCGCGCCACTCACGTAGGGCTCGGCCATCACGAGCATCGCCTTCGCGTTGACGGCGGCCATGCCACTCGTCGGGTCGTGGAACGGTCGCCCGAGTCTGAGATGCATCGCCTTCTGCAGTAGTCCAATCCCAAAACGGCGGCCCGGCGAAGGAACGTAGCGCTCGTCGTCGTAGCCTTCGCCGGCTGCGAACCGCGAGCCGACGGCGACGTCGCAGACATCCGATCGGACGAGCTCGAGTAGCCGTGCGAGCTCTGCGGCCGGATGCTGCCCGTCTGCATCGACGCGCCCACAGAACGCATATCCGCGTTCCGCAGCCTCGTGGTACCCGGCGGCGATACCGGCACGCAGGCCGCGGTTCTCGCCGAAGGAGACGACGGCCGCTCCCGCTGCGCGCGCGACGTCGGCCGTTGCATCCGTGGAGCCGTCGTCGATCACGAGCACGTCTGCCTCGGGTAGAACCGTGGCGAGCTCTGCCAGGACGGCCGGGAGGTTTGCCTCCTCGTTCCAGGCGGGTACGAAGACGACGGTGTCGTGCGTTCGTGCCATCTCGGGGAGGGTACCGCGCGACGGGTGTCACGTCGTGTTAGCGTCGTGGCGACACAGTCCGACAGGAAGGGAGGCGTGTGGTGGGTATTACTGCGAAGTCGCGTGCGATCTATGACCTTGTCGAGGAGGGCTCGGGTGTCGAGCAGCTCGCGACGGGGTTCACGTTCACCGAGGGCCCCGTGTGGCATCCCTCGGAGCAGGTGCTCTATTTCTCGGATATGCCGGCGGACATCCGTCGCAAGGTCACGCTCGACGGCACGGTCACCGAGGTCAGGAACCCGTCGTTCAAGTGCAACGGGATGGTTCTCGACGATGACCTCAACCTGATCGTCTGTGAGCATGTGACGAGCTCGCTCGTGCGGGAGCGCACGGACGGGGTGCGCGAGACGCTCGCGTTCCACTGGCAGGGCAAGTATCTGAACAGCCCCAACGACGTGACCATCCGCTCGGACGGCACGATCTACTTCTCCGACCCGTGGTACGGGCGGTGTCCGGGCTTCGGAATCGAGCGGGCGCGTGACCTCGGCTGGCAGGGTGTTTTCCGGATTCCCCCGGGGGGCGGCCAGGACGAACTCGACCTCGCTGTTCCCGAGGACGAGTTCGAGATGCCAAACGGCCTCTGTTTCTCGCTCGACGAGTCGTTGCTCTACATCAACGACACCCCCCGCGCCCACATCAAGGTGTTCGACGTCAACGCCGACGGCACGCTCGCGAACGGCAGGCTGTTCTTCGAGGGAATCGGCACGGGCGTGATCGAGGAGGGCATCCCCGACGGGATGAAGGTGGACGAGCTCGGCAACGTCTGGGTGACCGGGCCGCAGGGTATCTGGATCATCTCACCGGAGGGTGAGCACCTCGGCACGATCGAGGTACCGGAGGGCGTGGGGAACCACACCTGGGGTGGGCCGGACTGGCACACGCTGTATATCCCGTCAACGTCGTCGGTGTACACGATTCGCACCAAAGTCGGCCCGCGGCGCGAGCCGTACATGAGATAGGAGAATGCGATGTCTGAAGAACTGACGCTCGATCCTGGTCGGTGCGCGCTGATCATCCAGGACATGCAGAACGACGTTGTCATCGAAGGGGGCGCCTTCGCGGAGACCGGATCGCCCGTGCACGCGAAGGAGCAGAACGTCATCGCCAACATCGCCGGCCTCGCTGCGGCATGCCGGGCCGGAGGCGTCCCCGTGATTCACATCTGGTACATCGTGGAGGCGGGTGCATCGGGGCTGAAGCTCAACGCACCGCTCTTCAACGGCGTCAAGGACACGGGTGCGCTCGTCCGTGGCACGTGGGGTGTGGCTCCGGTCGATGGCCTCGAGGCGCAGGACGGCGACTTCGTCGTCGAGAAGATGAGGATGAGCGGCTGGCAGGGCACGAAGCTCCAGAACCTCCTCGACGGCCTCGGCCGCGACACGATCATCGTCACGGGTGCGTGGACGAACATGTCGATCGAGCACACCTCGCGCACCGGCGCCGACATGGGCTACGACATGGTCGTGCCCGAGGACGGATGCTCGACGATGAATGCCGACTGGCACAACGCGTCGATCAACTACGCGCTCCAGAACGTCTCCACGGTGACGGACTGTGCCGCGGTGAAGGGCGCGTTAGGAGCGTGAAGACGCGGGCCGGGCTCTTCCGGGCGGTCGGCGAGCCTCTCGAGGTCGTCGAGCTCGACCTGGCAGAGCCCGGCCCAGACGACGTGGTTGTCCGCATCGTCGCGGCCGGGATCTGTGGCACCGACCTCCATCAGGTGAAGGGCGAGTGGCAGAGGCCGACGCCGATGGTGCTCGGGCACGAGGGCGCGGGCATCGTCGAGCATGTGGGTGACGCGGTGGACTCGGTGCGTGTCGGTGACGAGGTCGTGCTGTCGTGGGCGCCGTCGTGCGGGACCTGTGCCGACTGCGCCCGCGCCCGCCCGGCCGCCTGTGTGCCGCTCCATCGTGCGATCGGGAACGGCACGCTCGTGGACGGGACGACCGGGATGTCACTCGACGGTGCCACCGTCTATCGCGGCACGGCGACGGGTGCCTGGGCCGAACATGTCGTCGTCTCCTCGCAGGTCGCGCTCCCGACCCACGGCGCCGTGCCGCTTCGCGATGCAGCACTGCTCGGGTGTGCTGCGCTGACCGGCGTCGGTGCGGTGCTGTTCGCGGCCCGCGCAACACCGGGCGGGGTCGCTCTCGTGATCGGCGCCGGTGGTGTGGGGCAGTTCGTCGTCCAGGGTGCGCGGCTCGCCGGCGCCGAGGCGATCGTCGTCGTCGATCCCGTCGAGGCACGTCGCGAGCAGGTGCTCCGGCTCGGTGCGACGCACGCCGTTCATCCCGACGATCTCAAGGAGACGATGGCGTGGGTCTCCCCCGAGGGGGCGGACTACGGCTTCGACGCCGTGGGCTACCCGGAGACGACCGTGACCGCCCTGCGCTTCACGCGCAGCGGAGGGACGACGGTGATGGTGGGACTACCGCCCACGGGCCTGCGGCTCGACCTCGATCCCGGCGAATTCCTGCGCCGCGAGAAGTTCCTGACCGGAACGATGTACGGGTCGGAGGATCCCGCCGTGGCGCTGCCGATCCTGCTCGAGCACGTGGCCGCAGGCCGTCTCGAGCTGGCACCACTCCTCGGCGAGGTGTTCTCGCTCGACGCGATCGACGATGCGGTGCAGGCGAGCCTCGAGCTCCCGGCCGGACGCGTGCTCATCGAGCCCTGAGCGCGGCTGTCCGACCGCTCGGGTGCGGGCGTGGCGCCGCGGGGTCTGTTACCGGAAGGCCTGCGTGCCCGTCAGCGCGCCTCCGACAACGAGCGTGTGCACCTCGTGCGTGCCCTCGTAGGTGAGCACCGACTCGAGGTTGTTCATATGCCGGATCACCGGGTACTCGAGCGTGATCCCGTTGCCGCCGAGGATCGTCCGGGCGCTGCGGCACACCTCGATTGCTCCGCGGACGTTACCCATCTTGCCGAGGCTGACGTGCTCGGGGCGGAGCGTGCCTGCGTCCTTCATCCGCCCGATGTGGAGTGCCATCAGCGTCGCGCGGTTGATCTCGAGCGCCATCTCTGCGAGTTTCTGCTGAGTGAGCTGGTAGGCCGAGATGGGCTTGTCGAAGACGATCCGCTCCTTCGAGTACGCGAGTGCCTCCTCGAAGCAGGTGCGGGCAGCGCCGACCGCGCCAAAGACGATCCCGAACCGTGCCTCGTTGAGGCACGAGAGCGGCCCCTTTAGCGACGATGCGCCGGGGAGCATGCTGTCGGCAGGAACGCGGACGTCGTCGAGCACGAGCTCCGAGGTCACCGAGGCCCGAAGCGACAGCTTCTTGTGGATCTCGGGAGCCGTGAATCCCGGGGTTCCCTTCTCGACGACGAACCCGCGGATCTCGCCGTCCTCGGTGCGCGCCCACACGACTGCGATGTCGGCGATCGACCCGTTCGTGATCCACATCTTGGTTCCGTTGAGGATCCAGTCAGACCCGTCACGGCGTGCGTGCGTGCGCATCGTGCCCGGGTCGGAGCCGGCGTCGGGCTCCGTCAGGCCGAAGCACCCGATCACCTCGCCGGTGTGCATCGCGGGAAGCCACTGCTCCTTCTGCTCCTCCGAGCCCCACTTCCAGATCGCGAACATCGCGAGTGACCCCTGCACCGAGACGACGCTGCGGATCCCCGAGTCACCCGCCTCGAGCTCGAGACACGTCAGGCCATAGGCGACGGCGCTCGCTCCGGGCAGGCCGTAGCCGTCCAGGTGCATCCCGAAGAGCCCGAGCTTCGCAAGCTCCGCGATCACCTCGCGGGGGAGGATGCCTTGCTCGAACCAGTCGCCGACGGACGGCACGACCTGTTCGCGGACGAACCGCCGCACCGTGTCGCGGATCGCCTTCTCCTCGTTGTCGAGGAGCCCGTCGATCGCGAGGAAATCGTGAGGATCGATAGCGGGGAGTACGGCTGTTGTCTGGGTCACGGTGTCAAACCTCCGGTGTCGTTGCGTCTGCCGAACAAGACGATCAGGGCGAGGACGTGCGAGGCGAATCTCTACCCTGCGGTCGCCGTCCAACGATCGCCTCGACGACTGGCGGCGATCGGGATCCCGAAGCACGCGGTCAGTTGTCGGTCGGTCAGCGTCTCGTTCACGGGGCCCGCAGCAAGAACGATACCGTCACGGAGCAGGAGCGCGTGGGTCGTGGAGCCGTGGAGCTCCTCGAGGTGGTGTGTCGTCACGATCATTGTCAGCAACGGATCGACGTCGGCCAGCCGCGCCAGCGACCCGAGCAGGATCTCGCGGCCCGGAAGGTCGAGGCCGACGCCGGGCTCGTCGAGGAGCAGGAGGCGCGGCCGTCCGACGAGCGCCCGGGCGATGAGGACGCGCTTGCGCTCGCCCTGGGAGCAGTCGCCGAAGCGGCGCTCGGCGAGTGGGCCGAGGCCGAACGTGCCGAGCAGCGTGTCGGCGCGGTCTACGTCGAGCATCCCCAGCCGTTGCTCGAAGTACCCGATCGTACCCGTCGCACCTGTTCGTATCACCTCGCGGACGCTGAGCATCGGTGCAAATCGATCGCCGTCGCGCGCATCGACGAATCCGATCTGTTGCCGGAGCCGGGCAGCGTCGGTCTGTCCCATGGTCTCGCCCATGATCTCGACGGTGCCGCTGCTCGGAAACCCGGCGGCGGCAGCGAGCGTGAGGAGGGTCGTCTTGCCGGCCCCGTTCGGGCCGAGCAGCGCCCAGCGCTCCCCGGTGCGCACCGTCCACGAGACGTCGTCGAGCAGGGGCTTGCGGGTGGCGCTCGCCTGATGCCATCGCCACACGCGAACGTCCGTGCAGCGGAGGGCAAGGGGAGGATAACCCGGGCCTGTACCCTTAGCAGGAGTAGCCATGAGAATCACGTCCACGGGAATGTCTCTCGCAGGGCGGTCGTAGGAGCGGAGTATGACGATGACCGAGAACGGCACAGCAGGCGGCGTCTCGTTCGGTCTGAACGACGAGCAGCGGGAGTTGAGGGCGCTCGCGCGGGAGTTCGCGGAGAAGGAGATCCGGCCGCACGCAGCCGCGTTCGACGAGAAACAGGCTCATGCCACCGACATCATCGCCAGGGCGCACGAGGTCGGCCTGATGAACGTGCATCTGCCCCGGTCGGTCGGCGGCCCCGAGCTGCCCTGTTTCGAAGGCATCCTCGTGGCGGAGGAGTTGAACTGGGGTTGCTCGGGGATCGGCACGTCGATCTGCGTGAACGGTCTCGCGGCCCGGCCGATCCTGGTCGCAGGCGACGAGGAGCAACGGAAGCGATGGCTGCTCCCCCTCGTTGACGCGCCGATCCTCGGATGCTTCGGGTTGACGGAGCCCGGGGCGGGCTCCGACGTCTCCGGCATCCAGACGACGGCGGTGCGCAGGGGTGGCGACTACGTCGTCAACGGGTCGAAGATGTTCATCTCGAACGCCGGTCACGCCTCCTGGATGGTGTGCTTCGCCTCGACCGACCCGGGGAAGGGGAGCAGGGGCCTTTCGGCCTTCGTCATCCCGATGGACGCCGCCGGCATCACCGTGGAACGGCACCTCGACAAGATGGGGCAGCGATCGACGGATACGTCGGCGGTGGCCTTCGACAACGTCGTCGTTGCGGCAGTCGATCGGCTCGGAGAGGAGGGAGACGGGTTCGAGATCGCGATGCAGGCGCTCGACTTTACCCGACCGAGCATCGCCGTCGGCGCTGTCGGGGTTGCGCAGGCTGCGTTCGAGCTCTCCGTCGAGTACGCGAGGGAGCGCACCCAGTTCGGACACCCGATTGCGATGAACCAGGGAGTGAGCTTCATTATCGCCGACATGGCGACCGAGATAGAGGCTGCACGCCTGCTGTGCTGGCAGGCGGCCTGGATGAACGATCAGGGGCGTGGGCGCAAGGCGACGAAGTACTCGTCGTTTGCGAAGCTCTTCTCCGCCGACATGGCGATGAAGGTCACGACGGACGCAGTCCAGGTCTTCGGCGGCTACGGCTACATGAAGGAATACCCGGTCGAGAAGCTGATGCGCGACGCGAAGCTGTTTCAGATCTACGAGGGTACCTCGCAGATCCAGCGCATCGTGATCGCGAAGGAGATCAACCGGGAGTAGCGTTCCTCCGCTAGAATCGCCTTCCGGTGCGCACCGACTCTACGATCGACCGTCCGCGTGTGTGCCAGAGGCAGTCCTCTCGTCGGATCGCTCTGCGCCGGGCCGTCTTTGTCGCGGCGGCTCTTGCCCTGCTCGTGGTGCTTGTCGGGCTCGCGTTCGCGGGGTCGCAGTCGGCACTTGCGGCGGGAACGACGGTGGCGGGTGTTGACGTAGGTGGTCTGTCGGAGCGCGAAGCAGTGCGCGTACTCACGGCCCGAGCAACCGCCGTGGAGAAGGCGCCGGTCGTCTTCACGGCCGGAGGAGAGACGTTTGCGTTGTCGGCATCCCAGCTTGGCGTCGCAGCGGACTGGCAAGTGGCCGTCAGGAATGCTGCCGGAGCCGGGGGCGGGATCGGGCCCGTGCGGGGCTTCAGGCGGCTCCGTGCACGGTTTTTCGGTATCCATGCATCGCCGCCGGTCGCTGCCTACGACGCTGCAGTGAACTACAGGGTGGACAGGATCGTGCAGGAGGTGTCACGCGGCGGCGTCGATGCCAGCCTCGTGCGCAAGGGACTGGGAGTGCAGGTGGTCGAGGGGCGTTCGGGCCGCAAGCTCGACCACGCCGCCGCGGCTGCGGTCATCGTGCAGTCGCTTGGCCAGCTCGAACGTGGCGCCCTGGTCGTGCTCCCGCTCACGGCGACGGCACCGAGGGTTGGTGCTGCCGATCTCGCGAACGCGGCCCGGAAGGCGCGTGTCGCGTTGTCGGCGCCGATCCAGCTCGCCTACGGTGAGACCCGCTGGCGCGTTCCGCGCTGGAAGATCGCGTCGCTGCTCGAGTTGCCGGTCGCCGGGGCAACGACGGTCACCGTCGCCGGGCGTGGAGCCGAGGAGTACCTGAAGCTGCTTTCTGCCTCGGTCTCTCGTACGCCACAGGATGCGCGCTTCGAGGTCACAGCCACGGGCAAGATCGCAATCCGGCCGTCGGCGCCGGGACTGCTGCTCGACATTCCGGCGACCGTGAGGGCCATTGCAGCTGCGGCCTTCTCCGCCGACAGGCGCAAGGCCAACCTCGCTGTCAGGGTGGCCGCGCCGGCCCGCACGACGGAGAGCGCGAAGACGATGGGTATCACGGGCGTCGTTGCCTCGTACACGACAACCTACGGCGGCACACCCGGTCGCCTCAACAACGTGCAGGTCGTGGCCGCACTGATCGACGACACGCTGATCCAGCCGGGAGGGACGTTTTCCTTCAACGGCACGACGGGTGAGCGGACGGTCGAGAAGGGGTTCCAGGAGGCTCCGGTGATCATCAACGGGGAGCTGAAGAGCGGTATCGGCGGTGGCATCTGCCAGGTCTCGACGACCGTCTTCAACGCCGCGTTCGACAGCGGCCTACCGATCACCGCCCGGGCGAACCATGCGCTCTACATCAGCCACTACCCGCTCGGTCGCGACGCAACGGTGAACTATCCCGATCTCGACCTCCGGTTTGTCAACGACACCGGTCACTGGCTTCTGCTCCGCACCTTCGTCGGTACGGGTTCGTTGACCGTCAACCTCTATGGCACGCCGGTGAACCGCCGTGTCGAGAGCACGACCGAGCCGCTTACCGTGACCGGCCCGGTTCCGGTGCTCGAGGTTGACGACCCGACGCTCGCGAAGGGCAAGCGGGTCGTGGACGAGTTCGGGTCGCCGCCCCGTCAGACGAGCGTGAATCGCCTCGTCTATGACGCCGATGGCGCTACGCTCTACGACACCACCTGGCGGTCGTTCTATGTCGGTGAGCCGTCGCTCGTTCGCGTGGGCTCGAAGAAGCCTCCCAAGAAGCCGGTCAAGAAGCCGACCGACCCGAAGACTGCTCTGGAGGACGGTGCTCCGCCGGCAACCGCGATCCCGGCGGAAGGGGCAGTGACCCCCGAGCCGGCGACTACGCCGCCTGCTCGGCCCTAGCGACGGCCTCCACGAACCACGGAGGCATTCTCGTCGGGAGATGCGTCGTTGCATCGACCGTGGCGTGGAGCGTCTCGGCGGTTGCGATGAGCTGGCCCTCACGCTCGACGCGGTACTCGTACCGGAAGCGAGCACCCTGGATATCGCAGCACTGCAGGCGGATCGTGAGAACGTCGTCGAAGAGCGCGGTGGCGAGGTAGTCAACGCGCACGCCGGTGGTCAGCGCCTCGATCCCTTGTTCCCGGAGCGCGCGGTAGCCATTCGCGTGGTCGGCGAGGTATGCGACGCGCGCGACCTCGAGCCATACGACGAACGAGGCGTGGTGGGCGATGCCCTGTGCGTCGGTCTCGGCAAACCGAACGCGGATGTCGTACGCGCTTCTGAACCCCTCCACGGCTCCACAATAGACCCGCGCGGCCCCGTCGTTGCCGAAGGCGTGATATGACTGCGTTATGAAAGAAGCCAAAAAGACCTCGAAGGACGGTGGCGACGCGATTGGACGCCTCGCGGGCCGCGGAGAGCAGACGCTGGCCAGGCTTGCCGATCTCCCGGGTGCGGTGAAGGCGCTCGGGGCTGTCAACGACCTCCGTGGGCGGGTGGACGAGCTGGGCAAGAAGGTGCGCGGCATCGACGATCTCGAGAAGCGGGTCGCGAAGCTCGAGAAGGAGATCGCGACGCTCAGGCGTGCCCAGAAGCCGAAGGCCTCTGCTGCTGCGCCTTCGCGGAAGGCGTCCGAGTAGAGCCATGTCCGTTGGTGGCAGCGGGCTCCGCTGTCACCCTGCTGTCCCTGGTAGGCGTCCCTCGCGGGCGCACCTGTCGGCACGTGGTGGGCGATATCGCCTCGGGCCTCGTGTGGCCCGAGAGCAGGTGGGAGTCGATCAGCCGGCGGTCGCCGACGGCACGCGAAGGTGTAACGCACCCGGCAGCACCTCGAACCGCGCGGGCGTTGTGCCTGGTTGCTCTCCGTCGAGCTCCACGGGTACCGGCTTCTCGGTCTCGACCGTGACGACCCGGCCGCGGAGCGCCTCGGCCTTCGGGTGTGGCAGGTGGGTGCCACGGTAGATCTTCGGCATCGTCTGGAGCAGGTCGCGCTTCGTCACGTCGCCGATCGTGACGACGTCCAGGTGCCCATCGTCGGGCATCGCGTCGGGACACATCTGCATGCCTCCGCCGAAGTACCGTCCATTCGCGACGACCACGTCGAACATCTTGCCGCTGCGGCGCTCGTCGTCTACCGTGAGGTTCGTCTCGACGGCAGACCAGTCCACGAACACGGCGATCGTGGCCCACAGGTACGACGCCCTGGCGCCGAGCGCCTTCGACGTGTCGTTTGCTCGCCGGGCGATCGCGCCGCTCATTCCCGCACTCGCCACGTTCGCGAACAGGGAGGTGGTCTCGGTGCCGTCCCACGCGCGAAAGGTGACCCGGCCGAGGTCAACTGCCCGGGTGGAGCCCCCGAGCGCAACCCGGGCCGCGGCTTCGACATTGCCCGGAATCCCGAACGTTCGCACGAAGTCGCCGCCTGTCCCACGGGGTATCACGGCCACGGGCGGTGGGTTGCCGATTCCCGAAAGCCCGTTGGCGACCTCGTTCACCGCACCGTCACCCCCGACGACGACGAGCAGCCGTGCGCCCCCTGTGGCGGCCTCCCGCGCGAGAAGGCCCAGGTGACCGGGGCGCTGGCTGATGAGCGCGTCGCCTTCGAGGCCGACACCTGCCGCCTTCCGGGCAATCTCCGGCCAGCGGCGCCCGGTGGAGCCGTTTGCCGATGCAGGGTTGACGAGAAAGACAGTTTCGCTCACCGGCGTCCGCCGTTATGCCGTGACGGTGTGAAGAGCGAGCTCGGTCATCTCGTCCACGGCCCTCGACATCTCCTCGTCGCCGATCCCGAGGAACTCACCCTCGACGATCACGTCGCTGACGATCAGGAGGCAACCGGCCTGGATCTTGCGGAGTGCTCCGAGCGTGAACAGCACAGCGGCCTCCATCTCGACGGCCAGGATTCCCCGCTCCGACCAGCGGGCGGGCAAGCCCGGATCGGGCTGGTAGAAAATGTCGGTCGTGACGACGGGGCCGACACGGACGGGCTTCCCCAGGTGCTTTGCCTTGTGGACTGCCTCGTGGACGAGAGAGAAGTCCGCGGTGGGAGCGTGTGGTTCGCCGAGTACGTAGTGCGACGCCGTCATATCGACCGCGGTCGCAGAGATGGCAATGATGAGATCTCCCATCGAGAGGTCGGCCTGGAGCCCGCCGCACGTCCCGACACGCATGATCCTGTTGACACCGAGCTGGACGAGCTCCTCGACGACGATTGCCGCCGAGGGGCATCCCATCCCGCTCGACTGCACGGAGACCGGCTTGTCGTTGAAGGTTCCGGTGAAACCGAGCATCCCGCGTTCGCCGTTGACCTGCACAACGTCGGCAAGGAACGTTTTTGCGATGTACCGCGCGCGGAGTGGGTCTCCGGGGAGAAGGCAGGCTTCGGCGTAGTCGCCGGGATTGGCTCGAAGATGAATTGGCATGACCTGATCCTACCCACCCGGGTCATGTCGGTCACGAAATAGAGTGCGGCTGTGCGTTCCCGTGTGATCGAGCCGACGACCGAGCAGATCCTTCGCTTCTGCGCGGCCGAGCCGGTGGAGCGCGTCTTTCTCGAGGATGTGGCGCGCCGTCGTCGGGGCAGGTTTGCCGCACTTGCCGACAGGGAGGGGGAGCTTACCGCGCTCTGCCATCTCGGCAGCAACCTGGTTCCCTCCGGCGTGGGCTGCGGTGCGTTTGCCGGGCTCGCGGTCAAGGCGGGCGCGCGGATGCTGATCGGGGAAACGGGGGCCGTGACCGACCTCTGGGAGGCGGTTCGCCGGAAGCTTCCAAGCCCGAGGCTCGACCGCCCCGGGCAACCCGTGTACGCGATCACCGAGATGCCGCAGGAGGGTGGCACGAATCTCCGGCCGGCAACCCCGGCCGATCTCGACCTTCTCGTTCCCGCCTGTGCGGCCGCTCACTTCGAGGAGATCGCGGTCGATCCGCTACGGCATGATCCCGGCGGCTTTCGCCGGCGGACGATGGCGCAGATCGATGAGGGCCGGTCGTGGCTCTGGGTCGAGGACGGCGTGATCAGGTTCAAGGCCGAGGTGTCCGCCTGGACGGACACGGCGGTTCAGCTGCAGCAGGTCTGGGCCGACCCTCCCGCCCGGGGTCAGGGCTACGGAGCGCGTGCGCTGCGTGATCTGATCCGGATTCTGCTCGTCGACACGCCTATCGTATGTCTGTTCGTCCGGGCAGAGAACGCCGTCGCGATCCTGCTCTACGAGTCGGTCGGAATGTCGCACGTGCTGGATTACCGCTCGATTCTCCTGTGAAGACGCTCATCCTCGTGCGTCACGCGCACGCCGAGTCGAACGCGGGAGCAGTCGTCAACTCGACGCCTCCCGGCGGGGGGCTCTCCGAGGATGGTAGGAAGGAGGCACGGCGGCTGGCAGTGCTCGTGGCCTCGGGCCCGGTCGATGCCGGCTTCAGCTCTCGTTTCCTGCGGTCGCAGCAGACGCTTGGCCTTGCGCTCGCTGGCCGCACCGTTCCACGGGTTGTCGAGCCTCTCCTCGATGAGATCGGCTTCGGCTCCTTCGACGGCGGGCCACTCGAGACCTACCGCCAGTGGGCCTGGGAGCACGAGCCCGACGCACCCTGTCCGGGCGGTGGCGAGAGTAGGGCGGCGGCGGCGCTCCGCTTTGCGGCTGCCCTCGCGGCTCTTCTCGCGCGGCCCGAGGAGACGCTGCTCGCGGTGAGCCACGCCCTTCTTGTCCGGTACGTCCTCGACGCCGCCGACGGCCGCTTTCCCGCCGCGCGCGTCGTGCAGGTGCCGCACGCGACGCCCTTCGAACTCGGGCGCGACGCCGTGGGCCTTGCGGCCGAGACGCTCCGGGGCTGGGCCGAGGCGCCACGGTTCGCCAATCCCCCATCTGATTGATCACGTTCCTTCTCGCGAGATCTGATGGGGCGGGCACTTCGTGTTCCTGTTCTGAAGGAGCCCGTTGATCGTGCGGGTGCGTTCAAGGTGGCGTCGCGACGCGAAGATGATCGAGCGCCTGGGGATGTAGGGAGGGAGCGGCTCTCGTCTCGCTCTTTTGGGCTGTGGCGGTGCTCGCCTGTTGTGGTTGCTGTTTGTATTCCGCCGGGGGGTGTGGTAGTGTTGTGGGTATGAAAATCCTTCGTTGGCCCAGTGTGTGTGGAGTGTCGTCCCTCCGTCGTTTGGTTGTTGTCGTTGGTGTTGTGGTTGTGGTTGTGTCTGTGGGTGGGAGTGCGGCTGCTGGTGTGTGGGATGCGACGGCTACCGACCTTTCCGCCACAGGCGAGGGTGCCTATGGGCCGCAGGTTTCGGTGGGTGCGT
>SHVL01000043.1 GCA_009694305.1 Thermoleophilia bacterium
GGGTATCTAATCCTGTTCGCTCCCCACGCTTTCGCGTCTCAGCGTCAGTACCGTCCCAGAGAGCCGCCTTCGCCACGGGTGTTCTTCCTGATATCTGCGCATTTCACCGCTACACCAGGAATTCCACTCTCCTCTTCCGGACTCTAGCCAGGGGGTTTGGGTCGACGTCTGAAGGTTGAGCCTCCAGTTTTCACAACCCACCTACCTGGCCGCCTACACGCTCTTTACGCCCAATAAATCCGGACAACGCTTGCCCCCTACGTATTACCGCGGCTGCTGGCACGTAGTTAGCCGGGGCTTCTTCTGGCGGTACCGTCACCCTCTGGGCTATTAACCCGAGTGGCTTCGTCCCACCTGAAAGAGGTTTACAACCCTAAGGCCTTCTTCCCCCACGCGGCGTCGCTGCGTCAGGCTTTCGCCCATTGCGCAAGATTCCCCACTGCTGCCTCCCGTAGGAGTCTGGGCCGTGTCTCAGTCCCAGTGTGGCTGATCGTCCTCTCAGACCAGCTATGGATCGTCGCCTTGGTGGGCCATTACCCCGCCAACAAGCTAATCCACCGCGGGCTCATCCTCGATCGGAGGCCGAAGCTACCTTTTCTTTCAAGCCCGAAAGCTCGAAAGGCTATCCGGTATTAATCCGAGTTTCCCCGGGCTATCCCAGAATCGAGGGCAGATTACCCACGTGTTACTCACCCGTTCGCCGCTGTCCCCGGGACCGAAGTCCTGGTTCTCGCTCGACTTGCATGTGTTAAGCGCGCCGCCAGCGTTCGTCCTGAGCCAGGATCAAACTCTCCGTGAAGAACTTGTCGCCGGCTGCGAGGCCTCCGAAGAGGCATGGCCGACAAACTGTTTTCTTCCCTAGAGCTTGAGCTCAAATGTCTATCCGTACGTCCACGCGACGTTGTCCGAAGACAGTGTCTCGCTTCCGCACGGCATCGACGGGAAAACCGTCTCGTCCAGAAAAACAGACGGACGGTGTAACCCCTCTCCCACGCCGAAACGCGGACGAGGGGCCTCGTCGTTTTACGTACGCTGTTGAGTTTTCAAAGATCGATGCCGTTGCAGTCGGGCAACAAAAAGACCTCCGACTCGCGCCAGAGGCCCACGGGTGATTCGGTACACGGTCGTATCCGATTCGCTCTTGGGCCGCTCCGGTGTCGAGTGACAGGGCGTTTTCTCGTTGCCTCCCTCGCGGGCGACCTGTCCAGTGTAGCAGGATCTGGCCGCTCGGTGTCAACTCGAAGGGGGGTACCGCACAAAACGCCGTTTCCCGGCCTGCACGAGCGCCCCGTCGAGCTCGGCACGCGGAAGGTCGAGCGTCGCGACCGCAGCACCGTTCAGCTTCACACCACCCTGCCCGATCATCCGCCGGGCCTCACTCGTCGAGAGTCCGAACGCGACAGCGAGCAGCGCAGGCAGGTGGATCGGGTCGCCGTCGGGCAGAACGCCCTCCGGCACCTCCTCGGGGGCTCCACCTTCCCGTACGACGCGGGTGAAGTGCGCCTCGGCTGCTGCGGCCGCGTCCTGACCGTGGGAGCGGGCAACGATGAACCGTGCGAGGGCGAGCTTGGAGTCCATCGCCTCACCCCCGGGGACGGGTGCTTCGACGACGAGACGATACCAGTCGGCGATCATCGTGTCTGGAAGCCTCATTGTGCGGCCGAACTGCTCCTCGGGAGCCGCAGTCAGCGGGATGTTGTTGCCGAGGGACGAGCTCATCTTCGCCCCGTCCCACGAGAGCAGGAGCGGCGTCGTCAACACGATCTGCGGCTCGAGGCCGTACGCCTCCATCACGGTGCGCCCTGCGAGGAGGTTGTAGAGCTGGTCGGTGCCACCGAGCTCGACATCGGCTTCGACCGCGACCGAGTCGTAGGCCTGCATCAGTGGATAGAGAAGCTCGGAGACCGAGACCGGCTGTCCGGCTGCGATGCGCTTGGCAAAGTCGTCCCGCTCGAGAAGCTGCGCGACGGTGAGCGTCCGCGTCAGCCGCACGACATCGGCGAACGAGAGCTTCGAGAGCCACTCGCCGTTGAACCGCACCTCGGTGCGGCCGGGATCGAGGATCTGCATCGCCTGAGCGACGTAGGTCTTCGCGTTTCCGTCGATCTCGGCGTCCGAGAGGATTGGCCGCTCGGCAGAACGTCCCGAGGGATCACCGATGCGCGTCGTGTAGTCGCCGACGATGAGAACGCCGATATGCCCTGCGTCCTGGAATGCTCGCATCCGCTGGAGCGGGATGGCCCGCCCCACGTGGATGTCGGGTGAGGTCACGTCGATGCCAAGCTTGACGCGCAGCGGCCGGCCGAGCTTGAGCTTCGTCTCGAGCCCGTGCGCAGGGAGCAGTTCGACGTGGTTCCGAGTAAGAAGGGCGACGTCGTCCACAGGCGGTCATTCTACGGGCGAACTGCGCGGGCAACGTGCTCGAGCGTCAGCTCGTCCACCGAGCGACATCCCATCAGGTGGAGAGCGACCGCAAGTTCCTCACGCAGCAGCTCGAGCACCTGTCGCGCGCCGTCCTCTCCGCGGGCGGCGAGCCCCCAGAGTGGCTGGCGGCCCGCCAGCACCGCATCGGCGCCGAGGGCGAGTGCGATTGCGACATCCGTACCCCGCCGGATGCCGCTGTCGAACAGGACATCGAGCCGGTCGCCGACCGCCTCGACGATGGCCGGAAGCGCCTCGAGCGTCGGCATCGCACCGTCGAGTTGGCGGCCACCGTGGTTCGAGACAACGACTCCAGCCGCGCCGTGCTCGGCTGCCAGCACCGCATCCGCAGGCTCGAGCACGCCCTTGACGACGACCGGAACGGACACCGACGACGCAAGTCGCTCCAGGTAGGCCCAGTCGAGCGCCGGGTCGATCAGCTGGAGGCTCTCGCCGGCACTCCCGTGGTCGTGTGCGTAACGCACGGAAGGAAGCGAGTCGTCCGAAAACCTCCAGTGGATGCGGCGCTCGCGGTCTCGTATCCCGACAACGGGCAGGTCAACAGTGAGAAAGACGGCGGAGAACCCCGCGTCAACTGCCTGCGCGATCAGGTCGTCGGTGATGCCGTGGTCACTGAAGACGTACACCTGAAGAAAGCGCACACCGTCGGGCGCAGCGGCCGCAACCTCGGCAACGCTCGCATTGGAGTACGTGGAAAGACACAGCGCCGAGCCCACCGCGGCTGCCGCCCGGGCCATTCCGACCTCGCCGTCCTCGTGGGCCAACCGCTGATAGGCCACGGGCGCGACGACAACGGGCGACCTGACCGGGTGCCCGAGCACTGTCGTCTCCGTCGAGGTCGTCTCCATCCCGCGAAGCACTCTCTGCCTGAGCCTCCACCGCGCGAAGGCCACCGTGTTCTCGGCAAGCGTCTGCTCGCGTCCCGAGCCACCGCGGAAGTACTCGGCCCAATCGGGGTCTATGTTCTCGAGAGCGACTGCCTCGACATCGGTGAGCGTGAGAGGAGTCTCCACACCACGATCCTACAGCGGGTAGACGACGAGACCCCACGCTGCGAGCGCGTACCAGGAGCCAAACGCGAGGCTCGTGACTCCGAGCAGCGGCACCACCCCGTTGCAGGCACCTGCGACCCGCGTCGAGGACAGTGTGATGCCAAAACCGGTCGTGACAAGGATCATCGAGACAGCGATGGAGAATGCGAGCACCACGAGTGCGAGACACGCGACGGC
Organism: Thermoleophilia bacterium; assembly: GCA_009694305.1. Lineage (GTDB taxonomy): Bacteria > Actinomycetota > Thermoleophilia > Gaiellales > Gaiellaceae > Gaiella. The sequence continues at coordinate 3,672 of SHVL01000043.1, forward strand.
CGTCGAGGGGATCGCGGCCAGGATCAGCACTCCCACACCGGCGCTCCCGCCGACACCGTGGACGAGGCCGATCCCGAAGGCTCCGGCGGGAGTCCTCACGGAATGGTGGTGATGCTCCTTCTCGTGGACATGGGGATGGAGATTGCAGGAGCCATGGCGCCAGCGGACGAGCAAGCGCAAGGCGAGAAACACGATCAGCGCTGCAACCGCGGTCTCGGCGCCCTGCTGTGCCCGGCCCGACAGAACCTGCTGAAAGAGCAGGATCGGGAGGCCGAAGAGGACGAGTGTGAGGGCATCACCGAGTCCCCAGAACGCACCGAGCCGAGCAGAGGCACGACTCGCTCGCTCTTGGCCGGAGGCAACAAGCGTCGTTACGGCAACGATGTGGTCCGGGTCGGTCGCGTGCCGGAAGCCGAGGAGCACCGCGACGAGAATCGCGACCCCGATCGAAGCGCCGTTCGACAGGCCGGCTGTTGCGTCATCGCCTCCGAACATGCGGGCTGCTCGCCCACCTCTCCAACACGTTGCAGATCACCGCGGTGAGGGTTCGGCGATCCCTCCCTCGCACACTACCCGGCGAGAAGGAACGCCTCGCCGGCAGGGCGGTGCGGAAGTCGCCGCTCGATGCTGCGTGATGACGGTCGTCGTGAGATCGACACAAAGTCGTTCCAGTTCGACCCTTACACTCGCCTGCATGAGCGATCTCCGACCCCGCCTGCGGGAGCTCTTCGGGTTCGACGACTTCCGGCCCGGCCAGGAGGAAGTCGTGCGTGCAGCCGTCGAGGGCCGCGACACGCTCGCCCTGATGCCGACGGGATCCGGGAAGTCTCTCACCTACCAACTCGCCGCCATGCTGCGGCCAGAGCCGACGCTTGTCCTCTCACCTCTGATCGCCCTGATGAAGGATCAGGTCGATCAGCTGCCGACAGAGATCGCCGCGACCGCGACCTTCGTCAACTCCTCACTCGACGCGGGCGAGACGAGAAAACGGCTCGACGACGTCGCCGCCGGGCGCACACGACTGCTCTACGCCGCTCCCGAGCGCCTCCGGAGCTCCTCCTTCGCCGAGACCCTCCGCTCGATCGGCGTTGGCCTCGTCGTCATCGACGAGGTGCACTGCGTCAGCATGTGGGGACACGATTTCCGACCCGACTACCTTTTCATCCGCCGCGCGCTCGAGACGCTCGGTGAACCGGCTGTCCTCGGAATGACGGCGACCGCGACCCCGGCCACGGCCACCGAGATTGCAACCGCGTTGGGCCGAGAGATGGCCGTCGTGAGGACAAGCGTGGTGCGCTCGAACCTTCGCTACGACGTGCAAGAGGTTGCCGGGAACGAGGATCGGCTGCGGATCCTCGTCGAGAGGCTGCGCGCAGTCGGAGAAGGCAGCGCCATCGTCTACGCCCGCTCGCGCGACTCCTGCGAGCGTGTTGCCCGCACGTTGCGGGGCCACGGGCTCCGCCTCGAGCACTACCACGCCGGGCTCGACGCAACCGATCGCTCGCGCGTGCAGGACGACTTCATCGCCGGCCGGATTCGTGGTGTCGTTGCCACGACAGCGTTCGGTATGGGCATCGACAAGCCCGACGTTCGTTTCGTCTGCCTCTTCAACTACCCGGATTCGCTCGAGAGCTACGTGCAGATGGTGGGCCGCGGAGGTCGAGACGAAAAGCCGAGCGAGACGCTGCTGCTCGCGAGCCCCACCGACGCCGCTGCAGTTCGGCGCTTCGCAGTGGGCGACATCCCCACCTCCGACGACCTCCGGGAGGTCTACCGGGTCATCCGGGAACACGGTGGCCGAGTCGATCCGTCGCAATGTGCCACCGGCGATCACGACCCGCGGGTGCTCATCGGGATGCTCGAGCAGGCCGGCATCGTGCGGCGCGGGTACGACACGGGACGGATGATGCAGATCGAGCTCCCCGCGGTCGGCCCCGGGACAGGAGCCGTCGTCGACGACCTGCTCGAGCGGTACAGGCGCGAGGCGCAGGCACGGATCGAACGCATCGTCTCCTTCACGGAGAGCCGTCGTTGCCGGCACGCGCAGGTCGCCGAGCACTTCGGTGAATCCTTCACGGAACCATGCGGCGCCTGTGACATCTGCGATCCGCCCCGATCCCATGCCACCCGTCAGGCAGCGGGTTCACTACCAGACGACGTGGCCGGTTCGATCGTCACCGCCGTGGCAGGGCTCAGGTGGCCGCTCGGGCGCCGGTCACTCGCCGCCATGCTCCGTGGCTCTGTCTCCGCACCGCCCTCTGCCCGATCCTCAGGAGCCTTCGGACTGCTCGAGGCGGCCTCCGACGCCGAGGTGAAGCGCTGGATCAAGGAGCTCGAGACAGCCGGTGCACTCGTCGAGGTCGAGACCGACGACGGCTTCCGGGTGCTCCATGCGGTGCCGGATGCGCCACGCCCCTCGCTCGCACGGAAAGCCTCGCGTACCTCCTCGGTGCCGAAAGCCTCTGGCCCGGTTGACGACGACGCCGCCGAGCGCCTTCGAAGCTGGAGGCGCGAGCGGTCGTTGGCAGACAGCGTGCCCGCCTACGTCCTCTTCTCCGATGCCACGCTGCGCGAACTGGCTGCGACGAAGCCGCTGACACTCTCAGACCTTGCCGGTGTCAAGGGTTTCGGACCAAAGAGGATCGAACGCTACGGCGACGAGATCATCGCACTTCTGTGCCCCTGACGGCTTCGGACATAGTGCCAACCCGTTCAGGCTTGCCCGAAATCCTTACGCCAACGGGTCGGGCGCGAAAACGGGGCTAGACTTTTAGGCGTGAGGCTGCGTCGAGGTATGAGGGTCCCGCGGAAGCGAGGCCGGATCCGGAAGCTGCGTCTCCTCGCAGTGCTCACCGTGCTGGTCGTGCTCGCGGGGACGGCGTTCTCGTTCGGACTGATTCGCGCTATCGCGAGCGAAGTACCCCTGCTCGATCCCGCGGCACAGCGATCACAGGTGGACGGAGTCATCTACGCCGCGAACGGCGTCTCGGTGCTCACCGTCATTCGGGGCAACGAGAGCCGCGTCCTGCTGAACAACATCCGCAGCATCTCGCCGATCATGCGACAGGCGATCGTCTCGGTAGAGGATCAACGGTTCTACTGGCACAACGGGGTAGACACCCGCGGCACTGCTCGCGCCCTCTGGCAGGACATCCGGTCGCAGAATATCGTCGAGGGAGGCTCGACGATCACGCAGCAGTTCGTCAAGAACGCCTACGTCCGTAACGAGCGAACGATCGCACGCAAGGTGCGTGAGGGGGCCCTAGCCTGGCAACTCGAGCAGCGCTGGCCGAAGGATCGAATCCTCCTGGCCTACCTCAACACGATCTACTTCGGGAACGGCGCCTACGGGATCCAACAGGCGGCACGCACCTACTTCGACAAGGCCGCACGGGACCTGACGTTGCCGGAATCAGCGCTCCTCGCCGGCCTACCGGCCGACCCTTCGCTCTACGACCCAACCCAGCATCCGCATGCTGCGAAGCTGCGACGGCGCTACGTGCTCAGGACGATGTTCTCGCAGGGCAAGATCACGGCCCGTCAGTTGCGCACTGCCTCCCGTTCACCGCTCCCCAAGGCGAGCGACGTGCGTCTCCCGGGAACCCGGGGGCCTGCCCAGCATTTCGTCAACTACGTCAAGGATCAGCTGATCGCGAAGTACGGCGCCGGCCGCGTGTTCGGAGGAGGTCTCAAGGTCACCTCCACGATCGACCTCCAACTGCAGGAGACGGCGAGGCAAGCGATCGACAGCGTGCTGCGCACCCCCGACGGCCCCTCGGCCGCACTCGTCGCAATCGATCCCCGAACGGGCGCAGTGCGGGCCATGGTCGGCGGATCGAACTTCCGTGAGAGTCAGTTCAATCTCGCGACACAGGCCGAACGCCAGCCCGGCTCGTCCTTCAAGCCGATCGTCCTCGCGTCGGCGCTGCGACAGGGAATCTCACCGGTCACGACATTCGAGTCGAAGCCGGTGAACATCGATGCAGGCGACAGGATCTGGCACGTCACGAACTACGAGGACTCCTACCTCGGCCGGGTAGACCTCGCCCGCGCCATGGTCTCCTCCGACAACGCGGTGTACGCCCAGCTGACGAAGCTCGTGGGGCCAAAGTCGATCGTCGCGACCGCTCACGCGCTCGGCATCCGCAGCGAGCTCGACCCGTACTTTTCGATCGGCCTCGGAGCCGTCGCCGTCAACCCTCTCGACATGACGCGGGCGTACGCCACGTTCGCGAACCACGGAGTCAGGCTGGACGGCTCACTCATGCAGGACCGGCCCCGCGTAATCGAGCGAGTCGAGTTTGCCCGTACCGGACGCGTAACGGAGAACCGGCCCGTGCCGTACCCGACGATGACCACCGGTCAGGCTGATCTCCTCACGTCGATTCTGAGCCGTGTCGTCAGCGAGGGGACGGGCAAGAGAGCGGCGCTCGCCGACAGGGCGGCAGCCGGGAAAACCGGCACCACCGACAACTACGGCGACGCCTGGTTTGTCGGCTACACGCCACAACTTGCCGTCGCCGTGTGGGTCGGATATCCCGACGAGCTCAAGCCCATGCTGACCGAGTTCGGCGGCAAGCCGGTCGCAGGAGGGACGCTACCGGCGCTGATCTGGAAGTCCTTCATGACGCGGGCCGACAGGCGATTCAAGATTCAACCCGAGGCATTCTCGCCGACGCCGTACCTCGCCGTACAGGAGAGACGGATCGTCTGGCGGCAGGGTGCGTACCGGATCGACAACGGGGTGTGCCCCGGAACTCGCGTGGTCTCCTACTTCGCGGGTCAGGGCCCACTGGCGCGGGCAGAGTGCTACCCCAACGAGGTGACCGTGCCATTCGTCGTCGGCAAGACCGTCGTCGCCGCCAGCGAGTCCCTCGCATTGCGCAGGCTCGCGAGCGAGTTGATCGGCATTCCTGCCCGGGCCGGAACGAGGACGGGACTGGTCATCAAACAGGAGCCGCGCAACGGTTTTCTCTCGGCGAAAGACGTCGTCCGGCTCTACGTCTCGCGTCCCGACCCCCGCTATGGTCTCATCCCGAATCTCGTCGGTTCGAGCGCCACCGCTGCCCGGGAGCGCCTGCGCGCTCTCGGGGCGAAGACGACGGTCACGTATGCGGTCGGGCCAGAGGGGTTCGTGCTCGAACAGAAGCCACAACCGGGCCGTGCCGCCGGACGTGGGCTGAAGGTCACGCTGGTCGTGGGCCGAGAGGCGCAGGCTCCACCCCCTCCCTGACCGGGTAGAACTCCCCGTTCACGAGTCCCGACGAGCGGCGGAACGGTAGGCTCGCCGCGGATGGCCCGCATCTACCTTTCACCCCCGCATCCCTCGGGCCGCGAGATCGAGTTCGTCGAGGACGCGATCTCCTCCAACTGGCTTGCCCCCCTCGGGCCACATGTGGACGCCTTCGAGCAGGAGTTCATAGACACCGTCGGGGTGCCCAACGCCCTTGCTCTCTCGAGCGGTACGGCGGCGCTTCATCTCTCGCTGGTCGTGCTCGGGATCGGCGTCGGGGACGAGGTCATCTGTTCGTCCCTCACGTTCGCGGCAAGCGCGAACGCGATCCGCTACACCGGTGCCGCCACGGTGTTCGTGGACTGCGATACCGCGAGTTGGACGATGAACCCCGGCCTGCTCGACGAGGCACTCACAGACAGACGGCGGCACGGAGGACGGGTGCGCGCCGTCCTCGCCGTTGACCTCTACGGCCAGTGCTGCGACTACGACGCGCTTCGGGCCGTCTGTGACCGGCACGAGGTGCTCCTGCTCCAGGATGCAGCCGAGTCGCTCGGCGCAACCTACGGCGGCCAGCAGTCCGGCGGCCAGGGGCTACTCGCTGCCTTCTCCTTCAACGGCAACAAGATCATCACGACGAGCGGCGGCGGCATGCTGGTCTCGGCAGACCGGGAGATGATCGAGCACGCACGCAAGCTCTCGATGCAGGCACGAGACGCTGCTCCGCACTACGAGCATTCCGAGCTCGGGTTCAACTACCGGCTCAGCAACGTCCTTGCCGCTCTCGGCAGGGCACAGCTGCTCGCCTTGCCCGACCGGGTTGCGGCGCGGAGAGCGGTGAATGTGCGGTACCGCGAGCACCTCGGAGACGAGCCAGGAATCACCTTCATGCCCGAGGCGCCCTACGGGACGAGCAACCACTGGCTGACGTGCATTCTGGTGGAGCCGAACGTGTTCGGAACCGACCGCGAAGCGATCCGCCTTGCCCTCGAGGAGCTGGACATCGAGGCCCGGCCCGTCTGGAAGCCAATGCATCTCCAGCCCTTCTTCGCCGGCGACCCGAGCTACGGAGGCAATGTCTCTGCCCGCCTGTTCGAGCAGGGGCTCTGTCTTCCGAGCGGCTCGGCCCTCTCCGTTGACGATCAGGCCCGCGTCGTCGCCGGTCTTCGCGGCACCGCCAGGCGCGCCCGCTAGCTACGCCTTCGCGACGAACCCCTCGACGTGGTCGAGCCAGTGCGACCACCGGTCGTTGCGGCCGTTGACGGTATCGAGATAGCTGGTCTGGATCTCCCTGCTGATCGGGCCAACCCCTAGCTCCTGATCGTCCACCACGCGCACCGGTGTGACCTCGGCGGCGGTGCCGGTCATGAAGAACTCGTCCGCCAGGTAGAGGTCGGAGCGGATCAACGGTGTCTCCTCGACGACGTACCCGAGATCCCGGGCTATCGTGATCACGGCCTCACGGGTCAGTCCGGGCAAAATCGACGTCGAGAGCGGCGGCGTGCGGATGACGCCGTCCTTGACGATGAAGATGTTCTCTCCCGGCCCGTCGGCGACATACCCGTCGTCGGTCAGCAGGATGGCCTCGTCGTACCCTCCCCGGCGCGCCTCGCTCGTGGCGAGCATCGAGTTGAGGTAGACCCCACTCGCCTTGGAGGCGTGGGGAATCGTGTTGGGGCCGACCCTCTTCCAGGATGAGACGCAGGCCGTGATGCCCTGCTCGAGTGAGGTCTCGCCGAGGTAGGCGCCCCACGGCCAGCTCATGATCACGGTCTCGATGGGGTTGCCATGCGCATGCACGCCGAGATGACCGTAGCCGCAGAAGGCGATCGGCCTGATGTAGGACGCCGGCAACCCGTTCGCGCGAATCAGATCATGGGTTGCCGTGCGCAGGGCCTCGACCGAGAAGGGGATCTCCAGGTACAGGAGGCGGGCCGAGTCGTGCAGGCGCTGCATGTGATCGGCAAGTCGGAAGATCGCGGGCCCCTGTGGAGTCTCGTAGCAGCGCACGCCCTCGAACACCCCGGAGCCGTAGTGCAATGCATGAACGCCGACGTGCACCGTCGCGTCGGCCCAGTCCACGAGCTTGCCGTTCATCCAGATCTTCTCGGTCTCCTGCATCATGCGCCTCCATGCTCGGGGTCTTCATGCCCTGTGTGGGGGGAAAGCCTAGAGACTACCCCCATGCTGGTCACACGTCCTCGACGATGTCCACGAGGGTACCGCGTGTCAAACGGACGAGCTCATGCGGAGAGAGCATCACCATGTGCTGCTTGGATCCTCCACCGACCCACACGACCGGCGTGAACAGAATCGACTGCTCGACGAGGACGAGCGTGCCGGGTGGAGGAGGAACGGGCGACACGGCTCCGGGCGCGAACCCGGTGGTCGTGAGCACCTCGGCAGGGCGCGCAACCCGCGCTTCGGTCGCCCCGGCGGCCAGCGCGATCTTTGCCGGGTCGGCCCGCCGGTTACCGGGAAGCAGGGCCAGGATGGGCCGTGTGCCGCAGACGAAGACGAGGGACTTGACGATCTGCTCGAGGGCGCAGCCGATCGCTTCCGCCGCTGCCTGCGCCGTTGGCGTGTCGGCTCCGAGCTCTTCGAGCCGGGCTTCGGCTCCTGCGGTTCTGAGGAAGGCTGCTACGCGCTCGACGGGTTCGGGCCAGGGCATCGTGCGATTGTAGAAGCACGGGTCGGTAGACGACCGGAACCAACCGTCTGCGTGCACGCTGTCGATACGCGCCGTCTATCGCCGCCGTCAGAGCGAACTGCCCGACGACCCGGGCGCCGCCCGTCCGTCGCTACTCGAGGTCGATGAAGATCGCATCGCCGAAGCCGACGGCGTGCATCTCGTCGATCAGCGCTTCGGAGGGGGGCGCGTCCACGGAGAGTGCCATCAGCGCCCTCTGGCCGTCCCGCGTGCGCGACACCGCCATGTTGGCGATGTTTGCACCGTTCGCTCCAAACAACGTCCCGACCTTCCCGATCACGCCGGGCACATCGTCGTACTGAAAGAACACCATGTCGGGTGCAAGCTCGATGTCGATCCCGAACCCGTACGCGCTCGCGAGAAAGAGGCGCGGTTCGGGCCCGATCGTCGTTCCGGAGACCTCGATCTCCTGCCCGTCCTGCGCCGTGACACGAACCTCGACCGTGTTCGTGTAGTCGCGCGATCCGCGCAGCCTCTCCTCCGAGACGGTGATCCCACTCTCGGCTGCGAGCAGCGAGGCATTGACGAAGTTGACGACCTGATCGACCCGTCCCTGGAAGATGCCGTTCAGCGCGGCGACGGTCAGGAGTCGCGTGTCGAAGTCGGCGAGCGGGCCGTGCACCGAGACCACAACCCGACGTGGACGGCCCCCGGCAAGCTCGACGGCAAGCCTGCCGAGCTTTGCGGCGAGAGGGACGAAAGGGCCGAGGGTCTCCAGGGATGCCTTGTCCACGATCGGGATGTTGACCGCGTTCGAGACCGGCACACCCTCGAGCGCGGCAACCACCTGCTCGGCGATGATCACCCCTGCGCGGTCCTGCGCTTCGTCGGTAGATGCCGCTAGATGAGGTGTTGCGACAACGTTGTCGAGTTCCAGGAGCGGCCCTTCGTAGGGCTCCGCGGAGAACACGTCGAGGGCCGCGCCCGCGAGCTTGCCGGACGTGAGCGCCTCGGCCAGGGCCTCCTCGTCAACGAGGTCTCCTCGCGCTGCATTGATGAGGCGGGCACCGTTCTTCATCTTCGCGATCGACTCGCGATTGACCATTCCACGGGTCTCGTCGGTGAGAGGTGAGTGCAGGGTGAGAAAGTCGGACGCTGCGAACACAGCATCCTCCGACGGTGCATAATCGACACCCAACTCGCGGAAGCGCTCGTCGGTGACGAACGGGTCGTACGCGATGACGCGCATGCCGAGGCCGATGGCGCGGCGCGCGACCTGCTGGCCGATCCGGCCGAAGCCGAGGACACCGAGGGTCTTCCCTTCGAGCTCGACTCCACCCCACTTCGACCGCTCCCACCGGCCCTGCTTGAGAGCCGCATGCGCCTGCGGAATGTTGCGCGCGAGCGCCACCATCAATCCAACGGTCTGCTCGGCAGCCGAGACGACGGTCGATTCAGGGGCGTTCGCGACGACGATGCCCCGCCTCGTCGCAGCCTCGACATCGACGTTGTCCACGCCGACACCGGCGCGCCCGATCATCTTGAGGTTGACGCCCCGTTCGATGAGATCGGCCGTGAGCTTCGTCGCCGAACGGATCACGATGGCGTCGTAGTGGCCGATGATCTCCTCGAGCGGCGTCGTCTGATCCTCGTCCACGTCGAACTTCGACCGCAGGAGCGCGACTCCCGTCTCGGCGATCGGCTCGCGAACCAGCACTCTCATCGTCAGGTTCCCGACTCGTACGCGGCGAGCGCGGCAGCGACGGCGGCGCCCCTCTCGACCGTTGCGCCCCTCTCGACCAGCTCTAGCTCGACCGCACCAAGAGCGGTCGTGATGTCGAATATGTCAACGTAGCCGATGTGGCCGATCCGGAACAGACGGCCCGTGAGGTCGCCGTGGCCACCCGCGATCGTAATGCCATAGCGGTCGCGGAGAGCAAGGCGCAGGGCGACCGCATCGATGCCCGGCGGTGTCAGGATCCCCGTCAAGACCGCCGCGCCGTCGTCATCGGGCGAGTACAGCTCGAGCCCCATCGCCCTGGCGCCGGCCCGGCAAGCGCGCCCGAGTGCGACGTGGCGGGCATAGACGCTCTCGAGGCCGTCTGCAAGGATCAAGCGCAGGGCGACGTTGAGGGCCACGACCGTGGAGGTCGCCGGAGTAAACGGGGTGCTCCCCTTCTCCTGATTCGTCCGGGCCCGAGCCCAGTCCCAGTAGAACCGCGGGAGCGTTGCCTGCGCAGTCCGTGCCCAGGCGCGCTCCGAGATGGCAGCAAACGCAAGGCCCGGCGGCGTCATCAGAGCCTTCTGGGAGCCGGTGACGACCACGTCGATGCCCCAGCCGTCCGTCTCGAGCGGCACCGCACCCAGACTGGAGATCGCGTCTACGACCGAGAGCGCGCCCGCGTCGTTACAGGCGGCAACGAGTGCGCGAATGTCGGAGACGACGCCGGTGGACGTCTCGGAGTGGACGAGGAGCGCCACCTTTGCCCGACTCTCGGCGAGCACCCGGGCGACGTCCTCGGCCCGGGGCTGCTCCCCCCACTCGTAGTTCAACGGAACGACGTCGCAGCCGAAGGCGGTCGCGAGCTTCTGCCACCGCGTTCCGAACTCGCCGTGCGACACGACCAGAACTCGCTCCCCCGGCGAGAGCAGGTTGACAACCGCGGACTCGAAGGCACCGGTGCCCGAAGCCGTGAAGACGAGCACGTCGTTCTCGGTGCGAAAGACCTGCTTCAGACGTGCGAGTGCCTCGGTGAAGACATCCTTGAAGTCCGGGGAGCGGTGATGCGTGACGGGCTCGGCCATCGCCGCCAGAACCTCGGGTGGGACGGGCGTCGGGCCCGGCGTCAGCAGATAACGTTTCTGAGGCATCTCGTAAGACTCTAACGGTGGCACACCGGCTACTGACGGGAAGGCGCGGCAAGTACGCTCTGCGGTCGTGGAAGCACTTCTCGCCTTTGTCGCAACACTCGTCTCACTCCGACTGAGCGCCGACCTCGTACGCCGCTACCGGCGAGACAGGGCAGTCGACCTTCTCGCCTGGTCAGGGGCGCTCGCGGCGTTCGCCGTCGGCTCGGGCGCCCTTGCGTGGGGCGCTGCGGCCGGGTGGAGCGATCCTGCCTTCCGCGTCTACTACCTCTTCGGCGGACTCCTAGCTGCCGCACTCCTCGGCGCCGGGTCGCTGCTCCGGATGGGAGTCAGAGGGATCGCACCGCTGACCCTTGTCTACATCGGCCTCGCCGTTGGCGTGGCCGTGGCCGTGCCCCTGACAGTGCCGGTCAGCGGAGCGTCGATTCCCGAAGCCCAGGCCTATCTGGCTCTCTTCCCGGCACGCCTGCTCGCGATCGTGGCGAACTCGCTCGGCACCCTAGCCGCGGTCGGGGTCGCCCTGTTCGGGATTCGTAGCCGCCCTCTGGGTAACGCGCTCATCCTCGCCGGCCTGCTCGTCGCGGCACTCGGGAGCGCACTCGCGGGCCTCGGCGTGGCCGAGACTGCGCTCTTCTCGACCGTCGCCGCATTGCTGCTCTACGCGGGCTTCCTCACGCCTCTTCCCGCATCGGAGGCTCGGCGGGACGCTCGACCCGGGCCCGCCGGTGTCGCTCCCTGAACCAGACGACGGCAAGCAAGCCACCGACGACTAGCCCTATCGACGCCTCGGCGAGCAGACCCGGCGTGCCTCCGTGCGCAAGCACATTCATCCGCGCGAGAGCAACCAGAGGCCGCCCACTGTGTACGCGACCATGAGCGCCAGCATCGCATACTGGCTGCGAAGCGCATCTTCACGGTCACTGAAGATCCCGACGGCGCGATCATGAGCGACTGCCAGACCAGCGACGTGGCCGAGCACCAGTGCTCCCGCCTGGACGTACCAGATCGCGTTCGGTGTCAACAGAGCGATGTCGGGACGCACGCCGGCCGTACCGAAGATGTCCCACCCGCGGCCGAAGGGATCCGATGCGAGCGGAGCCATGAACTGTCCCTGGATCACGAACAGCGAGAAGTAGTGGGCGACGGCGTAGACGAGGGCGATGGGCACGAGCGAGAGGGCAAACTCGGGCACGAGCGACCGAGGAGTCCGAACCATCGACCGGGCAAGGCCGCACGCCGCAAGGTACGCGCCGAGCACGATGAGGATCGCCGCTGTCAATCCAGCGAGATTGAGACCCGTCGTAAGGATCTCGCCCGTGCCCGGGCGGTCGATCACGTAGGGGGCTTCGACGCGCGCCACGAGATCCTGCCAGGTGATCGTACGGCTGTACCCGTCGAATGCGACCGACCCGAGCGCAACGGCGATGAACAGGATCGAGCCGCGGGCCGGCTCGGCTCCAGCGAGGCCGGTGAGCGGCACCCGGATGCGAATCCGCCCTCCGCGCTCACAGAGCGGCGCGATCCGAGCGATATAGGCGAACAGGATCGCAAATCCCTCACCGCGCTCCGACCATGTCTTGCGACCGAACGCCAGCATGCCGAAGAGCGTGATGTAGGTGTAGAGGGCAATCGCGAAGGCGAGAACCCGAGGGCCCGAGGGATCGGGGTAACACAACTCGAGAGCGACGAAGGCAAAGAGGGCCATAGCCCCGGGGTAGCGTCCGAACCGCTCGGAGTAGACAGCGAGCGGCCGCGCCTTTCGACCGCCACGCTCCCACAGCCAGACGAACGCGTCGGCGAGCGCACCCCAGGGGCTGAGGGCCCGCCAGACGTTGCCGAAGAACACCGAGAGCAGTGGTAGGCCCAGCCAGAAGATGACATAGACCCAGGTGGGAGCGAGGTTCGTACGCGAATCGGAGGTGCCCACGAGGGCCGTCGCAAAGACGAGCGCGAGGAGCAGCACCGAAATAGCCTGGACGAGAACCCGCAGCGGCCCGAGGATGAGCCGGCTGAACACCTGTCCCAGATCGAGTCCGGTCGAGTGGGCCTCGAGCTGCGGCGTCTTCCACAGCGCACCGAGAGCGACGAACGAGGCGACGAGCACCACCGCTCCGCCCCAGTAGAACAGCCACGCGGGAACGGGGAGATCCTGGACTCCCCCGATCCCGTGGGCAACAACGCGCGGAAGCAGTGTGCCGGTCAGGGCCTGACCGTCAACTGGGCAAGCAACACGTCAGGGTGGTGAAGCTCGAACTCGAATCGGCCCGGGACCTTCGCGACGAACTGGATCACCGTCGGAGTCCCCTTCTTTGGCGTCTTCTCGATGTCGTACCCGTGCAGGTGTACCCCGGTGCCGGCGTTCGTGCGGATCACGAACCGCACCGTACGGCCCTTCTTGACGGACGGGCGCTTGATGCCACCCATCACCTTGCCGTTGACCACATTGATCTGGATCACGACCGGCTTCGCGACCGCCGACGTGGCGGTTGCTGCCGCGGGAATCGCCATCGCAAAGAGTGCGAGCGCAAGGACGAGTGTTCGACGCATCTGATCCTCCTGGAATCTCTCTGATGCCGCGCTCGATGAGACGGCGGGTAACGAGGTCAGGCGCTGCTCGGAGGACCGCGCGCTGAACCCGCCCAGAGGTCGTCGGCGACGCACGGCTGCCGGACGATTCCGGCTTGACCCGGCGAGAACCATGCGCGTCGGGGAATGCTTCGGCGCAGCGGCGCGGCGATGTCCTCGGCAAGCCTGCGCGCGATACACCAGACGGCGACCGCAAGCGGGACCTGCAAGGCGATTCCGAGCCAGAGCACGGGGCTCGTGAGCAGGAACGAGAGCTGTCCTGTAGCGAGCAGTCTCTCGAGATGTTCCTGCACGATGAACGCGCTGACTGCGAGAACCGCGACCGGGGCCGTGGAGCGTCGCCGTGAACGCGCGTCCACTGCAAGCCCGAGCAGTGCGAGCGTTGCAAGGATCAGCACGGCCTGCGGGGCATGATCGAGATAGTCGTGAACATCTCCCCCGGGCACTCCGAGCGCCCGGTAGGCAATCGCATGTCCGGTGAGCACGCTCACGGCCGCAAAGGGCAGGGCAAGAAGCCAGATCAGCACGCGGCGCATACCTCAAGGATGCCAGAACGGGTGTACCGGCTCCCGTCCTGTACCGATTCTTGGACAACCCGACGACGGGTGGAGGACTGGTGATGGAGGGAGAGGCGGCCCCGTGTTCTGCCCTCCGGGCCGTCAGCCGAGCAGTTTCGCGCGCACGATCTCGCTCACGGCCCGTGGATCGGCCTGGCCGCCCGTCTCCTTCATCACCTGGCCGACGAAGAACCCGAGCAGCCCTTCCTTGCCGCCCCTGAATGCCGCAACCTGCCCGGGGTTGGCGGCGATGATCGCGTCGATCACCGGATCGAGCTCCGAGGCGTCACTGACGACCTCCTGCGCGAGGAATGGATCGGCAGAGAAGTCCGGGTCACCCGACCTCGCGATCGCCTCGTCGAAGGCGACTCGTGGAATCCGCTCTCGTGCTGCGACGAGCTTTGCCAGCTCGGCCGCGTCAACGGCTGCGGGGTCAACCCCTGCACCGACGAGGTTGTTGGCGATCACGTTCGAGGCGGCCAGCCGATCTGCGCCTGCGGCAACCGTGGCTGCGTAGAGCCCGTCGAGGCCTCCGGTGACGAGCACGAGCGCCCGTTCGAGGTCGAGATCCAGGCCAAGCCGGACAACGCGTGCTGCGGGCGTCTCGGTGAGCTCTCCCCGCAGTCGTTCGATCATCTCGGCGGAGGGCTCGACCGGCACGAGGTCGGGCTCGGGGAAATAGCGGTAGTCGTCCGCCTCCTCCTTCGAGCGGCGTGGCGTGAGCGTTCCCGTTCCCGCGTCGAAGTCGAACGTCTCCTGCTTGACCTCGCCGCCGGACTCCCAGATCGCAACCTGCCGCGCCGCCTCGGCATCGATTCCGCGCGCGATGTAGTTGAACGAGTTCATGTTCTTGATCTCGCAGCGCGTCCGCAGCTCGTCGGAGCCTGCGGGACGCACGGAGACATTCGCGTCCACCCGGAGCGTGCCCTTTTCCATCTCGGCGTCGGAGATACCGAGCTCGACGACCGTCTGGCGGAGCAGAAGGAGGAACCGCTTGGCCTCCTCCGAGGAATGGATGTCCGGTGCGGTGACGATCTCGAGCAGCGGCGTGCCACCACGGTTGTAGTCCACGAGCGAGTATTCGGCGCCGCCGATCCGACCGGAATGGCCGCCCATGTGCACCGTCTTTGCCGCATCCTCTTCCAGATGGGCGCGCACGATTCCGATCTCGAGCTCCCCGTCCGGCATGGGAACTATCATATTACCTTTTTCGCAAGACGGCTTATCATATTGCGAAATCTGATAGCCCTTGGGAAGATCGGGATAGAAGTAGTTCTTCCGCGCGAACACCGCACGCGGTGCGATCTCGCAACCGAGCGCGAGGCCGAGCTTCACGGTCCATTCCACGGCAGTCCGATTCATCACGGGTAACGCGCCCGGGAAGCCGAGACAGACGGGGCACGTCCGGGTGTTCTCCCCCGCTCCGTACCCGGCGGCACAGCGGCAGAACATCTTCGTCCGCGTCTTCAACTGCACGTGGATCTCGAGGCCGACGACGGTCTCCCAGGTCGTGCTCATCGCAGTCGCTCCGGCACGGTGTCGAAGCCGATGGCGCACTCGAGCGCATAACCGGCCCGGAAAAGCGCGTTCTCACCGAACTGCGGGCCGATCAACTGCAGTCCGACCGGCAGCCCCTCCGAGAGGCCGGAAGGGATATTCAGGCCGGGAAGACCGGCCAGACACGACGGGATCGTCATCACATCGCAGGCATACATCGCAAGAGGGTCGGCCGCTCGCTCACCGACCGGGAACGCCACCGTCGGCGACGTCGGCGTCGCGATGAGGTCGAATGCGTCGAGTGCGGCGCGGTGCTCGCGCATCAGGAGCGTGCGGACGCGCTGTGCCTGACCGTAGAAGGCGTCGTAGTAGCCCGCGGAGAGCGCGTAGGTGCCGAGCATGATCCGACGTTTCGGCTCGTCGCCGAACCCCGCGTCGCGGGTCTGCTCGACCATCTCGCGATACGTCGGCGCATCGACCCGGGGGCCGTAGCGCACACCGTCGAAGCGGGCCAGGTTGGAGGATGCCTCGGCGGGAGCGATGAGGTAGTAACAGGCCATCCCGTAGTCGAAGGAGAGCGGCAGGTCGCACTCGCCGATCTCGGCGCCGAGAGAGCGAGCGGTCTCGATTGCGGTCTCGAACGATGCGCGAACGCCGGGCTCGATGCCCGCAAGATCCCACACCTGCTTCGGGATCCCGATGCGCACGCCGGCAAGCGTCTCCGCAGTCGGCAGCTCGACGATCTCGGGCAACTCGACCGTCGTGGAGTCGTTCTCGTCCCGACCGGCGATGATCGAATAGAGCAATGCCACGTCGCGCACGGTCTTGGCAACCGGGCCAACCTGATCGAGACTCGAGGCGAAGGCAACCACGCCAAACCGCGAGACCGTGCCATAGGTCGGGCGTAACCCGACGTTGCCACAGAGCGCAGACGGCTGCTTGATCGAGCCGCCCGTGTCGGAGCCGAGACCCCAGGGTGCGAGTCCGCCCGACACCGCGGCGGCCGTACCGCCACCCGATCCGCCCGGGACGCGCGTCGGATCCCACGGATTGAACGACGGGCCATACGCGGAGTTTTCGGTGGACGAGCCCATTGCAAACTCGTCCGTGTTGGTCTTGCCGATGATCGGCATGCCGGCCGCCTTGCAGCGCGCTGCAACCGTCGCGTCGAAGACCGGGACGTAGCCGGCAAGGATCTTCGAGCCCGCGGTGGTCTCGACACCCTTCGTAGAGATGACGTCCTTCAGGGCGATCGGCACGCCCGTTCCCTCGGCTGCGTCAACCAGGCGGAGATACGCGTGGAGCTCCTCATCCCTCGCGCCGGCTGCGGCGACGTACGCAGCGTGAAGCTCGGCGGAGGTGACCTCGCGGCTCTCGATCAGCGCCAACGCCCCCTCGGCTGTCAGGCGCAGCGTGTCGATCACGCCGACACCTCCGGGCCGTGCGTCGGTGGCACCCGAAACAGGTCACCCTCGCGGGCGGGCGCGTTCGCAAGTGCCTCGTCGAGAGCCAGAGACGGTCGCGGCTCGTCGTCGGCCCAGACGTTCACGAGGTCGAGGGGATGCGACGTCGGCGGCACATCGGTGAGGTCGAGTTCTGCCACCTTCGAGACCGCCTCGAGGATCGCACCGAGTTCGAGGGTCAAACGGTCAGCCTCTGCCGCGGTGAGGTCGAGCCGCGCGAGTCGCGCAACGTGCAACACCGTCTCTCTGTCGATCGCCATCCCCGCTGCTTTCACTTTGATTGGTGGAGACCGCCATTGTTGCTGCACCGACACCGAGAGTGCTTGGCAGAGGCGTCACTTGGAACGTGTCAGGCGGCCGCGTTCGTGACTGCTGCGACTGCGCGTTGGAGGTCGAAGTCGCCGTGGATGCCGTTTTGGTTTGTGTCGGGGTCGATCCGGAGTCCGTGCGCGTGGTTTGCGGCCCTCAGGTCGTCGGCGCGTCCGGGCGGCGGC
>SHVL01000044.1 GCA_009694305.1 Thermoleophilia bacterium
CCGTTTTGCGCGGGCGTTGCATCTCGTCGGGCCCGTCAGGCCGCTTCCCGTCCGGGCGGGACACGTTTCTTCTCTTCTCGGTGTGCTCCACCCGGACGGTGCGCTCCGTGTGGGGATGGGCCCCCACAGGCCACCGGCCTGCACGGCCCGATCCCCCCACAGGCACAACGGCAGGAGCTTTCCGTCCCGTTGCCCCGAACCAGCGTTCCTACCCGGTCACAACGACACGGTCTCGCCCGGCGCCGGTACCAGGAGCTCGATGCCCGCGGGCAAGAGCGTCCGCAGCGCCTCCGGCGTTCCGGTTAGCAACGGGAACGTCCCGTAGTGGCTTGCGAGCATACGCTTTGCCCCCACGAGCTCGGCTGCCGCTGCCGCCTCGCGTGGCCCCATCGTGAAGTGGTCGCCGATCGGCAGGATGGCGACGGCAGGGTCGTAGATCCGGCCGATCAGCGCCATGTCTGCGAAGACATTGGTGTCGCCAGCAAAGTAGAGCGTCGGCGCCCCCGGGGTCTCGACGACGAACCCGCACGACTCGCCGGAGTAGGAGCCGTTGTAGGACGACGAATGGTTTGCGTGGGTCAGGGTCACGTGCGAGCCGAGGAGCTCGCGTCCACCGCCCTTGTTCAGTGCCTGCGTCATGTCGGCCCCGATCTCATCCTCGAGGAGCCTCCGCAGCTCGACCTGACAGATCACGGGGCAGTCGAACCCACGCGCCAGAGCGACAGCGTCGCCGACGTGATCGTCGTGGCCGTGCGTGACGAGGATCGCGTCAATGCGTTCGGGCTCGAGCTCCGATGCGGGACACGACGGGTTGCCGGTCAGCCACGGATCGACGTAGATCCGTTTTCCGGACGGCGTGTCGAAACGGAATGCGGCGTGCCCGAGCCAGGTGAGAGAGATCATCGGCCCAGAATAGCGATCCACCGTGAGCAGGGTGGATCGGGACGCCCTAGAAGGGCAGCGAGAGGACGGCCTTGCCGGCCAGGTCGATCAGCGGCTGCACGAAGAAGAAGGAGCCGACGGTGACGACGACCGCGGCGCCGATCGCGAGCTCGAGCGCCGGGTCGGGCGCCGGCGAGCCGCCGGCGACGACGAGGTCGGCCCGGGCCGACGCGGGTCGCATGTACAGGGACCGCACGACCGCGAGGTAGTAGTAGACGCTGACGGCAGTGGCAACGACGCCGATTACGATCAGCCACCACCAGCCGGCCTCGTAGGCGGCGCTGAAGACATAGAACTTTCCGATCATCCCGCCCGTGAGCGGGAAGCCGGCGAACGCGAGCATGAACACCCACATGGCGGCACCGTAGAAGGGCCGCTCCCACCCCCAGCCCTCCAGCGTGGCGAGCGTCACCTCCCGGCCGAGCTCACGTTCGCGGGCCGCGACGACGGCGAAGGCTCCGGCAGATGCGGCGCCGTACGGGATCAGGTAGTAGAGCAACGCCTTCCCACCGAGATCGTTGTCTGCCGCGATCGCGATGAGCATGAAGCCGGCCTGTGAGACGGACGAATATGCGAGGAGCCGTTTGACGTTCGTCTGCGCGAGCGCAGCCAGGTTGCCGACGACGAGAGAGGCGACGGCGATCACGGCGACTGCGATCGACCAGATCTCGGCCTGCTCCGGGAATGCGGTCACGAGGACACGGAGCGTGACGACGAGCGCAACGGCCTTGGTCGCTGCCGACATGAAGGCGGTGACCGGTGTCGGCGCACCTTCGTAGACATCCGGCGTCCACATGTGGAACGGCGCGGCCGAGGCCTTGAACGCGAGCCCGGCGATGATCATCGCCATTCCGGCCACGAACAGGGGATCGTCCGCACCCGTCGCCTCCCGGATAGCGTTGAAGCCGAGCTCGCCCGTGGCGCCGTAGGTGAGCGCGGAACCGAAGAGCAGCACCGCCGACCCGAAGCTCCCGACGATCAGGTATTTGAGCCCCGCCTCGAGTGAGGCGTTGCGATGCGTGTCGAGCGCGACGAGGATGTAGAGCGCGATCGAGAACCATTCGAGCCCGAGGAAGAGCGTCAGCAGGTTTCCGGCCGAGACGAAGAAGATCATCCCTCCGCCTGCCGCAGCGAGCAGCGCGTAGTACTCGCCGACGTGGTCGCGCCGCCGGTCGCCCCAGGAGATGAGGACGGCGAGCACTCCGAACCCGGCAACGAGGATCTGCGTCAGCGCCGCGAGGCGGTCGCGCGTCAGTGATTCCGCAATCAGGAGCTGTTGCTCGGGGGAACGGCCGAAGACGACAGCAGCGAGAATTCCTGCGGCGGCGAAGCCCGTCCCGGCTACCGCCGCCGAGAACGCGCGGCGTACCGAAACCGGTACGAGCACCGCTCCGAGCAGGCACAGCGCGGCAGCGGCGAGGAGGGCAAGGGCAGGCGAGAGCGCGAGCCAGTCAACGATCGGGGTTGCGATGGACGCGGCGATCATTCGGCGGTCTCCGGAGTGGCCGAGGTCGGGGGGCCGATGGGGAACGACCGCTCGGTGATTGCCGAGGGCCACACCGAGAGCGCGAGTAGGATCGCGACCAGCGGGACGACGAGAGCGAGCTCGACGAAGCGGAGGTCGAGCGACTCGGCACGTACCGCGTCGCCTCGCGTTCGATGGAGGATGCCGGAGATGAGCCTCAGCGTGTACATCGCCGCGAGGACGATCGCGGCCGCCCCGACGGCTGCATACCCCCAGCCCTGCGCGAACACGCCCGCGAGGATCGCGAACTCACCGGCGAAGTTCGCCGAGCCGGGCACGGCCAGCGTCAGCATTCCGACGACCATCACGATCGTCGCGAGCGCGGGTCGTCCGCGAGCCATGCCGCCGAGGTCGGCGAAGCGGTCGGTGCCGGTGCGCTCGATCAGCATCGCGGCGAGGAGGAACATCGCGGCCGAGACGAGACCATGACTGACCGAATGCAGGATTGCACCGTCGAGGCCGAGGTCGTTAGCGGCGAAGATGCCGAGCACGATGAGGCTCATCTGCCCCATCGACGAGTACGCGATCACCCCGCGGACGTCGGGCTGGCGGAAGGCGAGGAGCGACCCGTAGACGAGGCCGACCGCGGCAAGGACGAGCACTACCGTGCGCCAGTGGTCCACCGGGATCGGGAAGTGCCGCAGCACGATCCAGATGAGCCCGTAGACGGCGGCTTTCGAGACCACGCCGGAGAGGAGTGCGGCAATCTCGGGTGGTGCCTCCGTGTAGGCCGTGCGCAGCCAGCCGTGGAACGGCAGCAGCGGAGCCTTGACGGCAAACGCGATGAGGAAGCCGAGGAAGACCCAGTCATTACTGCTCGTGCCAGCGTCGATCAGGCTGAACGTTCCCTGCTTCAGTCCGAAGACGACGATCGAGGCGAGCATCAGCAGCGACCCGGCCATCGTGTAGATCACGAACGTGATCGTCGCGGAGGAGCGGTTCGGGCCACCCCAGACACCCACGAGGACGTAGATCGGAATCAGCATC
Organism: Thermoleophilia bacterium; assembly: GCA_009694305.1. GTDB lineage: Bacteria > Actinomycetota > Thermoleophilia > Gaiellales > Gaiellaceae > Gaiella. The sequence continues at coordinate 3,455 of SHVL01000044.1, forward strand.
GCCTCGAAGAAGACGTAGAACAGGAGGAGGTCCTGGGAGGCGAAGACGCCGACGACCGCCCCGATCAGGAACAGCACGAGCCCGAAGTACGCGCGGGCCCGGTCGCGGCCGACCCACGCTCCGAAGCCGATCGCCGCCGCGCCGACGAGAACCGTCAATCCGGCCAGCCAGAGCGAGAACCCGTAGAACCCGACGTGGTAGGTGACACCGAGGTCACCGAACCACTCGCGTTGTGCGGAGTCCTGAAGAACCGGCGTCGTAAAATCGAACCCGACGAGGGTGACGATCCAGAGCGCCACCTCTGCGACGGCGACGAGCAATGCGAGTGCAGCCGTGGCCTCGCGGGGCAGCGGGGATACCCAGATGACGAGTGCGCCGAGAAGCGGCAGAACGATGAGCAGGCTCGTCAGCATCAGCGCACCGCCATGAAGACGACGACGAGCACGGCCACGGAGGCTGTGATCACAAGAGCGTACGAGCGCAGGAGGCCGGTCTGGAGCCGGGCGGTGCGAGCCGCGACCTCACGCACTCCGGCCCCGATCTCGCCCAACGAGCCCTGGATCACGGGCTCCTCGACGTTTTCGCGCAGGAGGTGAGCCACGATCCGAGCGGGGCGGGAGAACACCGCGTCGTAGAGCTCGTCGAAGTAGAGCTTGTGCTCAAGCGCTTGCCGGAACCTGCCATCGCCGACGATCTCGCGACCGGCCAGGAAGGCTCCTCTCGCGATCCACAGCCCGGCGGCGGTGAGTAAGACCGCATCGGCGCTCGTCACATAGTCCTGCAGCACGGTCGCCACGACGAGCGGCTCGGCGACTCCGTCGATCCAGTGCAGGAACGGCTCCCACAGCCCGGGGACGACGAGCAAACCGGCGACCGCCGACAGGACTGCGAGCACGCCGACGGGGATGAGCATCGAAAGGGGGCCTTCGGCGCGTCCTCGACCATCGTGCCCGTGGCCATCCGCATGCTCGAGAACCAGCTCCGATGGCTCTCCGCGAAAGACGAGGTAGTAGAGCCTGAACGTGTACGCGCCCGTGAGGAGGGCACCAACGAGCCCGAGGGCGAACAGCGTATATCCGAGCGCTCCACCGCTCGCGAGCGCCGACGAGATGACTCCGTCCTTCGACCAGAACCCGGCAAGCGGCGGGATACCCGCAAGCGCGAGTGCACCGATGAGGAACACCGCGTGGGTGTAGGGCATCGCCTTCCTGAGCCCACCCATCTTTCGCATGTCCTGCTCTCCGGCGAGGTGATGGATGATCACGCCGGCGGCGAGGAACAGCAGGGCCTTGAAGAACGCGTGCGTCAACAGGTGAAACATCGCGTAGCCATACGCCCCGACGCCGGCCGCGAGGAACATGTATCCGATCTGCGACATCGTCGAGTACGCGATCACGCGCTTGATGTCCCACTGTACGAGGGCGATCACGCCGGCGACGATGATCGTCACCCCTCCGATCACCGCCGAGAGGTGCTGGACGTTCGGCGCCGCCTGGAAGATCTCGTGCGTGCGGACGATCAGGTAGACCCCGGCGGTGACCATGGTTGCCGCATGGATGAGGGCGGAGACGGGGGTCGGCCCCTCCATCGCGTCCGGGAGCCATGTGTGGAGCGGCAACTGGGCAGACTTTGCGATCGCGCCGACGAGCAGGCCGAGGGCGACGAGGTTCACGGTGCTCGACGAGAGCGCGCCGCTCGAGGCAGCGTTGAAGCTCGCAGTGAAGTCGAGCGTGCCGGTCTTCGCGATCAGCAGGAAGAAGGCGAGCGCCATCGCTGCGTCGCCGATCGCATTCATCAGGAACGCCTTCTTGGCGGCGGCGATCGCCTCGGGGCGATCGTGGTAGAAGCCGATCAGGAGGTAGGAGGCGAGTCCGACGAGGCCCCAGCCGACGAGCAGTAGCAGCAGGTTGCCGCCCATCACGAGCATGAGCATCGAGAAGACGAAGAGCGCCATGTAGGCGAAGTAGCGCCGCTCCTCGTCCTCGCCCTTCATGTAGCCGACCGAGTACCAGACGATCAGGCCGCCGACGCCCGTGATGATCAGCATCATCGTCAGGGAGACCGGATCGACGAGGATCTGCATGGCGACCTGGAATGGCCCCACCCCGAGCCAGGTGTACGCGGTCGAGAGGTGCGAGCGGTCGGCGGCGCTCTCGCCCGCTACCTGGACGAAGGCCACAACGGCTCCGGCAAAGCCGAGGAACACCGACCCCGTGGAGACCCACGCCGCCGCCGATCGCGAGATGTGCGTGCCGGAGAGCGTGATCAGCAGTGCGCCCGCGAGAGGCGCGAGCAGACAGAGCCAGGCGCCAACGATCATCCGCGCAACTCCGTCAACGTATCGACGTCGAGTGGCATCTTCCGGCGCGTGAAGGCGACGATGAGCCCGAGACCGACGACCACCTCGGCGGCGGCGACCGCCATCACGCAGATCGCGAAGATCTGTCCGTCAACCGATGCGAACTGCCGCGAGAAGCCGACGAGCGCCAGGTTCGAGGCGTTCAGCATGATCTCGAGCGACAGGAGAACGATCAGTGGACTGCGACGCAGGATCACGCCTGTCGTGCCGATCCCGAAGAGAACCGCAGCGACGGCGATGTACCAGGTCGTCCCGGGGCCCATCACGATGCTTCGCCCTCCGCCTGGGTTTTCATGCCGAGCACGACGCCACCGACGGCGGCGATGAGCAGCACGATCGAGGTGATCTCGAAGGCAAGGAGATGGTCGGTGAGGAAGAGGCGACCGATCTCGGCGGGGCTGCCGAACGAGCGGGTGATCTCGGTGCCGTTCGACAGGCCGCCGCCGGCCTTGGTGGCGAGGGCCACGATTACCTCGATCATGATGGCGGCACCGACGACGAAGGCGCCGATCTGAAGCCAGCGGGGCCCGCCGGCCCAGGGTGCGTCGGCTCTCCCGCCGAGGTATGCGATCACGAACAGGAACATCACCATCACGGCACCCGCGTAGACGAGGATCTGCGCCGCTGCGACGAACTCGGCCGACGCGAGCAGGAACAGCACCGCGAGCGAAGCGAGGTTGCCGATCAGCGCGAGCGCCGAGTAGAAGGGGTTCGTGAAGCTGATCACGGCGATGCCGCTCCCGATGCAGGAAAGCGCGGCAGCGACCCAGATCACCCAGACGAGGACGTTTCCCATCAGGACGAGGTCTTGTACGCCGGGATCGGAGTGTCGAAGAGGTCTGCGTCCTGCACGGGGACCCGTTTGATCGGCTCGGTGAGGAGCATGTCCTTCGTGTAGATCAGATCGTCGCGGGAGTACTCGGAGATCTCGAACTGGTTGCCCAGCGTGATCGCGTCGAACGGGCAGGCCAGCTCGCAGTAGCCGCAGAAGATGCAGCGGCTCATGTTGATCTCGTAGATGCGGGCGTAGCGCTCCCCCGCCGAGACCCGGTTGTCGGCCGTGTTCTCGGCGGCAACGACCCGGATGCAGTCGGAGGGGCACGCGGCGGCACACAAGGAGCAGCCGACGCACTTCTCGAGGCCATTCTCGTGCCGGTGCAACATGTGGCGGCCCCGGAACCGTGGGTAGACGGCCCGCTTGAACTCCGGGTACTGCTCCGTGATCGGTTTCCGGAAGATCTGCCGGAAGGTGACACCGAACCCCTTGAGAGTGCCAAACGGTTGGGGAGCCATCAGAGTGCCACCACCAGGATTGCCGTGACCACGGCGTTGAGGGTTGCCACCGGGAGCAGCACCTTCCAGCCGAAGCGCATCAGCTGGTCGTAGCGAAGACGTGGAACGGTTGTCCGCACCCAGATGAAGAGGAAGAGCAGGAAGAACAACTTGAGCAGGAACCAGATCGGCCCCGGGAACAGCGGACCGTGCCAGCCGCCGAGGAAGAGCGTGACACAGAGAGCCGACAGCGTGATCAGGTTGATGTACTCCGACATCGAGAAGAGCCCGAACCGCATCCCGCCGTACTCGGTGTGGTATCCGGCCACGAGCTCCTGCTCGGCTTCGGGCAGGTCGAAGGGCGCGCGAGCCGTCTCGGCGGTACCGGCCATCAGGAACACGACGAAGCCGACGAACTGTGGCAGGACGTACCAGGTCTCGTTGGCCTGGGCCGCCACGATGTCCACGAGCGAGAGCGAGCGAGACATCAGCACGACTCCGAGAACGCTGAGGGCGAGTGCCACCTCGTACGAGACGAGCTGTGCGCAGGTGCGCATCGACCCAAGGAGCGCGTACTTCGAGTCGGACGACCAGCCGCCGAGAATGAAGCCGTAGATCCCGATCGAGCCGATGGCAAAGATCAGGAGCAGGGCGATCGGGAGGTCGGCGACATAGCCGTTGATCTGGTAGCCGCCGATCTCCCAGCCGGGGCCCCAGGGGATCACGGAGAAAGTGCAGAGCGCCGTGAACGCCGCCAGGAACGGCGAGAAGATGTAGAGCACGTCGATCGCTGCCGCAGGGAAAAAGCTCTCCTTCCGGATCAGCTTCACGAGATCGGCGATCGGCTGGAGGAGACCGAAGGGGCCGGCTCTGTTCGGGCCGTAGCGCAGCTGCATCCGCCCCATGATCTTTCGCTCTGCCAGCGTCAGATAGGCGAACGTGACGAGCACGAGGTTGATCACGATGAACGCCTTGACGATCGCGATCCACCAGGGTTCGCCGTTCACGCCGGAGGAGAGGAGCACGTGCGGGACGAGGCTCACAGCTTCACGACCTCGACGTGCAGGTGCAGGTCGGCGGCGTGCTCGTCGGCGACACGCGCAACACCCGCGATGAGGCCGCGGTTGATGCGTGCCCGGAGCTCGATCGAGGTGCCATTGGAGCGGACGACAACGGAGTCGCCGGTCGCGATCGCCCGGCGCGTCGCATCCTCGGTGGACAGCTCGAGCTCGGCAGTCGGCCTCTGGAATGCAAGCTCACCGACTCGCTCGACGAACGGCCCGGAGAAGAGCGGCCGGTAGCGCAGCAGCCGGAGCTCACCCAGGAAGTGCTCGTCTGAGGGTTTCGCCGAGGCCGCAGCTCGAACCTCGGCAGCCGGCACCGGCGCCTCGTACGGCGTCCGCGCCGGGAGCGACGCCGTACCGTTCAGTTCGGAGCCGTCAACGCCGCCGAAGGCGCGTGCCGAGAGCTCGTCGAAGACGACGACTGCGTGCGGCGAGAGCTCGACATCGAACCGGCCGGCGAGGTTCGAGAGCCAGGCGAGCTCGTCGGGGACGGGCGCGATCACGGTGCGACGGAGCCGCTGCAGGCGCCCCTCGAGGTTCAGGAGCGTCCCGTCGCTCTCGAGGGAGCTCGTCGCAGGCAGCACGAGATCGGCCCAGCCGACGGCGAGCGCGTGGAACATCGTGATGGCAATCACGTTCTCGGCCCGCTCGGCAAGCACACGAACTGCGGGATCCGCGGCAGCCTCGTCGCCGGAGACGATCAGGAGCCCGATTGGCTCCGGGTTCGACTCGTCCTCGTCGGCGGCGGCGGCCCAGGCCGCCGCGACGCCGCGTCCGTTGGGAGTCGCGGGAAGATGAAAGGCGCCGCTGCCGGGCTTCCCCTCGAGGCCGAGTGCGTGTGCGGTCTCGGCCAGCCGTGCGCCGCCTCCACCCCCGCCACCCGACCAGATGAGGATGGCGCGTTCCGCACTGCGCAGCCGGTCTCCCGGGCCGTTGCCGCTTTCGGTGAGCGCGTGGAGCGCCGCCGCAGCGCCTCCCGGGCCGGTCTGCTCGGTTCCGGTGGGGCCGTAATGGACGATCTCCGCTCCGTTTCGCCGGGCTGCCCTGAGCCAGAGGTCAACGACGGGTGCGCGGTCGGCGACCTCGTCGTCTCCGACGATGACGACGATCTCGGCCGAGGCGATCGAGGACAGCGGCAGCCGGAACGCGTCGAGCGCATCGGAGGTCGATTCGGGCAGCACGGCGGCGTGCGCACCGAGCCCCACGCGCAGGAGGCGGGCGAGGGCGTAGGCCTGCTCGACGCTCTCCGAGCCCGAGAGTGCAGTGACGATCCGGGTGCCGGCTCCGCGGAGCAGCTCTTCGGCGCGGTCGAGGGCGGCATCCCAGCCGACGGGCTCGAGGCCGAGCTTGCCGCGGACGAGCGGCTCGGTGATGCGATCCTCTGCGGTGAGATGCGGGTAGGTGAAGCGTCCCTTGTCACAGAGCCAGCCGCCGTCTACCTCGGGGTGGTTGCGGGAGAGGATGCGCTTGACCTTGCCCTCGCGCACCGTCGCGTTGACGTTGCAGCCGACGGGGCAGAGCCCGCAGACGGTCGGCACGTTCTGGATCTCCCAGGGCCGGGCCTCGAAGCGGTACTGCGTCGAGGTGAGCGCTCCGACCGGGCAGAGCTCGATCACGTTGCCGGAGAACGGCGCCCGATACGGATCGCTCTCGAACGTGGAGATCTCCGTGTGGGAGCCGCGGTTCCGGGCAACGAGCTGGTTGTCCTCGGCAACGTCGGACGAGAATCGGGTGCAGCGGTAACAGAGGATGCACCGTTCCCGGTCGAGGGCGATCAGGGGCGAGACGGGGATGGGCTTCTCGAGGGTGATCTTCGAGAACGACATGCGCGTGTTGCCGGGCCCGTACCGGAACGTCAGGTCCTGCAACGGGCACTCCCCGCCCTTGTCGCACACGGGGCAGTCGAGCGGATGGTTGACGAGGATGAATTCGAGGGTTGCGTTCTGCCCCTCCGCGGCCTTCTCGGAGGAGGCCGCCGTCTTGACGACCATGCCGTCCTGCGCCGTGAGCGTGCAGCCGGCCTGGAGCTTCGGCAGCCCCTCGACCTCGACGAGGCACATCCGGCAGGCCCCGATGGGCGCGCCGAGCCGTGGCTCGTAACAGAACACCGGGATCTCGATACCCGCCGAGGCCGCGGTCTCGACGAGACCTGTCCCCTTCGGCACCTCGACCTCGCGGTCGTCGATCATCACCTTGACGAGGTCGCTCATGCGTGCGCCACCGCTTCGTTGTGCACGTGCATCGCAACGGGAGCAAGGAGATGGTCGAGCGAGGAGGTGCCGTGGAACGGGCAACCGCCCTCGTCCACGTGGGCCTGGAACTCGTCGCGGAACTTGTCGAAGTAGCTCATCACCGCGATCGCGTCGGAATCGCCGAGCGGGCACAGGCACTTGCCGTTGATGCGCTCGGCCACCGAGACGAGCAGGTCCATGTCGGCCTGCGTGCCCCGGCCGTCCTCGATCTTCTGCAGGATGCTCGTCAGCCACTTCGTGCCGACACGGCACGGCGTGCACTTGCCGCACGACTCGTGCTCGTAGAACTGCGAGACGCGAACGGCGAGCTGCACCATGCAGCAGCGGTCGTCGAGCGCTATCACCGCCGCCGAGCCGATCGCGGTGCCTGCGCCGACGAGCGAGTCGAAGTCGAGCGTGACGCGGTTGGCCTCGTCGGCCGTCAGGACCACGGTGGAGGAGCCACCAGGGATGACCGCCTTCAGGGAGCGGCCGTCGGCGATGCCGCCGCCGAGATCGTTGATCAGGTCACGGAGCGGAAAGCCGTGTGGCAGCTCGTAGTTTCCGCCGGTGACCACGTTGCCCGAGAGTGAGAAGACGCGCGTGCCGGTCGAGTTCTCGACACCGAGCTTTGCGTACTCGGCACCGCCGATCTCCATCACGGTGGTGGCGGAGGTGATCGATTCGACGTTGTTGACCGCCGTTGGTGAGGCGTAGAGGCCGGCGATCGCCGGGAACGGGGGCTTCGTGCGCGGCTGGCCGCGCCGGCCCTCGAGCGATTCGAGGAGCGCCGTCTCCTCGCCGCAGATGTAGGCGCCTGCGCCGCGGTGGAGAACGATCGTGACCTCGCCGAGCAGGTCTTTCGCACGCATCTGCTCCAGCGCGGACTCGAGCACGTCGAACTCGGCCTCGTACTCGCCACGGATGTAGACGAAGACGTGCTGGGACTCGATCGCGTGTGCTGCGATAAGGCAGCCCTCGAGGAATCGGAACGGGACACGGAGCATGATCTCGCGGTCCTTGAAGGTGCCGGGCTCGGATTCGTCGGCGTTGATCACGAGGTAGTGGGGCTTGTCGATCTTGTCCGGCTTCGGAACGAAGCTCCATTTGCGGCCGGTCGGGAAGAAGGCACCGCCGCGCCCACGGAGGTTCGACGCGTTGAGCTCGGCGATCACCTCGTCGGGTGAGAGGGCCCGTGACTTCACGAGTGCCTCGAACCCGCCGACCGCCTCGTAGGCGGCGATCTCGGTCAGGGTGCCGCCGTTCGTTCCGGCGAAGACGACCTCGGGCCTCGGAGCCGTCATCCCTCACCCCGCCCGGTTCCGCGCAGCTCCGCCACGATCCCCGCTACATCCCCGGCCTGCACGTTGAGCCGATGCCGGTTGTTGACGGCCACGATCGTCGCCCAGCCGCACCCGCCGAGACACTCGACCGTGCGCAGGCTGAACGCGCCGGTCGTCTCGCCCGCCCTCATCCCGAGCTCGCTCTCGAACGCCTCGACCACCTGCTGGGCGCCGTTCAAGCCGCAGGAGATGTTGGTGCAGACCTCGATCATGTGCTCGCCAACGGGCTCGAGCCGGAACATGTCGTAGAACGACGCAATCGAGAGGCAATAGGCCGGTGTCAGGTCGAGCGCGTCGGCGACCTCCCGGAACGCCTCCTCGGGCAGCCAGCCGCCACTTCGTTCCTGTGCCAGCTGCAACGCAGGCATGACGGCCGAAAGACTCTCGGGATAGCGCGCCCGGATCTCCTGGATCTCCTCGTACAGTGCGCTCATCGGTCTACCTCTCCCATCACACCGTCGAGCGATCCGACGACGGCGATCATGTCGGCGATCGCGGCGTCCGTCATGCAGGTTGCGGTCGCCTGCAGAGCGACGAAGCTCGGCGCCCTGAACTTGACGCGCCACGGCTTCGGGCCGCCGTCCGAGACGACATAGACACCGAACTCTCCGCGGGGCGACTCGACGCACGAGTAGACCTCGCCCTCGGGAACGACGTAGCCCTCGGTGACGATCTTGAAGTGATGGATGAGCGACTCCATCGAGGTGTGGAGCTCCTCGCGCGGCGGCAGCACGACCTTGCGGTCGTCGGCGATCCACGGCTCGCCGCGCATCTCCTCGAGGCGATCGAGGCACTGCGTCACGATCCGCACCGACTCGCGCATCTCTTCCATGTGCACGCGGTAGCGGGCGTACACGTCGCCCTCGTGGAAGACGGGCACATCGAAGGAGACCTCGTCGTACGCGAGATACGGCATGTTCTTGCGGAGATCCCAGTTGACGCCCGAGGCGCGGAGTACGGGCCCCGACTGGCCGAGCGCGATCGCGTCGTCGGCCGAGAGCAGGCCGATCCCCTTCGTGCGTTTGAGCCAGATCGCGTTGCGGTCGAGGATGGCCTCGTACTCGTCGATCGCCTTCGGCATCTTCTTGCACCATGCGCGCGCCTGCGCGTAGAAGCCCTCGGGGATGTCCTCGGCGAGGCCGCCGGCCTGGAAGTAGCGGGTGTGCATCCGCGTCCCGCAGACCATCTCGAAGAGGTCGAGGGTCGCGTCGCGGTCGTCGAACGTGTACCAGAACATCGAGATCGCGCCCAGCTCGAGGGCCGAGGTCCCGAGCCAGACGAGGTGGGAGTGGATCCGCGTCAGCTCCGACAGGCACATCCGCATCCACGTCGCCTTCCGGGGCACGTCGATCCCGAGCAGCTTCTCGATTGCGAGGACGAAGGCGAGCTCGTTGACCTGGAACGAGACGTAGTCGATGCGCTCGGGATAGGTGATGCACTTCCACCACGTCTTCTGCTCCATCGTCTTCTCGAAACCCGTGTGCAGATAGCCGATCACCGCCGAGAGGCCCGCGACCATCTCGCCGTCGAGGTCCACGACGAGGCGCAGCACGCCGTGCGTTGACGGGTGGTTCGGCCCGAAGTTGATCGTCAGGATGTCCTCGAGCGCGTGCTTGCTCGTGTCCACCTGGAGCGTGGTCGGGATCGGGCTCGGGATACGCGAACCCTCGTAGATCTTCGTGGTGCGTTCGATCACGGACATCTCGCTACTCGGCCCCCGAGAACCGAACGGGCTCTCCACCGATCGGGTAGTCCTTGCGCAACGGGTGGCCTTCCCAGTCGTCCTCCATCAGGATCCGAACGAGGTTCGGGTGGCCGCGAAAGACAATGCCGAACATGTCCCAGGCTTCACGCTCGAACCAGTCGGCGGTCGGCCAGACGGGAACGACGCTGTCCACCTCTTCCCCGTCGTCGAGCCAGACCTGCAACCGCACGCGGACAGGGTCGTCCGAGAGGCGCAACGCGTGGTAGTTGACGGCGAAGCGCTTCGGCTTCGCGTCCGGCACGCGCGCGAGTCCCTGCGTGCCCGGCCCGTGGAGGTCGCGGCCCGCCGTCGTGCCGATGTAGCCCGACACGCCGCGCCCGCCCCAGCCGAGGTAGTCCGTCGGCGTCACGTCGGAGAGGAAGTTGAAGCCCAGATCGTCGCGGAGGTGGGTGCACGCCTCGACGATGCGCGAGGAGTCGATCACGAGCGTCGTCTCACCGTGACTGCCTGTCGTCTCGACGAGGCCGGGTACGTCGTCGTAGGCTGTCACAGGGTTGCCGTCGTCACTGGGCGACGCCCCGGATCTGGTAGGCCGGGGGAACGCCGGCTTTGATCTTCTCGTGGAGACGGACGATGCCCTCCATCAGAGCCTCGGGGCGCGGCGGGCAACCCGGGACGTGGACGTCCACAGGGACGATCTTGTCTACTCCCTGGAGCACCGTGTAGTTGTTGAACATTCCGCCCGAGCTTGCGCAGGCACCCATCGCGATGACCCATTTCGGCTCGAGCATCTGGTCGTAGACCTGGCGGAGCGGCGCTGCCATCTTGTGCGTGACCCGGCCGGAGACGATCAGGAGATCGGCCTGTCGGGGCGACGAACTGAAGCGCTCCATGCCGAAGCGCGAGATGTCGTAGCGCGACGAGACGATCGACATCATCTCGATTGCGCAGCATGCGAGCCCGAACGTGTCGGGCCACATCGAGTTGGCCTGCGCCCAGGCGACTGCCTTCTCCACCGTGGTGATTCCGAGTGCGTCCTCGATCCCGTCGATCTCCTCCTCGAACACGCCTGGGCCCTTGTTCGGCATCAGGAGGCGTTCCGAGTTGAGCCCCGCCTTCGCCAGGGGCCGGTCGCTGATCAGGGGCAGCCTGCGGGCTAGTGCCATTCGAGCGCGCCTTTCTTCCAGACGTAGACGTAGGCGACGAGGAGGATCGCGATGAAGGTGAGGAACTCGATCAGACCGAACCAGCCGAGGGCGTCCAACTGGATTGCGAGCGGATAGAGAAAGACGATCTCGATATCGAAGAGGATGAACAGCATCGCGGTGAGATAGAAGCTCACGGTGAAGCGGCGATCCTGGGCCGGTGGCCCGTCGGAGACGCCCGATTCGAACGGGATCATCCGTTGCTTTGTCCGCGACGTGGGGCGGGTCGCAAAAAGGAACGAGCCCATGATCATCGTCGCGGGTATCACTGCCGCGAAGAACGCGTAGATCAGAAACGGGAGCCAGTCCGACATGATGGGTATCCTCCCCGGAGGGGAGTCTCTGTAGCAAAGCTAGCATCATGTATGGGCCCTATACGAGATGACCCGTTACTGGCTTTGCAACAAGGAAACAGATGTCACAAACTCGACTGACCTCGCACACCCCGGTCTCTTCGGCTACAATGAGTACCGTGGAGATTCAGGAACGCCCCATCGACACCATCCTGTCCATCACGCCGACTGCTGCGGCAAAGATTCGCGAGCTCATGGACGAGGAGCCGGACGGTGACACGATGGTCTTGCGCGTGGCGATCCAGGGTGGCGGTTGCTCCGGGTTCCAGTACGGCCTCGGGTTCGATTCCGCACCGGCAGAGGGTGACCTCGAGATCTCGCTCGAGGGCGTCAACGTCGTCATAGACCCCTTCAGTATCCCCTATCTCCAGGGAGCGACGATCGACTTCCTCACGGGTCTCCAGGAGTCGGGATTCAAGATCGACAACCCGAACGCTGCTTCGTCGTGCGGCTGTGGGCACTCCTTCCAGGTGGAAGAAGGCGCGGAGGGCGAAACCGCTCCGGACGCCAACGTCGGTGGCTGCGGCTCCGGCTGCTCGCACTAGCGTCCGTCCGCCTGTACGTCTGATCGGCCTGGCGTCAATCGTCTAGGTTCCTCGTATGGCTCTTCGTGTCGCCGTCGTCGGGTCCGGGCCGGCCGGCTTCTATGCAGCTGGCCAGTTGCTGGCGCACGACCCGCCGTGCGAGGTAGACCTCTTCGACCGCTTGCCGACACCGTGGGGGCTCGTTCGCCTCGGCGTGGCGCCCGACCACCCGAAGATCAAGTCCGTCTCGCGTGCGTTCGAGAAGATCGCTCAGCGACCGGGCTTTCGCTTCTTCGGCAACGTCGAGGTCGGTCGCGACCTCGCACACGAGGAACTGGCGGAGTTGTACGACGCGGTGATCTATGCGTTCGGCGCGCAGGCGGACCGCCGCATGGGGATCCCCGGTGAGGATCTTCCCGGGTCGTGGGCGGCGACCGAGTTCGTCGCCTGGTACAACGGCCACCCCGACTTCCAGGAGATCCCATTCGATCTCTCGTCGGGACGCGTGGTCGTGGTCGGAAACGGGAACGTCGCCGTCGATGTCGCCCGGATGCTCGCCCTCACCACGGAGGAGATCTCCCCCACCGACACGACGGATACGGCAATCGCCGCCATCCTCGGCTCGGGCATCACGGAGATCGTCGTCCTCGGGCGGCGTGGCCCGGTACAGGCGGCATTCACGACGCCCGAGTTGCAGGAGTTGCGGGAGCTCGCGGGTGCGGATCTCGTCGTTGATCCAGCAGACCTCGAGCTCGATCCGGTGAGTGCGGCCGTGCTCGAAGGGGACACGGCGCTTGCACGTCGCAACGTGGAGGTTCTGCGAGAGGTCATAGCTGCTCCGACGACGGGCAAGGAGAAGCGCGTCGTGCTCCGCTTCTGCGTTTCGCCCGTAGCGATCGTCGGTGCCGAGCGGGTCGAGGCCGTCGAGGTTGTCCGCAACGACCTCGTGGCGGACGAGAACGGGCAGATCCGAGCCGTCCCGACCGAGGAGCGCGAGGTCATTCCCTGCGGCATCGTCCTGCGGAGCGTCGGCTACCGCGGCACGGCGATGCCTGGCGTCCCGTTCGACGAGGGCAGCGCGACGATCAGGAACGCCGCGGGCCGCGTGCTCGACGATACCGGTGCGCCGGTTCCCGGGGTCTACTGCACGGGTTGGATCAAGCGTGGCCCGAGCGGCGTGATCGGCACCAACAAGAAGGATGCGGCCGAGACGGTGGAGCTGCTGCTGGCGGATGCCGAGGCGGGCCTTTTCCCGCGCCGCCAGGAAGGAGATGTCGCCGCCGTCCTGGCCGCGAAGGGTGTCGCGGCGGTGAGCTATGCCGGCTGGGAGGCGATCGACGCCGTCGAGTGCGCTCGGGGTGAAGAACAGGGCAGGCCGCGGGTGAAGCTCGGCCGCTGGGAAGAGCTGCTCGCTGTCTCGCGGGTGTAGCGCTGGAAACGGCTAGACGCCGAGTGTCTGCAGCGTCCGTTCGACGTCCGCCTCTGTGTTGTAGACGTGCCAGGATGTTCGCAGTCGTCCGTTACGGATTGCCGCCCTGATGCCCGCTTGCTCCAACTGCTCCTCTGCATCCGCCGCATCGACGAAGACGATCGCGGAGTTGCTCGAGTCCAGGCCGAGCCCGACTCGAAAGCGGTTTGCGAGCCGCAGGTTGTGCTCGTGGATCGCATCCACCCCGATCTCCTCGATCACGGCCATCGCGGCGGCTGCCCCGACCCAGCTATGCCAGGCAGGGGAGGTGTCGAGCCGGCGGGCGTCGGTCGCGAGTCGCAGTGGTGGCCCGAAGTAGGACGCATGGACGTCATCGCCTGCGTACCATCCCGCGGTCATCGGGACGATGGCTTCGAGTCGGCCCGGGGCGACCGCCATGTACGCTGTGCCGCGCGGCGAGAGGAGCCACTTGTAGCCCGCGGCGACAACGATGTCGAGGAGTGAGCAGTCGAGCGGGAGCCAGCCGCACGCCTGCGTTGCGTCAACGAGTGTCAGGGCTCCGTGTGCCCGGGCCGCGCCTGCAATTGCCTCGAGGTCGGCGACCTCTCCCGTCGCCATCTGCACTGCGCTGAAGGCGACAACGTCGGTTGTGTCGTCGATTGCGTCGGCCAGCTCGGCTGCCGGAACCATCCTGACAGTGAGTCCGCGGTGGGCCTGAACGAGAAACGGGAAGAGGATCGAGGTGAACTCCACCTCGGGCGTGAGGATCCGGGAGCCGGCCGGGAGCGATGCCGCGACGAGTCCCACGAGTCCGGAGACGTTTGCACCCACTGCGACCGTCGAGGGATCGACCCCGATCAGGCGTGCAAACGAGTCGCGTGCTGCTTCGGTCGCCTCGCCCCACGGCTCCCAACTCGTTCGGCCCGTGCGCCAGTCGTCGAGTGCCGCCTGGAGGGCATTCCAGGCCGGCCGTGGAGGGAGCCCGAAGCTTGCGGTGTTGAGGTAGGTGCCTGAGGGCTCCCAGAGGGCCTGCACCGAAGGAAGTATGAGGGCCACCGCTGCAAGTATCTCTCGCAGGGCTACCGGGCGCAAGGATCTCCGGTTTATAAAAGGACTGTACCTTTTATACCGGGTGGCTCGGGTCGGCTGAGTGCGCCGGTGAACAGGATTGCCGGCCCCGGAAGCGACGCTCTCACATCGTGATGTCCCTCCCCGGGAGCCGGGTGTACGCTATTTTCGGGATCGATGATCGAAACAGGCAAGGAACTCACGAGTGCAGCCGAGGACTACCTCAAGTGCGTGTACGCGCTCGAGGTGGAAGGGCTGAGGGCAACCACATCCGCTCTCGCAGAGCGCATGGGCGTCAGCGCTCCGTCGGCAACGGCGATGATGAAGCGGCTCGCAGATCTCGGTCTCGTCGAGCGGGCACCCTACCGTGGGGTGATGCTGACGGAGAAGGGCCGGCTCTGCGCCCTCGAGGTCGTCCGACATCACCGGCTGCTCGAGCGCTACCTTGCCGACTCTCTCGGGATGTCGCTCGACGAGGTGCATGCGGAGGCCGACAAGCTCGAGCACGTGATCTCGGAGGAGCTCGAGGCACGGATCGACGAGGTGCTCGGCTACCCCACGCACGACCCGCATGGAGATCCGATCCCGGACACGATGCTCCGGATGACGAACAGCCCGTTTCGGTCTCTCGTCGATCTCGAGCCGGGAGACACCGCGGTCGTCGTGCGCGTTCCCGACGCCGACTCCGAGCTGCTCCGGTATCTCGCCGGGATCGCGATCGTTCCCGGCGAGACGCTCGAGCTGACACTCTCGGCGCCCTTCGGCGGCCCGCTGACCATCCGTACGGGTAACGGCGAGCACGCGATCGCCCGTGAGCTGGCCGCAGCCATCGGGATCGAATCGCCGTAGGGGCGGGACGTGCCCCGCCCAACCGTACCCCCGCCCGCGTTGTCTACTGACGCCTGGAACGGTGCAGGTTGACTACCCTACGGGTCATGGCGACCGACAAGCTCTGGGGTGGCGAGACCGACAAGGCGGTCGCGAACTTCCCCGTCTCGGGTGAGCCGATCCCGGCTAGCGTGGCGCACTGGCTTGGCCGGATCAAGGCCGCCGCCGCTCGCGCCAATGCCGATCTCGGCCTCCTCGACTCCGAGCTGGCAGGCCGCATCGCCGCAGCCGCCGACCGGGTCGCTGCCGGCGAATTCGACGATCAGTTCCCGATCGACGTCTTCCAGACCGGCTCGGGCACGAGCTCGAACATGAACGCGAACGAGGTGATCGCGGCGCTCGCCGGCGAGGGCGTGCACCCGAACGACCATGTCAACATGGGCCAGTCGTCGAACGACGTCTTCCCGTCCGCTGTGCACCTTGCTGCCCTGGACCGCGCCGTCAACGACCTGCTCCCCTCGATGGAGACGCTCGCGCGCTCGCTCGAGGCGAAGGCCGGCGAGTTCGACGATGTGATCAAGTCGGGTCGCACGCACTGGATGGACGCCGTGCCGGTGACGCTCGGCCAGGAGTTCGCCGGTTATGCGGCGCAGGTACGTCAGGGAATCGCGCGCGTACAGGACGCCCTGCAGCGGCTCGGTCAGATCCCTCTCGGAGGCACCGCAGTCGGTACCGGGATGAACACGCATGCCGATTTCGCGGAGAAGGTGCGCGCACTCCTTCGTGCGGAGACCAATCTTCCCATCACCGGCCCGGCCGACCCGTTCGAGTCGCAGGCGGCCCGCGACGGGCTCGTGGAGATCTCCGGTGCCCTCAAGGTGGTCGCCGTGAGCTACACGAAGATCGCGAA
>SHVL01000045.1 GCA_009694305.1 Thermoleophilia bacterium
GCGACCTGGATCGTGGGGGCCAGAGTGAACGTCGTCGTCGGCGACACGACGTTGTCCTCGAGCGCTCCGGCGATCGTCACGATCTTGAACGTCGAGCCCGGCTCGTAGGCATCGGTGACGGCACGGTTTCGGCGCGCATCCGGAGAAGCCGTCGAGAAGTGGTTCGCGTCGAATGAAGGGTAGTTGGCCATTGCCAGGATGGCTCCGGTGCGCGGATCCATGACGATCGCCGCTGCCCCACGGGCTCCGAACTGGTTGACATACCGCTCGATGACCTGCTCCGCGTTGGCCTGGATCTGATGGTCGATCGTCAACGTCACGTTGTGGCCCGGCTGTTCGGCTCTCGAGGTCACGACGTCGATCGCGCGACCGAACGGGTCCTTGACAATCGTCTCGAATCCGGCCTTCCCCGCCAGCATCTTGTCCAGCGACCGTTCGAGCCCGTCGAGGCCGTGGTTGTCTGTTCCCGCGAAGCCGAGGACGTGCGAGGCGACGTTCCCCTGGGGGTAGGTGCGGAGCTCCTCCGGGTAGAACCCGACCCCGGGGATCTCGCGCTTCCTGAGGGCGTCGGCACTGGCCGGGCTGGCCTTGCGAGCGACGTAGACAAACCCCTTGGAGCGGTCTTTCAGGACAGGGTAGAGGGTAACGGGGTCGAGTCCGAGGGCCTTGCCCACGACGATCGCAGCCTTCTGGGCGTCGGTGACGTTGTGCGGATTCGCATACACCGTGGTCGCCTGCTCGCCGATTGCGAGCGGCTCGCCCGTTCGGTCGTAGATCGTGCCGCGCCCTGCGGGTATCTCGATCGTCTCACGGTGCTGGGTGGTCGCCATCTTCGCGAACCGGTCGTGCTGGACGGCCTGCACGTAGGCCGCGCGACCGATGACAACAGCGAACAGGGCCCCGAAACAGATCAGCAGCAGGCGAATCCGCTGATTCGCGCGCCGCTCCCTCACTTTGGCCCGAGCCGGATGTAGGTGGTCGTCAGGCCGTCAGCCTCCTGGAGACCGAGCCGCGCCGTGGCCGCGTCCTCGATCCTGAGATGGGATGACGCACTCGAGAGTCGTGAGCGCAACAGCGCGTTGTCGGCACGAAGTTGCGCGCGCTCGCGGCTCAGGCCGTCGAACTCCATGTTGAGCTGGAGGACGACGACGTTGATGGCCACGATGCCGGCGAGAAACACGCCGATGAGCACGATCCAGACGACCCCTCCCGCAAAGGGTGTGCCCGCGCGGACGCTCTTCGCAGGTGTGCGTCTCGCCTTCCTCGCAGCGGGCGCCTGCGCAATGGTTGACATCTAGCTGTCTGTCCTGACCGCGACACGCAGGCGTGACGAGGCGGCGCGGGGATTCCGGTCGAGCTCGTCTACCGAAGGCCTCACCGGGCGTCGCGTGACGAGACGCAGTTCCGGCTCCCTGTGGCAGGTGCAGATCGGGAAGTCGGGAGGGCACGTGCAACCCTTCGCCCCCGCAACCATGAACTGCTTGACGATCCGGTCCTCGAGCGAGTGGAAGCTGATCACGGCAAGCCGGCCGCCGGGTCGCAGCATTGCGACGGCCGCCGGGAGCGCTGCCTCGAGCTGACCGAGCTCGTCGTTGACGGCGATCCTGAGCGCCTGGAAGACGCGCTTGGCCGGATGTCCTTCTCCGAAGCGGGCCGGCGTGGGGATCGCCATCTTGATCACGTTCACGAGATCGAGCG
Organism: Thermoleophilia bacterium; assembly: GCA_009694305.1. Classification (GTDB taxonomy): domain Bacteria; phylum Actinomycetota; class Thermoleophilia; order Gaiellales; family Gaiellaceae; genus Gaiella. Next base: position 1,699 of record SHVL01000045.1, read on the forward strand.
TCCTGAAGAACGCCTGCTCGGTACGGCGGCGGACGATCGCGCGTGCGATCGGCCCGGCGTAGCGCTCCTCACCGAAACGGCGGAAGATTGTCGCGAGCTCCTTCTCGTCCCAGGTGTTGACGATCGTCGCCGCCGTGATCTCGCTGGACGGATCCATCCGCATGTCGAGCGGCGCGTCGGTGGCATACGAGAAGCCACGCTCGGGCCGGTCGATCTGCATCGACGAGACGCCAATGTCGAGCAGGATCGCATCGGCCTTGACGTCGTTCATCGAGAGCTGGGTGAGAACGAGCGCAAAGTCACCGCGGAGGAAGCGGACATCGACTCCGGCCTGCGCCTTGAAGCGGTCGAAGTGCGCTCTCGCGCCCGGGTCGCGATCGATCGCAACGAGCTTGCCGCTCCCGTGGAGGTCGCGCGCGAGCAGGCGTGCGTGACCGCCCGCGCCAAAGGTGGCATCGACGACCGTCTCGCCCGGCTGCACGGCGAGAAGGTCGCGCACCTCGTCCGCGAGGACGGGGGTGTGATCAGACGTGCTGTGCGGCAAGACGTTGGGCAACATGGTCGGCACTCCCTTCGATCCCTTCCAGGCGCTCCACCCAGGTGGCGCGATCCCAGATTTCGAGGTGGTCATTACTTCCGATCACCGTGACGTCCTTCGTGAGGCTTCCGTAACGGAGGAGGTGGGTTGGCAGGAGCACGCGCCCCTGCTTGTCGGGGGTGTCCTCGGCGGCACCACCGAAAAAGAGACGCTGCAGCGTCCGGGTCTCCGGAGCCAGCGAGTCGAGCTGGCCGATACGCCCGGCGATCGTCGTCTGCCAGGCGTCCTTCGGATAGACGTCAACGCTGCGGTCGAGCCCCTTGGAGAGCACGACACCGTTGGCCAGGGCATCGCGAAAGCGAGCCGGCAGGGTGAGGCGGCTCTTGTCGTCGATCGAATGGTCGTACTGGCCCATGAACATGCGTCACGCTCCGAGGTTGTTTCCACCTTTCCCCACCCTACACCACTTTTCCCCACAATACAACCCCCAGGCACCACATTTTTGTAGACGTCCAAAGTGCGGTGTCTGTGGGCGTCGGCAGAGGGGACACAGCGCGTGACGAGCCGCCCTCTCATCGTCGGGCTCCGTCCCGATCGTCTGACGGATTGACGCCGAAGTGGATCGAGCCGACGCACGCGTCACGTCGCTCGTGATCGGAGAGCTCGACAGAGCGGCCAGGCGATGATCGACCGCGATCGACTCCGGCCTGCCGAGCCCGAAGGCGATGCACCTCGCCACCGCGCTCACGCCGACGGAGGAGATCGAAGAACTCGACTACTACGACGTGCGTCTCGCCGAGACAGCGAGAGCTCTTGACGCGACGGTCATGACACCGGGCCGTTACCGGTCACGGTTGCCCGAACCGAGGATTCCCGGGTCGGGCCGACGGCTCTCCGACCCGGGAATCGTGTTCTCTAGCGCGGCAGCCGCACTCCGAGCTTCTCGAGTCGCGGCAGGACTTCCTGGGCGAAATACTCGAGCTCGCCCGTGTAGTCCACGAAGCTCAGCGACATGCCGCCGAAGCCTGCGTCCCGGAAGCGCGTGATCTCGGCTGCAACGTCGTCGGGCGAGCCGATCAGCGGGCACGTGCCGTGGCCTCCGGCGAAGCGGCCGCGGAACAGCGACAGCATCTCCTCGGTGAACGACATCGCGTAGAGACCCTGCAGTCGCATCAGATTGTCCACCGCGTCCCAGTCGGCGTTCTCCTCGGCGTACCAGCGATGGAACTCCTCCGCCTCCGCCCTCGTCTCGCGGCAGACACAGTACGACGGAGTGAAAACACCGACTTCGCGCCCATAGGTGTCGCGCGCGTTGGCCTTGACGGTCTCGACGACGACCGCGCCGTCCTCGGGGCCGGCGACCGCGGTGAAGACGACGTTCGAGTTGCGCGCGGCGAAGTCGCGGCCCTGCGGCGACGAGCCGGCATTGAGAATCGGCAAGGGGCCGTCAGAGGGCTTGGGCGCCGATTCCACACCCTTCAGCTGCCAGAAGCGACCGTCGATGTCGTAGCGGCCCGGCTCCGTCCAAAGGCGCTCGACGATCTCCCACCACTCCTGCGCATAGGCATAGCGGTCGTTGTGATCGAGGGGCAGGTCGATGCCCATGGCGTCGTACTCCGGCTTGTTCCACCCGGCCACGATGTTCAACCCCGCGCGCCCCTTGCCGATCTGATCGACGGTAGCCATCGCCTTCGCCGCAACGAGCGGGTGGTTGAAGGCCGTGTGGATCGTGGCGAAGACGAAGATCCGCTCCGTCTCGGCAAGCAGTCCCGCTGCGAGTGCCACCGGGTCGAGAACGCCCTCGTGGAAGTTCGTGTCTCCGCCGTAGCCGATCCAACGGGCAATCGGGAGGATGAAGTCGAGCCCAACCTCGTCGGCGAGCTTCCCGAGCCGGAGATTGTCGTCCCAGGTCGCCTGCCAGCGATCCTCTATCTTCGTCACGGCCAGCCCGGACGAGCAGTTGGCCGAGAAGAGGCCGAGCTTGAGGTCGGCACCGTCGAGCAGACTCTTTACCACGGGATCTCCTTACTGTCAGTCGGTTGGCAGGCCACGCATGCGGTCCGCGTGCATCACGAGGGGCGGGCGGTCTGTGACGGCCACGGCAACTGCCCGGCCGACGAGGATAACGTGGTCACCGCCATCGTGCTGTGCGTGCATCGCACATTCGATCGTACAGGCGGCTCCCTCGAGGAGCGGCGCCCCGAAGAGTCCCCGCGAGACGGCGAGACCGTCGAACTTCTCGTCACCCTTGCGGGCGAACTGCCAGGCGAGTGCCTCCTGGTCTGCCGCGAGCAGGTGCAGCGCGAATCCCGGTGCCTCGAGCCATACATCGAGGCTCCCCGAGCGACGATCGACGCTCCAGAGCACGAGCGGAGGCTCCTGTGACACGGGTGCGAGGCTCACCATCACGAGGCCTGCATCTCGCCCGTCGGGGTGCGACGCGGTGACGACGACGACGCCCGTCGCCCACGCACCCGTCGCCGCGCGGATCGTCTCCGCGTCAACCGACAGAAGTGACGTGTTACTCATCCGCTGATACTGACCTGTTAGAACTCGAATCAGAATGACGGTTCGCCGCTGGGGCGTGATGGGCGAGTGCGATGCGAGGACGCAGGGAGCCGCAGATATGGAACATATCTGGGCGACCGAGGACGAAGCAGCGTGCCGCGCAGCGCGTTTTGGTGGCACAAGTCTCATTTTGATTCGAGTTCTTAGGGAACCGCGCGGAGGATCGGCTGCGGCCCGACGCCACGGCCCGTCAGCGCTGCCGCGCCACACCGGGCGGCAAACGCCACCGCCTCGTGCGCTTCCAGTCCGGTGCCGAGCGCGTAGGTGAGCCCCGCCATGAACGAGTCGCCGCAACCGTAGGAGTCCTCGCGCGGGCCCGGGATCGGAGCTGCGACGAACGGCCCACCCGGCTGCATCCAGCCACCCAGTGCGCCCGACGTCGTGACGACGAGCTTCGGCTCCGGGTCGAGGCTCCCCGGGTGATACCGCTCGGCCTCGTCCTCTCCGCTCCCGATCAGCGCCTCGAGCTCGACGGCGCCACGACGGAGGGTCTCGACCTCACGGGCCGTAGCCGTCAGGACGGGAGCGCGCCGCGCCGCGGTCAGGGCGTCAACGTCACCCGCGATGAACAGCACCGCGTCCATGGTGGCCAGGTCGGGCCAGGGTAGGCTGTTGTCGTGCCCGCGAGGCCGCATCTTCTGACCGACCGTGGTGATCGTCCGCTCCCCCACCTCGTCCACGGTCGTGAATGCCCACCGCTGCGGCCCCGGCTCCACGCTTGCGTGGACGCGCACGCCGCGCTCCTCGAGCTCCGCTCGAGAACGGCGTCCCGTCTCGTCGTCACCGAATGCCGTGAACAGGTGCGACTCGTCGGCGAGCAATGCGAGCTGGATCGCGGCCACTCCCCCTCCGCCGCCCGCCTGCTCCCACTCCTCGCTCGAGTGGGCTATCCCACCCGGTCCCGGTGTGTGCTCGACACGGGCAAACCGGATCCACTCGACATGTCCGACAACGGCAACGCGCATTGGCCGAGTCTCACAGACCGGCCTCGGCGAGGACGGCGGAACTCACAGAAACGATTGCCAAGGCGTTTCAGATGACGGTGCCGACGACGATTCCGCCCTTCGAGGTGTTCTACGCAACGCACGGTCCCGAGGTTCTCGGACTGCTGCGCCGCAGGCTCGGGCGCGACCGGGCAGACGACGCATTCCAGGAGACGTTCCTGCGCGCACTACGGGCCTACGACCGGCTCGAGCACGGTGAGCACCTGCGCGCCTGGGTGCTCACGATCGCCTCGCGCGTGGCGATCGACGTCCACCGCCGGACGACGCCCACGGTAGACGTTCCCGAGATCCTGCACGAGGACGCCCGCCCTGCCTACGAGGATCTCGGAGACCTCACCGAGGGCCTGCCCGCGAAGGAGCGAGCCGCCGTGATGCTCCGGTACGGCTACGACCTCTCCTACGACCAGATCGCCGCGATGCTCGAGTCGAGCTCCGACGCGGCCCGCCAGGCGGCCTCCTCCGGGGTGCGCCGTCTCAGAAAGGAGGCCCGGCCATGACCGTTCCGACCGATCTCGACCTCCGCTTCCGCGAGACGGCGGCCCGCAGCGGGATGCTCGACGCCGGGTACGACCTCGTTGACAGCCCGCTCGGCCCGCTGCTCGTGGCCGCGAGCGACCGGGGGCTGCTGCGAATCTCCTTCGACGCGGAGATCGAGCAGCATCTCGAGTGGCTTGCGCGGATCGCCGGGCGCAACGTTCTCCGTGCACCCCGCCGGGTAGACGCAGCGCGGCGCGAGCTCGACGAGTACTTCGAGGGCCGCCGCCACGCCTTCGGCCTGGCCGTCGATCTCCGCGAGGTGACGCCCTTCACCGAGCGCGTGCTGTCCGAGCTCGCCCGGGTCCCGTTCGGCGAAACGGTCACGTACGGCGCACTAGCGGCGCGTGCGGGCCGCCCGAAGGCCGCGCGCGCCGTCGGGATGACGATGAACCGCAACCGCATCCCGATCGTCCTCCCCTGCCACCGCGTCATCGGCGCGAACGGCAGCCTCGTCGGTTACGCCGGTGGGCTGGAACGCAAGGTGGCGCTGCTCACGCTCGAGGGCGCGATCCTCTGACGGTGGCCGCACAAGAGCGTGGCCCAGAGGACAGGTGCGACGCCGGGCGCCCGGCCAGGCACCCGGAACGCGAGGCCGGCAACACCCACGGCAACGTCTCCACATTTATGGTTTTCGGGTGGCTACTCGAGCAGCCGGTACCCCCTTCCCCAGACGTTGATCACGTAGGGCAGCTCGGCCCCCGCGGCACGCAGCTTACGGCGCAGGCGTGACGCGTGCGAATCGACGGTGCGGGTCACGAGGCGGCCGCCGTACCCCCACACGTCACGCAGGAGCTCCTCCTTGGTGAACACCCGGTACGGGTCGCTCGCGAGCCCGAAGGCGAGGTCGAACTCGCGTCCGGCGAGCGAGACCGAGACACCCCCCACTCGCACCTGCCGGGCCCGGCGGTCAATGACCAGTTCGCCGACCTCGAGGACGTCTGCCTGCCCGACTGCGGAGCGCCGCAACACCGCGTGGATCCGCGCCACGAGCTCGGGGTACATTCCACGCTCGGCAACGTCGTCGGCGCCACGCTCGAATGCACGGACGCGATCGACGGGATCAGCACCTGCGGCCGTCAGCACGATAACGGGGATGTTCCTGTCCCAGCGGCGCCCGGGCTCACCCTCGCGCAGGCGAGCGCACAACTCGGCCTCACCCACGAGCACGATGTCCGGCCTCGAACGCTCGGCAATATCGAGAGCCTGCGAGGCCCACCCCGCTTCAACGACGTCGAATCCGTCCGAGCGCAGGTTTCGTTCGAGGTAGCCGGGATGATCGGAATCGGGATCGGCGAGGAGGAGGGCCGCACGCATTCCTCCACGGTAGGGATACCCGAGGCCGTTGACCAGTTGTCCTTTCGGCCGAATGTGTGACGATCGTTCCCCACCCGTCCGTTACGGCGAGGCCAGCTCCGACAGCAGCACGTCCGCTACGGCGAGGCCAGCTCCGACAGCAGCACGTCCGTCCACACCTGCACCGACTTCGCGCGGCGGAAGTACCGATGAACGCCTCCCTCGAGCGCAAATCCAATGCCGCCGTGCACCTGCTGCACGTGCATCGTCACCTCGCGGCAGGCGCCACCCGCCCAGGCGAGCGAGTCGCGCGGGAACGCGCCATCCGGATCTGCCGCCGACCAGGCCGACAGCACCAGTCCGTCCCGGACAAGAGCGGCGTCTGCAAGCCGCGCCTGCACTGCGGCGAGCCGCGCGATCGGTGCGCCGAACTGCTCACGCGCAAGCGCGTGGGCGACCGCCTTCTCGACGGCGCCGTCTGCCAGTCCCGCGAGGTACGCAAGCGTGACGGCGCCCCAGGCCTGCAGCCGGGCCGGGTCGGACGGAACCACCGACTCGACACCGCGCAGCGTGCCCGTGCCATCGAGGGTCGGCTCACGCTCTCCCCCTTCAACCCGTCCCTCACCATGCCGCACGCGACCATCCACCGCGAGCGGAGCTCCCAGCGTCGCCTCATCGACAAGGCAGAGCGGCGCGACCGCACGGCCCAGCTCGACACCACCCGCGACGGCAGGGCCGAGGAGGTCCGGATCGCTCCACAGCTCACCCCAGCCAATCTCCGCAAGGCGTGCTGCGAGCGCGTCGTCGCGGTCGTCCTGCCACTCCCCGAAGACCGGCTCGAGTGGCGCCTCCCACACTCCCACGGCGCCACGCACCGACGCGGCAAACAGTTCCAGTTCGGGCTCGAGCGGAAACCTCATGCTCCCACCTCCGCCAGCACGGCCTCGGTGTCTCGGCCCACCGAGGGGGCGGGTCGGATTGCGGTCGGATCGGCACCGTTGACCCGGAAGACGCCGCCGAGCATCGTCACGGACCCGAGGCCCGGCTGCTCCACGTCCTGCAAGAGGCCGTTCGCACGCGCCTGAGCTTCGGCGTGCACCGACTCGCGCGCGAACACAGGGCCCGCAGGCACCCTCGCCGCGCCAAGTCGTGCGACCCAGGTGTCCACCTGCTCGGCGGCGACCGCCCGCTCGACGACCCGCGTGATCCGCTGCTTCTCGGCGAGCACGTCCGGGTCGTCGGGCACGAGGTCGGGTGCCGAGATCGTCGGATCCTCCAGGCCGAAGAGCCCCAGAAACGCCTGCCGCTGCGGCACGTTCAGGCAGGCGACCGCGAGAAAGCCGTCGGCCGCCTCATAGCAGCGGTAGTACGGGTTCATGGCGAGGTCGCCGGCGATCTCGCCGGCCCTCGCGACAAGATCCCGGCGCGTTGCGACCGCCGCAGGCCCGACCGCCTCTCCGTCGAGCCAGACGAGATCCTGGATCTGAACGGCGAGCGCGGCACCGAGCAGCGAGACCTCGACCAGCTGTCCCTCTCCCGTCGTTCGCGAGTGGACGAGTGCGGCCAGTACCCCGGTGGCGAGCAGGTGCCCCGCCGTCAGGTCGGCCATCGGGATCCCACCGGCACGGACGGGGACGCTGTCGCCGTGAGAGGCGTGCGAGGTGAGGAGGCCCGAGCGGCCCTGTGCCACGAGGTCGTACGCCGGCGCATCGGCGAGCGGCCCGGCAGGGCCAAACGACGTGACGACGCCGACGACGAGCGCCGGGTGTGCCACATGCAACGCATCCCAGTCGAGGCCGAAAGCCTGCGCGCGGGCGGGCGGAGCGTTGTGGACGACGACGTCTGCCGTCGCGACGAGCTTCGCGAGAGCAGAGCAGCCTTCGACGGACTTGAGGTCGAGCACGACCGACCGCTTGCCGCGGTTGAGGGGGAGGAAGAATCGGCCAATCCCCGGTGCCACCGGCATCACGCGACGGTAGGCATCGCCACCGGGCGGCTCGACCTTGATCACCTCGGCACCGAGCTCAGCAAGGAGCGACCCGACGAGCGGCCCCGCCACGTACTGGGCCACGTCAATGACGCGCACCCCCTCGAGCGGCAAGGTCATCGGAGCCCCAGCCCTCGCCGTGCGATCACGAGCTGCTGCACCTCGGCCGTGCCGCCGGCGATCGTCGAGCCGACCGAGGCGCGGTACAGGGCCGCAGCACGTCCCTCGATCGCCGCCTCTGCCCCCTCCGCGAGACCCTCGAGGCCGAGGAGGTCTACCGCGGCATCGCCGATCGCCTGGGCCAGCCGGGCACCCGAGAGCTTCGCCATGGCCGAGCTCGCGCTGCCGGGCAGCTCTCGATCGAGGTTGTCGGCTGCCCGGAACGAGAGCAGCCGGGACGCATGCAGCTCGCCGCGAAGACGCGAGATCCTGCCTGCGGCAACCCGGTCGAGTCGATCGGTCTCGCGGAGGCGCTCCTCGACTGCGTTGAGCACCCAGGCGAAACCGCCGAGCTTCTCGGCCGTCACGCGCTCGAAGTCGAGCGTGTACATCAGGACATCCCAGCCGCCGTTCACCTCACCGACGAGGTTCGCCACGGGAATCTCGACGCCGTCGAGGAACGTCTCGCAGAGGTAGCCACCGCCGAGCGTGGGGAACGAGCGCACCTCTATCCCCGGCGTATCGACGGGACAGACGAGCACGCTGATGCCGCGGTGCTTGGTGTCGGCATCGGTCCGGACGCCCAGGTAGATCCAGTCGGAGAGCTGTGCGCTCGACGTCCAGATCTTGTGCCCGGTGACGACGTAGGTGTCGCCGCGCAACTCGGCCCTCGTCGTCAGCGAGCCGAGATCGCTGCCCGCGCCCGGCTCCGAGAATCCCTGGCAGAAGATGAGCTCGCCACGCGAGATCGGTGGCAGCAGCAGATCCACGAGGGCGGGCTCGGCGTAGCGCTCGATCGCTGCACCGATCGTCTTGTACGAGAGGAGATAGGAGGAGAGCGGCAGCCAGTGGTACCCGAACACCTCCTCGACAAGCGTTGCAGTCAGGCGCGTGAGGCCGCGGCCCCCGAACTCGACGGGCCAGGACATCCCGATCCAGCCCGCTTCGCCGAGCAAGCGGTACACCTCGCGCGAGTCGCCATCCGACAGCATCCCCTGGCGACGCCACTCCTCGTCCTGCTCGAGCACGGGACGGAGAGACTGGCAGAAAACAGCTGCCTCCTCCCGGAGCCGCTGCTGGGTGGACGTCATGCCCAGATCCATCGGTGGAAAGTGTACGTCGAACCGTGACCCGGTGAGCACTTGACCCGCGGCCGCTTTACCCCTAGCGTCGTCCAATAACATTGAACACCGAGAGGCCGGAGTGAAACAAGTGAGCACGACTCGAGGGGTGGCACGGGTGCGAGACCCGGAGGCGCTCGGGATTGCAGAACAGCTTCCCGTCTCCGCCAGGCGTCTACGCAAGATCGTGCGCGAGATCAGCGCGATCGGCTCCTACGACCTCGGGTTCCGGGTTGCGGGCACCCCGGAAGATCGTGCGACCGCGGAGTACGTGGCAGGCGAGCTCCGCTCCGCCGGCCTCGACGGCTGCGGTGTCGAGCGCGTTCGCGTGGACGGCTGGCGTGTACGCGGAGCGAGCGTCGCGATCGAGGGCGGGCGCACCTACGAGGCATCGGGATTCGGAGGCGTACCGGGAACCCCGAAGAGGGGCCTCACGGCTGCACTCGTGGACGGAGGCCGCGGCGACCGACATGCGCTTCGGAACATCGACGTGGCGGGCAAGCTCGTTCTGGTGGACTGGGATCGGATGAGCTTTCCCCCTCGACTGGCCGGGCTCGAGCTCGGGCACCGCGGCGCCCGCGGGCTCATCGTCAACTGCCCACCGGGTGCGCCGTACTACGGCGCACCCGACGCGCTCGGAACGTTCCACGGCAGCTGGCATGACGATGCACCTCCGTTTGTGATGATTCGCAAGGAGCACGCCGCTTCGATCCGGCGCTCTCTGGCCCGCGGGTCGGTGCAGGCCACGATGACCCTGGCCGCAGACCTGAAGCGCGACGCGGTGGGCTACAACTCGATCGGCTACCTGGGGAACGGCGATCCACGCCGGCCGATCGTGGTCGGCGCGCACCACGACGGCTGGTTCCGCGGAGCCTGGGACAACGCCACGGGCGTCGCGGTTCTCATCGTGCTGGCCGAGTCGCTGCAGGCCGCCGGCATCGAGCCCCGGCACCGTCTCGCCTTCAGCTCACGCACCGGCGAGGAGTACGGCCGCGTGGGCACCGACTTCGACTGGTGCGCCGGTGCCTGGGAGCAGATCTCGCAGACCCATCCGGAGTGGGGCGCGAACTCCCCGTTCCATCTCTGTCTCGAGGCGAGCGGCCAGCCCGACATGCGAACCATCATGCTGACGCCCCCCGAGCTCTCCCGCTGGGCCCGGGCTGCTTGCAGGACAGCGGCGGCGAAGGGCTGGCTGACGAGCGGCTGGTACAGCTCGAAACCCTCGACCGGCACCGAGCAGTGGCCGTTCATGATCCAGGGAGTCCCCGGCGTCTGCGCCTTCAACTGGGAGGAATGGTTCCGTAAGACGCTGTACCACACGACGTTCGACGCCACGCTCGACTTCGCCCACCTCGAACGGATGACCCGGTTCTTCGCCTACCTGCTCCTCATGGCCGATCGCGACCCCGACGGCATCATCGACCACCGCGACCGCGCCCGCGACATCATCAGCGCAACCCGTGACTGCGGCGTTCCGACGGAGAAGCTCGAGCAGGCCGCACAGGGCCACGCGACGCGCAAGGGACGGTCGGCGTTCACGCACATCGGGCGCGAGATCTGCGCGGTCGACAGCCAGGGGACGACGTGCTACCCACACACCCAGTCCACGCGCGACCTCGAGCAACTCCAGCGTGCGCTCGACGCACTCTCCGTCGGTGCGCTCCGTCGTGCCGCCCGACATCTCTGCCGTGTCGGTGACAACGCCGTCGCGCCGCTGCTCGGCCGCGAGGCAAACGCCGTCCACCAGGGCCGCCGTGTCGCCGACTCGTCGAGCCCGGGTTGGGTCGGATCCAGCCACCTTGCCGTCAGCCCCGACCTCTGGGAGGAGATTGCCGCACTGCAGGGAGACCCGGACGCGCGACGGCCCGGGCCGTGGATCGAACGCTCGATCGAACGACACCTGAGGACAACCCGCAAGAGTCTCACCCGGCAGATCGCCGGAATGCAGCGAGCCCTGGAACGAACCCCAACAGGAGGAAAAAAATGAGATATCTACGACCGGTAATCTGCTCCTTCCTCCTCGCGTTGCTCGTGACGACGCTAACGGCGTGCGGTGGCTCGTCGTCTGCGACCGGAGAGACGACGACGGAGACCACGACGACGGAGACGGCTCCGGGCGACCAGACGACCGACGTGACGCTCGACAGCCCGCATCGCGGGGGCACCATGAAGGTCGTCTGGAACGGTTTCGGCTCGTCGATCGACCCGGGCGTGGACTATGACGGCAACTGGACGCTCCTGCGGATCACAAACGACGGCCTCGTCGCCTGGAAGCGCGTCTCGGGCCAGGACGGCAACACGCTCGTCCCGAACCTCGCCGAGGAGCTTCCGATCCCCACGAACGGCGGCCTGACGTACACCTTCAAGGTGCGCAAGGGCGTGAAGTTCTCGACGGGCCAGGAGGTCAAGCCGAGCGACTTCAAGGCGACGATCGAGCGGCAGTTCAAGCTCCCCGGCCCCGTCGCGAGCTTCTACGCCGTTCTCCTCGGAGGCGCGGCCTGCGAGGCCTCACCGGCCGCCGGGAAGAAATGCGACCTCGGGAAGGGGATCATCGCGGACGACAACGCGATGACGCTCACCTTCAAGCTCAAGCATCAGGACGCTGACTTCCTCCAGAAGCTCGCGCTCCCGTTCGCCTACGCCCTCCCGGCCGACACCTCACCAAAGGAGACGAGCGTCACGCCGCTGCCCGCGACCGGGCCGTACATGATCGAGAGCTACAAGCCCAACGTGGAGATGGTCATGGTCCGCAACCCCGAGTTCACACAGTGGTCGCGGGACGCGCAGCCGAACGGGTATCCCGACCGGATCGAGTTCAACCTCGCCCTGACGCCGAACGAGGGCACGACGCAGGTCGAAAACGGCGACGCCGACTGGATTGCCGATCAGATCCCGACCGACCGCCTCGGGGCGATCAGCGAGAAGTACCCGGAGCAGATCGCGATCAACCCGAACCCGCAGGTCTACCACATGGTTCTCAACACCCAGGTGCCGCCGTTCGACAACCTCAAGGTACGACAGGCACTGAACTACGCAACCGACCGTAAGGCGCTCGTCCAGTTGTGGGGCGGCCCGAAACTGGCCGAGGTCACCTGCCAGATCCTCCCCCCCAACTTCCCCTCGTACAAGCCGTACTGCCCGTGGACGAAGAACCCCGGTGAGACGTGGACGGCGCCTGACCTCGCGAAGGCAAAGAAGCTCATTGCGGCGTCGGGCACCAAGGGGATGAAGGTCGTGGTGATCGGCACGCCCGACGAGTCCACGACATCCTTCGACCTCTACTTCATCGACCTTCTCAAGTCACTCGGCTACGACGCCAGCAGGAAGACCCTGCAGTCCAGTGTCGAGTACCCGTACGTGCAGGACTCCGCCAACAAGGCGCAGATCTCCCGCAGCTACTGGTATCCGGACTACCCGGCGCCGGCCGACTTCCTCGACATCGTCGTCGGGTGCAGCGGCTACCACCCCAACAGCACGGCGAACCCGAACCTCTCGATGTTCTGCGACCCGGCGATCGACGCGAAGACGAGGGCGGCGCTCGCAAAGCAGATCACCGATCCCGCGGCAGCGGTTCCGCTGTGGACGGAGATCGACAGGTTGACGACCGACGCGGCTCCCTGGGTTCCACTGTTCGTTGCGAGCCGACTCGACTTCGTCTCGCCGCGCATCGGCAACTTCCAGTACAACCCGTCCGTCGTCGGTGGCTTCATGATCGAATCCGCCTGGGTGCAGTAGCGACGTCCTTGGAGCGCAGATGGGCGTAGCACCGACAGAGCCCGCGATCGACCTGCCCCTGTCCCCCGGCCCGAGCCGGGGGACATGGGCGACCGCTGTCCGCAGACTGCGGCGCGACCGCGCGGCGATGGCGACGCTCGTCGTGCTGGTGGTGATCGTGACCTCCACGCTGCTGGCGCCGGTCTACGCCTCGAGGGTGGCGCAGACCGACCCGTTCCGGTCGAACCTCTCGGGCACGGTCGAGATCGACGGCTCCCGGGTTCCCGTGATCCGTCCGAATCCCTCGGGCCTCGGATCGACGCCCATCGGCCCGACGTTCGGCCGACACTTCTTCCTCGGCGCGGACACCCAGGGCCGTGATGTCGCCGCCCGCATCCTCTACGGTGGCCGGGCGTCGCTCATCGTGGGGGTCGCCGCTGCACTCCTCACATGCCTGATCGCGACGGGGATCGGCCTGCTGGCGGGCTTCACCGGCGGCACGACCGACGCCGTCATCTTCAGGGCCCTCGACATCGTGTGGGCGTTCCCGATCTACCTCCTCGCGATCGCCCTGTCCACGTCGCTGCTCGTGCAGGGCCTGAAGATCGGGCCGGTGGCAGTCGATCCGAACAGCCTCCTGCTGCCGATCCTCATCATTGCCGTCGTGTTCGTGCCGTACGTCGCACGGCCCGTCCGGGGAGAGGTGCTCGCGGTGCGCCAGCGCGAATACGTCGAAGCCGCGATCGCGCAGGGCGCCCGGCGGCGGCGGCTCCTCTTCAAGGAGGTGCTGCCCAACGTGCTGCCGAGCGTGATCGTGATCTTCCCGCTGATCATCGCCACGTGCATCCTCACCGAGTCGGCGCTCTCGTTCCTCTCGATCGGCGTGCAGCCTCCACAGGCCAGCTGGGGGACGATTGTCAACGACGGACAGAACCAGCTCTACACGCGGCCGCTCGTCTCGATCGCGCCGGGTCTGCTGATCGCGGTCACGATCCTCGCTCTCAACGTCCTCGGTGACGGCGTGCGGGACGCACTCGACCCGCGTGCGAAGATCCGTCGCAGGAAGCGACGAGCGCGCGACTCGTGATCGGCTTCATCCTCCGCCGGATCGTCTCGATGTTCGTGGTGCTCTTTGCGCTCAGCGTCCTCGTGTTCCTCATCTTCTTCGCGACACCCGGGGTCGATCCGGCGCGGAAGATGGCAGGGCGCAACGCCACACCCGAGACGCTCGCAGCGATCCGGGCGAGCTTCGGCCTCGACCGGCCCCTCCCCGTCCAGTACCTGAGGATGATGAACCGGATCGTCATCACCCGCGATGTCGAGTCGTACTCGAACCGTGGTGTCCGCGTGATCCCCGAGATCATGGCCGCCGCGCCCGTCACGTTCGCGCTCGTGGCCGGGGCGGCCATCATCTGGATCGTTGCGAGCATCGCGATCGGGCTCCTCGCAGCGGCGCTGCGCGGAACGCTCTGGGATCCGCTTCTGATGGCGATCGCCCTGATCGGGCTCTCGATACCCGTGTTCTGGCTGGGTGAGGTCGCAAACCTCGTCACCCAGCAACGCTGGCACGACACGCCGCTGTTCTCGTGGGTGCCTCCGCTCGGCTACACGCCGATCGGCGAGGACCCCGTGCTCTGGTTCAAGCACCTCGTCGTCCCGTGGATCGTGCTCTCGGTGCTCTTTGTCGGCTTCTACGCCCGCGTGCTGCGGTCCGATTTGATCGAGTCGGAGAACGAGGACTTCGTCCGCACCGCACGCGCAAAGGGCCTCTCGGAACGGCGCGTGCTCGTCGTCCACCAGCTTCGCGCCTCGATGATCACCTTCGTCAGCCTGTTCGGGCTCGACTTCGCTGCGCTCGTCGCAGGTGGAGCGCTCCTCGTGGAGGTCGTGTTCGGTTTGCCGGGCGTCGGGCGCCTCACGTACCTGTCGCTGAGCGGTCTCGACCTGCCGGTAATCATGGCGACCGTGCTCTACGGCGCGTTCTTCATCGTGATCGCCAGCACCGTGATCGACATTCTCTACGCGTTCCTCGACCCGAGGATACGAACGGCATGAGCTCTGCCCCCCTCCTCGAGGTCACCGATCTGCGCGTCGTTTTCGAGACGGAGTTCGGCCCTGTGACGGCCGTTGACGGCGTGTCGTTTGTCGTCGAGCAGGACAGTGTGCTCGGCGTCGTCGGAGAGTCCGGTGCAGGCAAGAGCGTGATGATGATGGGCGTGATGGGGCTCATCGCAGACCCGAACGTCCGTGTCGAAGGCGACGTGCGCTTCCGGGGACGCGACCTGCTGACGCTGGGACGTGACGAGTGGCGCGAGATCCGCGGGGCCGAGGTCGCGATGATCTTCCAGGATCCGATGACGTCGATGCATCCCGCCTACCGGGTCGGCTGGCAGATCGCCGAGCAACTGCGCGCGCACGAGGGACTGTCGCGGCGCAAGGCGCGAACCCGGGTGCTCGACCTGCTGCAGCAGGTCGGCATCCCGGATCCCGAGCAGCGGATCGACGACTACCCGCACCAGTTCTCCGGCGGCCAGCGGCAGCGGCTGATGATCGCGATGGCACTGTCGTGCCGGCCTCAACTCCTCATCGCCGACGAGCCGACGACCGCGCTCGACGTGACGATCCAGGCCCAGATCCTCGATCTCATCAGATCGCTTGCCGCCGAGACGGGCGCGAGCGTCGTCCTGATCACGCACGACCTCGGCGTCGTCGCGGAGGTGGCCCAGCAGGTGCAGGTGATGTACGACGGGCAGATCGTCGAGTCCGGTACCGTGGAGGCGATCTTCGGTGACCCGCGTCACCCGTACACCTGGGGGCTGCTCGGCTCGATGCCGCGTGTTGACCGCCCGCGACTGCACCGGCTCGCGGCGATTCCCGGTGCGCCACCGGCACCGCACGAGCGCCAACCCGGCTGCGTTTTCGCCCCGCGCTGCGCCCACGTCCTCGACGCGTGTGGGCGCGCGCCGGCACTCGTCGATCACGATGGCAACGGCCATCTCGACGCGTGCCTTCTTCCCGTTGCCGGACGGGCACTGCTCCGGGCGGCCACGGCCGATGCCGACGGAGGTGACGGTGGCCGCTGACTCCACTTCCGGCCGCGTGCTTCTGCGTGCCTGTGGTATCACGAAGCGCTTTCCCCTGCGCCGACGCGGCCTCCTGAGACGCCCCCAGGGGTGGGTTCATGCCGTCGAAGACGTCTCCATCGACGTGCTCGAAGAGGAGACGCTCGGGCTGGTCGGCGAGTCCGGCTGCGGGAAGTCCACGCTCGGCCGAATCCTCCTCAGGCTGGTCGAACCGGACGCGGGAACGATCGAGTTCGACGGGCAGGACGTGACCCGGCTCGAGGGCAACGATCTCCGCCGGATGCGCCGGAACATGCAGATCGTCTTCCAGGATCCCTCCTCCTCCCTCAACCCGCGCCACCGCGTGAGCGCCATCATCGCCGCGCCACTCGAGATCCACGGGTACGGCACGCGCGTCGAGCGCGACACGCGCGTCCGAGAGCTCCTCGAGGTCGTGGGGCTGCGGCCCGAGCACGCGGACCGCTACCCCCACGAGTTCTCGGGTGGACAGCGACAGCGCATCGGGATCGCCCGGGCGCTTGCGCTCAACCCGCGGCTCATCGTCTGTGACGAGCCGGTCTCGGCTCTCGACGTGTCGATCCAGGCCCAGATCGTCAATCTTCTCGGTGACCTCCAGGAGGAGTTCGGGCTGACGTACCTGTTCATCGCGCACGACCTCGCCGTCGTACGGCAGGTCTCCGACCGCGTCGCAGTGATGTATCTCGGCCGCATCGTGGAGACCGGGCCCGCACTCGAGGTCTGTGACAGGCCCGCGCACCACTACACGAATGCGCTGCTCTCTGCCGTCCCCATCCCCGAGATCGGGGTGCAGGCGCGACGCAACCGCATCGTGCTGCGCGGCGACGTCCCGAGCCTCGCGAACCCACCCGGCGGCTGTCCGTTCCACCCCCGCTGTCACGCGGCGACGACGACCTGCGCCACCGAGTTGCCACCGCTGCGGCCACGCACGGCCGGCTCGAACGAGCACCTCGTGGCCTGCCACTATCCGCTCTGAGCGTCACCCCCTGACACTCCCTCCACCACGTGAACAGCCTCTCCTCTACGTCCTCTCTGGCCATCAGCACCTTTCCAGAGAGGACTACAATCCCTGCAAAACAGGGTATTATGGAGGCGGCGGGAATCGAACCCGCGTCCG
>SHVL01000003.1 GCA_009694305.1 Thermoleophilia bacterium
CGCGTTCCCGCGACTGCTCATTCCGGGTTTGACGAAAGCGTCGATACCGCGGTTCCGCCCGGCGGGAGGAGGGGCCTGGTATCGCGTTGAGTGAGGTTGGGGCGGTACCTGATGCCTCCGTCGTTGGCGGCATGGGTAACGTCAGAGCTGTTGATTCCCCTTTCCGTCCTCGATCTCGCTCCGATCTCGCTCGGCTCGACGGCCAGCGATGCGCTGCGCAACAGCCTCGACCTCGCGCGCCTCGCGGAGCGGCTCGGTTACCGGCGCCACTGGGTCGCCGAGCACCACAACATGCAGGGGATCGCGAGTGCGGCGACGGCCGTCGTCGTCGGGTACCTGGCCGCCGGCACCTCGACGATCCGGGTCGGTGCGGGCGGGATCATGCTGCCGAACCACTCACCACTCGTGATCGCGGAGCAGTTCGGCACGCTCGAGGCTCTCTACCCCGGCCGCATCGACCTCGGCCTCGGACGGGCGCCCGGTACCGACCAGCTCACTGCTCGCGCTCTGCGGCGCGATCCGATGAGCGCCAACGAGTTCCCACGTGACGTGCAGGATCTGCAGTATTTCTTCGGGCCGGTGCAGCCCGGACAGGCGATCCGGGCCGTGCCGGGCGCAGGCCTCGAGGTACCGCTCTGGATCCTCGGCTCGAGCACGTTCGGCGCGCGACTCGCTGCTGCCCTCGGGCTCCCCTACGCCTTCGCCTCGCACTTCGCTCCGACGGATCTACTCGCAGCCCTCGACGTCTATCGCCTCGAGTTTCGCCCCTCGGAGCAGCTGGCTGCTCCCTATGCAATGGCCGGTCTGAACGTCTTCGCGGCCGACACCGACGAGGAGGCCCGACGCCTCTTCACGACGCCGCAGCAGTCGTGGGCGAACCGGCTGCGTGGGCTCTCAGGGCCGTATCCGCCGCCGATCGACGACATCGAGGCGTACTGGAGCCCGGCTGAGAAGGCGCAGTCCTTCGCGATGCTCACCCACTCGGTCGTCGGATCGCCCGCCACCGTGCGGGCCGGTGTCGAGCGGTTTGTCGAGCTGACCGGGGTAGACGAGGTGATGGCCGTCTCGGCGATCTTCGACCACGAAGCACGCCTGCGCTCGTACGAGATCCTGGCCGAGGCAGTCTCGCCAGCCGGAAACTGAGTCCCGAAAGAACCCGGGCCGACGCCACAGGCTTTCCCATCGTGCATTTCCTCACGTGACGTGACAGCCACCCGGCGGCGTAGAACGGGTGTGCACACAGCGACACTGACGAGGCCCTTGACGTACACAGCCCCACCCCTTACGTTCGCCGAGGCGGCCGAGCGGCACCTCGACGACGTCTTCGGCTACCTGCTCTACCTGACCCGCGACCGCGCGACGGCGGACGACCTTACGGGCGCCACGTTCGAGAAGGCGCTGCGGCAGTGGTCGCGCTTCGATCCCCGCCGTGGCACCGCCCGCACGTGGCTGCTCGGGATCGCCCGTACGACGGCCCTCGACTCGTTCCGCGCCGACTCGCGGCGTAGGAAGCGCGAGGAGGCCGCGGCCGAGCCCGAGGCACGTGAAGCAGATTTCGTGGAGGGGCTCTCGCCTGCCCTCCAGACTGCCCTCGCGACCCTCAGTGTCGGCGAGCGCGAAGTTCTTGCTCTCCGGATCGTGATCGAGCTCGACGGCGACCAGACCGCCCGCGTGCTCGGGATCAGCCCGACCGCCGTTTCGACCCGGCTCAGCCGGGCGCTCCACAAACTCGAAGAGAAGGTGAGGAACGATGACCTCCGCTGAGCTGATCACCGAGCTGCAGGCCACGAGGCCCGCTGCCGACGGCGTGCTGCGGGACCGCGTCCGGGCGATCGCCGCCACCGAATCGGTACGGCGGCCGTCTCCCTTTGCCCGCCTTTCGCGCTACTCGCCACGACGATTCGCACTCGTCGTCCTCCCTGCGACAGCGGTTGTCCTTCTCGCCGTGGCCGGGATTGCAGGGCTGCTCGATTCGGGCTCGCAGCCGGGTGGGATCGAGGCGATCAACAGCGACTTCTCCTCGCGGAGCCCGGCCGTCCCGGGGAGCGCGGCCACGACCGCACAGGGGAAGATTGCTCCCAATCTCGAGAAGGGGGTAGCCGCTGCCGATACCGCCGTACCCGCGCCGACATCGGGCCGGGCAGAGCGCTACTCCGCGCAGCTCACGCTCTCGGTGAACGACATCGACGCCCTCTCGGCTGCCACCCAGCAGGCCCTGCGCATCACGCGCGACCTCGGCGGCTACCTCGTCACCGCTTCGTATGCGACAACCGACTCCGGCACGTCGTCCCTGACCTTGAAGGTGCCGACAGCGAACGTGCAACAGGCGATCGTGCGACTCTCGGGTCTCGGCAAGATCGTGGCTCAGCAGGTGCAGATCTACGACCTGCAGGGACAGGTGGACGAGCTGACGAAGCGGGAGAACGCTTTGCGTCTCCAGATCATCCGCCTGTCTGCGCGGCTCGCCACAACCGACCTCGACGCGGAGACCCGGGCCACGCTCGAAGTACGCCGCGCTGCAGCGAGTAGCGCACTTGCTCAGGTGCGGGGCGCGAGCGCCCAGGTCAACGCCGAGGCGCGCTTCGCGACGATCGCGCTGATGATGCAGACCACGCAGTCCTCCGCGGCGGTGCCCGTCCCGTCACGCTTCGACAACGCGTTCGGGCGTGCCGTCGAGATCCTTGCCGTCGAGGCGATGGTCGTCCTCTACGCTCTCGTGATCGTCGGCCCGCTGGCGCTCCTCGCGTTGCTCGGATGGCTCACGCGGCGCGCGCTCAGGCGCCATCAGGACGCGCAGTTGCTCTCGGCGCAGTAGAGAGCCGAGGGGCCTGCTCGGGCGCGTGGCCCCGCCCTACGGAGCTTTCACGTCGAACGTCGCGATCAATGCCTCCGCCACGACCTTGAGCGGCCGGCCCGAGATCTGGCTCGCTTTCCGCAGCCGTGCGAACGCATCCTGTTCGCTCAATCCTTCGCGCTTCATGAGCAAGCCCTTCGCCCGCTCGATCGCCTTGCGTGCGGCAAGCGCCTCGGTGAGCGAGTCGGCCTCCTCGCGGAGTGCCGCCAGCTCGTCGTGCCGGGCACGTGCAGTTGCAATCGCGGGGAGGAGATCGGTCTCCCGAAACGGCTTCACGAGATAGCCGAAGACACCGGCCTCGACCGCCCGCGAGACGAGCTCCTGCTCACCATAGGCGGTCACCATCACGATCGGGATTGGGCGCTCCTCGAGGATGCGCCTCGCCGCCTCGATCCCGTCCAGTTTCGGCATTTTCACGTCGAGCAGAGCGAGATCGGGCTCGAGCGTGCGGGCAAGCATGACCGCCTCCTCTCCGTCCTTCGCCTCTGCGCACACGTCAAAACCGGCCTTCTCGAGCATCGCTCGCAGGTCGAGCCTGATGATCGTCTCGTCTTCAGCGATCAGGATGCGCATCGTCGTCCTTTCGCAGGCTTGCCGGGAACCGGACCTCGGCGTGCAGACCGTGGTCGTCTACGAGCGTCAGCTCTCCACCGAGCTCGTCACGCACGAGGGCGCGGACGATGGAGAGACCCGTACTGTCGGGCGCGGCCTGGATGCCGTCTCCGTCGTCGGCGATCGCAAGCACGACATCCCCGTCGCACCCCGTCAACGCGATCGAGATCGCCCCCCCGCCATGCTCGAGCGCATTACCGAACAGCTCGGTGAAGACGAGTGCGAGCGAGGTCGCCCGTTGGCCCGCGAGCGACAGTGGCTCGAGCGAGGAGCTGACGTCCTTTCCGACGACGAGCCCCTGCACGAGCATCGCGCGGAGCCGGTCGATCAGCTCGTCGAGATCGACGTCGTCCTCCCGATGTTCGGTCAGTACCTCGTGGACGGCGGCAATCGCAAGAATCCGGTTGACCGAATCGCCGAGCGCCTTCTGGGGATCGACGTCCTCGGTACGAGCCTGCAGGCGCAGGAGCGACGCGACCGTCTGCAGGTTGTTCTTGACCCGGTGGTGGATCTCCTGAGCAAGCACCCCGCGCAGCGCCATGCGGCCGTGTTCGAGAGCCACGGCAGCCTGGCTCGCAATCGCCTCGAGGAGCTGGCGGTCGTCGTCGGAGAACGGGATGTCGCGGTCAACGACGAGCTCCCCGATCGTGCGACCCCGCCAGCGCAGCGGCAGCCGCACTGCGTGCGTGCCGGCCCGCCCTTCCGGCCAGGCGATACGCCCGTCCTCGAGCACGATCGCGGCCCCGGTAGCGTTCATCGACTCGACCGTCGTCTGCACGATCGCCTCGAGCGACTCCTCGAGATAGAGCGACTCCGAGACGGCCTTCGAGATCCGGGCGAGCGCTTCGAGCTCGTGCACACGCCGTTGCGCCTGCGCGTAGAGCTGTGCATGCTCGATTGACTGTGCCACCTGCCCCGCAATCGTCATCAGCAGGCCGACCTCTGCCTGCGAGAAGGAACGCGGTTCACGTGTGCGGACGTTGAGCGCGCCCTCAAGCTTGTCCCGCGCCAGGATCGGGACGGCGAGGATCGATGCGTACTCGTCCTCGGGCAGGTTCGGGAACGACTTGAAGCGCGGATCGAGATGTGCGTCGGCGGCGATCATCACGGGAGCCCTGTCTGCGGCAGCCGCACCCGTGATGCCTTCGCCGCGGCGCATCCGCGGGCTCGTCGTCGCATTCTCCACGCTCGTGCCGTGGGTCGCGCGCAGCACGAGCTCGTCGGTTCGCTCGTCGTAGAGGTAGACGTACGCGGAGTCGGTTTCGAGCGCTGCGGCTACCTCGTGCGCAATCGCCTCCATCACCTCCTGCAGGTCGAGCGAGGAGTTGACGACCTCGGTCGTGCGGGTGAGGAGCGCGAGGTGCCGGGCGGCGTCGTCCACGTCAGTCGAGATACGAGAGAGCGATCACGCCGAGGATCGGCACGGCAATCGTCAGCGAAAAGGTGAACCAGCCGACGATGATCAGCCGTCGCCGGGTCGCCGGAGCCCGAATGTCCTTCTCACGCGTCTCCCGCTGCAACCGTGGCCCGAGCTCGTAGTCGTGGATAAGCGCGCCGATGACGAGAAATACGACGAGCACGGACTTGACGATCAGCGTACGATCGAAGTCGGTAGAGAACGCAGCCGGGTCGAACGCTCCATGGAGATGGGTGAGCCAGAGTCCCGAGAGGATTGCCACGCCCATCGCGCTCCACCCGAGCGGGCGCCAGCGGCGGCCGAGAGCCTTCAGCGCAACCGCACGTGCCTCCCCCTCGAGTTTGCGGATCGCGGGGACGCCGACGAAGACGAGCACGATCGTGCCGCCGACCCAGACCGTGGCCGACATGAGATGGACGATGCGGAGAACGGTCAGCATTGACGCAGGCTATCGACGCCGTTACCGGGTGAGAGCGAGATCGTGCCCTAACGACCACGGGCCCCTCATCGGGAACCCGCGATCGGCCGTCAGTCGCAAGCGAGCCACTCGCCTCGAAGCTCGGCTTGCACGTTCGATACTGCCCCTTTTCGCGCACGATGTCCAGTCGGATCGTTCGACATACCTGCCTGCGGACGACCTACAGTGCGGCGAGGTAGCGGTCGAGCTCCCACTGCGACACCTGCATCCGGTACTCGTCCCACTCGGTCCGCTTGAGCTCGACATACCGTGGGAAGATGTGGTCGCCGAGCGCCTTCCGCATCAGCTCCGAGCCTGCGCACTCCTCGACGGCCTCTCCCAGCGAGCCCGGCAGCGCCTCGATGCTCTGCTCCTGGCGCTCCTCGTCGGTGAGCCGGTACAGGTTGGTCGTCATCTCGGGCGGCAGTACGTAGCCCTTCTCGATCCCCTCGAGGCCTGCATGCAGCAGGGCTGCGAAGGCGAGGTACGGGTTACAGGCCGGATCCGGGCAGCGAATCTCTGCCCGGGTTCCCTGCTCGGAGCCCGGCTTGTAGAGCGGGATCCTGATCAGAGCCGTGCGGTTCCGCTGCGACCACGCCACGTACACCGGCGCCTCGTAGCCCGGCACGAGCCGCTTGTAGGAGTTGACCCATTGGGCCAGCACGGCCGACAACTCGCGGGCATGGATGAGGATTCCTGCGATGAACGACTTCGCCGTGTCGGACAGGTGGTTCGGGTCATTCGCGTCGAAGAACCTGTTGCGGCCACCCTTGAACAGCGACATGTGCGTGTGCATCCCCGAGCCGTTCTCGCCAAACAGCGGCTTCGGCATGAAGGTGGCGTAGTAGCCGTGCCACGCGGCGACTTCCTTGACGACGATCCGGTAGGTCATCGTCTTGTCGGCCATCGAGAGCGCGTTGTCGTACCGCATGTCGATCTCGTGCTGGGACGGGGCGACCTCGTGATGGTGATACTCGATCTGGATCCCGACCGACTCGAGGGCGGTGATCGTGTCGTTGCGTACCTCGGTGGCCGCGTCCTGCACGGTCATCGCGAAGTAGCCACCCTCGTCGATCGTCTCGGTTCCCTTGTCGTTCTCGAACAGGAAGTACTCGAGCTCCGGCCCGACGTTGAACGTGTCGAAGCCCATCTTCTTCATCCGCTCGAGAGCGAGCTTGAGGATGTAGCGCGGGTCACCCTCGTAGGGTGTGCCGTCGGGCTTGACGATGTCGCAGATCATCCGCCCGACCTTTGCGCCCAGCTCGTGCCCGTGGTTGTCTACCGGGCGCGGCATGATCTCGAACGTCAGCGGGTCGGGGATCGCGACCATGTCCGACTCCTCGATCCGGTTGAACCCGGTAATCGACGAGCCGTCGAAGCCCATCCCGTCGTCGAGTGCTCCCGCCATCTCGTTGGGCGTGATCGCGAACGACTTGAGGTGGCCCTCGATGTCGGTGAACCAGAAGAGGACGTGCTCGACACCCTCGTCCTTGATCCGCTTCAACACAGCGCGGCGCGCGGTGAAGCTCGATGTTGCCCTGTCCTTGCTCGTCACCTGCGCCGGTCGCTTCGCCGGTCGCTTCGCCGGTGCTGCGGCAGTGGTTCGTGGTCGCGCCATTTCTTGCTCCTCCCGTAAGAACGAAAAAAGCCCCAGGCGCAAACAGCGCCTGAGGCTCCATTGCCTCGAAATCGACACACGTAGGATAGCAGGGCAGAGCGGCGGCTGCGGCGCTCCCGTTACCGCACCGCCGGAATCCCCTCGGCCGACGCCGGACTCGACCTGCTTGCGGGACACGCCGGGCTCGGCTACGCTGTGATCTCCGGAGGGGACGACGAAGGCTTCTCCGTGTGGCAACGATGCCTCAGTGCTCTCTGCGAGCCCTGGGGCTTTTTGTTGCTCCAACGAGGAGGCCGGGCAGATGATGAAAGTCGAAGCGGTGGTTGTTCGCGACCGCATCGAGACGGTGATCGAGGCAGTGGGTCACGGACGCGAGAAAGGGATTACCCACGAGTACCGGGGTCGCGTGTTCGAGTCGCGCTTCCTGCCGAAGGCTCTGATGACCTTCGTCGTTCCCGCTGGGATTGTGGACGGCGTGATTGACGCCATCGTGGATGCTGCGCGCACCGGCCGCGCGAGTGGAGACGGCATCTGCTGGGCTTCTCCTGTAGGCCGCGTGACCCACAACCGAACAGGAGCAAGGCTGGGCGAGGTGGGCGAGGTATGACCGTCAAGGAGCTGGGATTCGCAGCGAGCACGATCTGGGTCGTCCTCGCGGCCATCCTCGTGATCTTCATGCAGGCGGGGTTCGCGCTCCTCGAGGCGGGCCTGACCCGGATGAAGAACGTCGGTCACATAGCGGCGAAGAACGTCCTCATCCTCGCCATCGTCTCGATCGTCTACTACCTCGTCGGCTTTGGAATCGCTTTCGGCGACGGGGGCAACGGCTTCGCCGGTGGCTCCGGCTCCTTCCCGTCGGTCGATGATCTCCTCTCGATCGGCCAGGCTCCGTTCTCGTGGTTCAGCGCCATCCCCGGTGCGGCGGGCTACCTGTTCGAGGTGGCCTTCGCCGCCGTCTCGCTTACGATCGTCTGGGGCGCTATGGCAGAACGGACAAAGCTCTGGGTCTACTTCGCGTTCGGCGCCGTCTTCACGCTGATCTATTCCCTCGTCTCGCACTGGATCTGGAGCCCCGAGGGGTGGCTGTTCTCGCGGGGATGCAGGACTTCGCCGGCTCGACCGTCGTCCACTATCAGGGCGCACCCGCAGGACTCGCAGGGGCGATCCTGCTCGGGCCGAGGCTCGGAGTTCGGCTCCGACGGCAAGCCCAACACGATCCCGGGGCACAACATGGCGTTCACGACGCTCGGCGTGCTGATCCTCTGGTTCGGCTGGTTCGGCTGGTTCGGCTTCAGCCCGGGCTCGACGCTCTCGGTTGACTTCGGCGGCGTCGGCTTCTTCGCCTACGTGGCGTTGAACACGAACCTCGCCGCGGCGGCCGGTGTGCTCGGTGCGGTCGTCACGTCGTGGATCGTCGTCAAGAAGCCCGACCTCTCGATGATGCTGAACGGCGCCGTGGGCCGCAATCGTGATCGGGTTCGCCTCGGGAATCGTCGTCGTCGGCTCGCTCTTCGTCGAGAAGATCGGGATCGACGATCCGGTCGGGGCGATCGCGGCTCACGGCATGTCGGGTGTCCGGGGCACGCTTTCGCTCGGGTTCCTGGCGGTGCCGAAGCTGGCAGACAAGCTCGCGACGGGCAAGGGTGGCCTGTTCTACGGCGGCGGCTTCCACCAACTCGGGACCCAGGCCGTCGGCCTCCTCGCGGTCGGCGCGTTCACGTTCACGCTTTCGTTCGGCATCCTGCTGCTCTTCAAGGTGACGGTCGGGATCAGGACGGATCCGGAGCACGAGCAGATGGGCCTCGACGTCTCCGAGCACGGCATGTGGGGCTGTCCCGAGTTCTACATCCCCGTACCGGGTGGCTACGGCACCGAGCATGGACACCTCGTGACACAGCAGGTCAGAGTCCCGGCGGCCGGTCTCGAGTAGGCCGCCGGGACGCTCTCTTCGACTCGTTTCTAGACGAGCGCGAACGTGACGGTGATCGCCGCCCTCGTCTCCTGCGTTCCCGGCTCGACCGGGGTGCCGATGTCGGAGACGGCCGACTTCTCGTACATCGGTACGGGAGCGGAGCCGCCGCCCTCGATCACCGACGTTACCCTGCCGAGCGACCGGCCCGACGCGGTGGCGAGGACTTCAGCGGACTCACGTGCGTCCGCGACAGCTTCCTTCAGGGCCTCGCGGTAGAGCTTCCCCTGGTCGGCAAAGCCGAGAGTGGGGCCATTCACCTGGTTGGCACCCGCCTCGACAGCGGCGTCGATCACCGCGCCTACCCGGTCGAGATCGATCGTTGCCGAGACGGTGTTCGACGCGGCGAATCCCGCGGGCTCGTTGTTCGGGCCGAGCACCTGCGAAAGCGACACCGACTGTGTGGCTACGCGCCTGCCGCCTGCTGCCTTGACTGCAACGATCACGAGTCGCATCTCGCGTGCGTTAGCCGCGAGCGCCGTGCGGGCCGTCGCGGCTCGGGAGTCCACGCCGAACGAGAACACGGCAGTCGTCGGTACAACCGACACGGAGCCGTTGCCGGCGACGGTGATCGAGTCTCCTGCTTGCGGCGCACCGTCCACGGCGTGCGCGCCCTCGGGACGGGCAACGCCGCCAATGGCAGCAACGAGAACAACGAGCAGGACGGCGGCAAGGGCAAGGCGTTTCATTATTCTCCTTCAGATATCGTGGTGGTGGCGGTGTCCACACAGTCAGGCGTTTCCGGGGCGCACGCGCCGAGCAACGTCGGGGGCTCGGTTCCCGTTTCGGGTTCCACGGGTTTGCCCTCGCTCTGTGTGGGCGTCTCGGGTGTGTCGTCGCAGTTGGTTCCGACCAGGCAACTGTCTGCGGCCCCCCCTCCCTGCGCGTCAGGATCGCCGGTCACGTCTCCGTCCTGCCCGCCGATCCGGGCGAGGCAGTTCGGGTCGTCGGCACGGCACTTGAGTAGGCCGATGGGCGGTACTCCGGCCTTCGGTGTGTCGTCGTCTCCTGTGGTCGCTGCGTAGGCTCCGAAGCCTGCCGCGATGGCGATCACGAGGATCGCTCCGAGAGCTACACGTTTCATGGATCTCCGCTGGCTGTCAGGAGTGCCCATGTCCCTTCTACGCCGCTGCCCCCGGCCCACGTCACAGCCGCCCGCACCGCAGGGCACAGACCTCGCAAGAAGGGTGCGAGCCGGCCTTTGCAGGCCCGCTGGCGGGCCTCTTCAGGATTACGTGAAGCGTGCCCGCGCCTCGGCGAGTGCGTTGCGCACGCCACCGGGGCCGGGTGCACCTCGTGCGGCGATGCTCTCTGCAGCCGTCCCGGTCGGGACGAACGAGCCGTCACGCACACGCGCAGCGACCTGCTCGTGGGCCTCACGGAACGGGACTTCTTCGCGGACGAGTGCTTCGGCGGCATCCGTCGCGAGCACGAGCGGGTCGGACGCAGCGAGGGCCATCCGCTCTCGATCGACCTCGAGGCCGGCAGTCAAGGCGGCGAGGGCCTGCAGTCCTAGGCGCGTGTCGAGGCGTGCGGCAAACACGGGGGCCTTGTCCTCCTGCAGATCGCGGTCATAGGCAAGGGGGAGGCCCTTCACCGTGGCGAGCAGACCGGTCAGCCTGCCGATCGCCGTTCCGGCCTTGCCGCGCGCGAGCTCGGCGACATCGGGATTCAGCTTCTGCGGCATCATCGACGAGCCCGTCGCCGCGTTCTCGGGCAGCTTCACGAAGCCGAACTCAGCGGACGACCAGAGCACGATCTCCTCGCCGACCCGAGACAGGTGCGTGTACAGGACAGCCACCGCGTACAGGTAATCGAGCGCGAAGTCGCGGTCGGCAACGGCGTCGATCGAGTTCCGCATCTGGCCGGGTGCACCGGGCAGGCCGAGCGTCGAACCGGCGAGCGCGCCCGCACCGAGAGGGCTCTCGGCGGCAGCGGTGGCGGCGGAGGCAAAGCGCGAGCGGTCGCGGTCGAGCATCTCGACCCAGGCGAGGAGATGGTGGCCGAGCGTGACCGGTTGACCGCGCTGGAGATGGGTGTACCCCGGTAGGAGCGTGTCGGCCTCGGCCTCTGCGACGGAGAGCACGACCAGGGCGAACGCGCCGATCTCCTTGCTCGCCTCGGCACACGCGTCGAGCACGTAGAGCCGAAACGCCGCCGCGACCTGGTCGTTGCGTGACCTGCCGGCATGGATCTTGCGCCCGAGGTCACCGAGCTGCCGCTCGATTGCGCTGTGCACGTCTTCGTCCTCGGCGAGATATCCAGCCGGGTCATGGGCGATCTCGGCGAGTCGCGTTCGTGCATCGGCAAGCTCCGTGTCCGAGAGAAGTCCCGCACCGTGAAGCCGTTGCGCGTGCTGGACGCTTGCTTCGCAGTCGTACGGGAGCAGCTCTGCATCCTCGGCATGTAGGAACGCCCATACCGCGGGATCGAGGGAGCCGCCGACGCGGCCAGACCAGAGCGTCATTCTGTCTCTCCGTCGGCGAGATACGCAGCGAGAGCTGCCTCCAGCTCGTGGGCTGTTGTCCCGTCCCTTGCTGCAACGAAGATCGTGTTGTCGCCTGCAAGCGTGCCGGCGATGGAGGGATGACCGCCTTCGTCGATCGACTGCGCGAGGGCGCTCGCGTAGCCGGAGGGGGTCGTGACGATCACGAGACCACCGGTTGCCGCCTCGACGCCCGTGGCGTATCGCCGCATCGCGACACCGATTGCGCGGAGCCGGTCGAGGTCGCTGCTGCCGGATGTCGCGTAGACGAGCCTGCCGCTCGGAGCACGCACCTTGACGAGCCCCATCTCGGCGATATCGCGGGAAACACTCGTCTGCACGACGTCGTGCCCCTCGTCCCGCAGGGCCTGGACGAGCTCGGCCTGAGTGGAGATCGCTCCGTCACGGACGAGCCGGAGGATCGCTGCCTGGCGGTCGCGGCGGTTCACGAGGCGAGCACGCCTTCGATGATCCGGAGTGCCTGCGCAACCTCGTCCGCGCTGACGACGAGTGGCGGAGTCAGACGCAGCACGTCCGGGCCCGCCGAGAGAACGAGCAGCCCCTGGCCACGACAGGCATCGACGACCGGGCCGACGGGCCGGTCGAGCTCTGCGCCGAGGAGCAGGCCGCGACCTCGCACCGAGCGCACACCGGGCAGCACCTCGAGGCCGGTGGCGAGTTGCGTGCCGCGCTCCGTAACCTGTGCGAGTAGATCGCCGTCGATCGCCTCGACGACCGCGCACGCTGCGGCAGCGACGACGGGGTTGCCGCCAAACGTCGAGCCGTGATCGCCGGGCACGAACCCCGGGGCGGCCCGCTCGCCTGCGAGAAGTGCTCCCATCGGCAGGCCGTTGGCAAGACCCTTCGCGAGGGTCACGAGATCGGGGCGGATCCCGAGTGGCTCGTAGGCGAAGAACGTCCCCGTGCGTCCCATCCCTGCCTGCACCTCGTCGAGACAGAGGAGCGCCCCGACCTCGAGCGCAAGCTCGGACGCGGCCTGTGCGAAGGCGGGCTCGAGCGGGATCACACCACCTTCTCCGAGAATGGGCTCGAGAAGGAGCAGCGCCGTGTCGGACGCAGGTGCGAGGGCGGCCTCGAGGGACTCGATGTCGTTTGGCCGGGCGAAGGAGACTCCGGGGACGAGCGGCCCGAACCCCTCCCACTTCGAGGGCTGTCCCGTGGCCGAGAGCGCGCCGAGCGTCCGCCCGTGGAAGCCGCCGTCGAGCGCCACGATCCGCGTCCTGCCCGTGGCCTTGCGGGCAATCTTGATCGCCGCCTCGTTTGCCTCGGCACCGGAGTTGCAGAAGAACGCCTTCCCGCCCTCGAACCGCTCCCCGAGAAGTGTCGCGAGTCGGAGCATCGGCTCCGTCCAGTACAGGTTCGATGCGTGCCAGAGTCGGTCGAGTTGCTCCCGCGCCGCCGCGAGCGGCCCCGGCGCACAATGGCCTAGACCAACAACGGCGATCCCTGCGACGAAATCGAGATAGGCGCGACCCGTGTCGTCCCACACCTGGCATCCTTCCCCGCGCACGACGGTGATGTCGGCTCGCGCGTAGGTCGGAAGCACCGACGCGCGCGCTGCTGACAACGACTCCGGGGCGGAGATATGAAGGGGTGTCATGCGGTCACCTCGGTGGCCCCGATCGCGGCGTGGACGCCACCGCGCGTTGCAATGATCGCCGCCTCGAGCTTCGGGACGATCCCACCCTCGAACGTTCCGTCGCCGAGCATCCGTTCGGCAGCGTCGGCGTCGAGGTGCTCCACGACCGCGCCGTCGAGCAAGACCCCGGGCACGTCACTGAGAAAGACGATTCGCTCGGCACCGAGACCAACCGCAAGAGCCGCTGCCGCCTCGTCGGCGTTGACGTTGAGCGGTCCTTCTGCGAGCGCTGCGACGACAGGGATGAGCCCGGCGGCGAGGGCCTCCTCGATCGCAGACGGAGCGGAGGGGACGGGTTGACCGACGAGCCCGAGCTCCTCGAGTCGGTGCGCCTGCAGCCCGATCTCGTCGCCAAAGAGCGACACCGCAGCGGGGCCGATCGCGGCACAGACCTCGCTGTTCACCTCTGCGAACGCGAGACGGACGACATCGAGCACCTCTGTGGTCGTCACGCGCCGCCCGTGGACGAAGGTGGGGGTGATCCCCCGGCGCTCCATCTCGGCGGTGATCTGCGGTCCCGCTCCGTGAACGACGACGACGTCGTGGCCGGCCGCCCGCAACGCGAACGCCTCGGTCGCGGCGGTCGCGGCAACCCTGCCACCGAGCTTCAGCACGATTCTGCTCATGTCGTGTACTCGGCGTTGATACGCACGTAGTCGTAGGTGAGATCGGATGCGAGGTATCCGGCAGCGCCGTCGCCGAGCCCGAGATCCAGATCGATCCGGCAGACGGTCCCCGAGGAGTCCGGCACCGCTCCGGTCGGCGCGCCGGCGGCGAACACCGCGACACCACCGAAGGCGACTGTGAGCCGCCCGGTCTCGAGACGAGCGAACCCGTCGTCATAGGGGGCTGAACCCGCGGCAGCGAGGACCCGTCCCCAGTTGGGATCGTGGCCGAAAGCTGCAGTCTTGACGAGGGGGGATGTCGCGATCCGCCGGGCAATCGCCTCGGCCTCGGCCCCCGACGCGGCCCCGGTGACGCCGATCTCGAGCACGACCGTGGCGCCTTCGCCGTCGGCGACGATCTGCCGGGCGAGGTCGGTGCAGACCTCACCGAGTGCGTCGGCGAACACCGCGTCGTCGCGTGCGGCCGCGCTCGCGCCGTTTGCGAGCAGCACGACCGCGTCGTTTGTCGAGCAGTCTCCGTCCACGGAGATCCGGTTGAATGTCTGCGCGACAGCCGGCCGGAGGAACACGCCGGCCTCGCCGGCCGCGAGTGGATAGTCGGTGGTGATCACGACGAGCATCGTCGCAAGCCGGGGGTGGATCATTCCTGCACCCTTCGCCATCCCGCCCACCGTGAAGCCGCCCGAGGCGACAACTGCGACCTTGGGGCCGGAGTCCGTGGTCAGGATTGCGCTTGCAGCAGCAGCGCCACCGTCGGGTGAGAGTTGAGCGGCGGCGGCGCGACCCCCTGCGAGCACCTTGTCCACCGGAAGGCGCACGCCGATCACGCCGGTGGAGAGCACGAGGATCTCCTCGGTCTCGAGTCCGAGCTCCTGCGCGAGGGCCTCTGCCGACGCGACCGCATCCGCTTCACCCTGGTCGCCGGTGGCGGCATTTGCGACGCCCGCGTTGATCAACACCGCCTGCGGCTCCGCGACCGCAAGATGCCGCTTCGAGACCGTCACCGGAGCCGCCTCGACACGGTTCGTCGTCCACAGCGCGGCACCCACCGCCCGGGGCAGGGATCGCACCACCGCAACGTCGGGCTTCCCGGAGGGACGGATCCCCGCGGTCACGCCACTCGCCACGAACCCCTGTGCCGCCGTGACCGACATCTACCGCTCCCTGTTTGACCGGTTCATCAGACGAGGACACCGGCGAGCCTGAGCCCGGTCGTGTCGGCGAAACCGAGGGCGCGATTGACGTTCTGGATCGCCTGCCCCGCTGCGCCCTTGCCGAGATTGTCCTCGGCGCAGATGACGATCGTCCGATCGGTGAACCGGTCGGGAAAGATGCCGATCTCGGCCCTGTCGGTTGACTGGACGCGCGCGAGGTCGGGCGCGATTCCCTCCGGCAGCACCGTAACGACGGCGCTCGACGCGTAGGCGTCCTCGAGCAACGACCGCAGGCCGGGGCCGGTTGAGCGGACGTTGCACGTGGCGATCAACCCGCGCCGGACGGGGAGGAGATGCGGTGTGAACGAGACGGGGAAGCCGAGCAACTGCGCGATCTCCGGCACGTGCTGGTGGTTGCCGATGCGGTACGGCGAGACGTTCTCGAGCACCGAGCCGGCGTGGGAGGAGGCTTTCAGGGTGCGTCCTGCGCCCGTCATCCCGGACAGGCCGGTGACGACGACGGAGTCGGGTTCGATCGCTTTGGCGAGCGGAGCCAGGGCAAGAAGCGTCGCCGTCGCATAGCAGCCGGGGTTTGCGATCAGGCGGCCGGCCGCCGGCACGAGCTCGGGCAGGCCATAGGCCCAGTCGCCGAGTTCGTCGGGATGAGGATGTGTGAATCCGTACCAGGTGGCGTAGCTCGCAGCGTCCCTCAGACGGTGTGCGCCCGAGAGATCGACGACCACGCCGGCCGGCGGAACGGCAATCGCAGCGGCAGCCTCGTGTGAGAGGCAGATGACCGTGACGTCGGCTTCGTGGCGGAGAGCCGCATCGTTCGAGACGAACGGGGGCACCGCGGTCTGCGCGAGACGTGGGTCGAGTGCGCTCGCGGGCTGCCCGGCCAGCGAGTCGGAGCCGACCGCAACGAGGTCGAGCTCGGGGTGCCCGAGAACGCGGTCGAGCGTCTCCTGTCCGGTGTAGCCGGCCGCACCGGCGATGCTGACACTCTTCATAACTGCATAGTATGCACTAGAATAAGCTTCTATGCAGGGAGAAGATGTGAGCGGCGTCACTTCCTGCTTGCAGCCTCAGCCGATTTCAGGCATCATTCGGAGCCGATGCTTTGCCTCGCCGTACCCGCGCCCGACAGCGATCCGCGACCTGCGGTATCCCGCGGCGTAGGCATCGAGCTCATCGACATTCTCCCGCGCTAGGGAGAGGTCGCTCGCGCACAGATCGCAAACCGGTGCAGCGGGCGACGAGGACAGGGCCGTTCGCCTACCCCGGCGAACAGAGGAGGGACGGAGCACCGTGAGACTGAAGGACAGCAGATGAAAATGAATGGAGCCGACGCGATTCTCCGCTCACTCGAGGCCGAAGGCGTCGAGGTGATGTTCGGGATTCCCGGAGGGGCGATCATGCCTACCTACGACGCGATGGCACGCGGAACGACCGTCCGCCACGTTCTCGCCCGTCACGAGCAGGGCGCGGGGCACATGGCGCAGGGGTATGCGCGAGCGTCCGGCAAGGTCGGGGTGGCGATTGCGACCTCCGGCCCCGGCGCCACGAATCTCGTCACACCGATTGCAGACGCCTGGGTGGACTCGACCCCGCTCGTGTGCATCACCGGGCAGGTTCGCACCACGCTGATCGGCACCGACGCCTTCCAGGAATGCGACATCGTCGGAATTACGATGCCGGTCGTGAAGCACTCCTGGCTCGTCCTGGACGTGAACGAGATCCCGGCCGTGATGAAGGCGGCGTTCCACGTAGCGCGTACCGGCCGCTGCGGGCCCGTTCTCGTGGACGTGCCCCGGGACATCCAGGAGGCGGAGCTCGACTTCAGCTATCCCGAGACCGTTGACCTGCCCGGCTGGCGTCCGCCGCACAAAGTGCACCCTCTGCAGATCCGCAATGCCGCCGACCGGATAGCCCGGGCCGAGAAGCCGGTGCTGTACGTGGGTGGCGGCACGATCAACGGTGACGCGTGTGACGCGGTACGCGAGCTGGCCGAGGTCGGGGGCCTCCCCGTGATCACGACCCTCATGGGCAAGGGCGCGTTCCCCGAGACGCACCCGCTGTTCTTCGGGTGGCCCGGCATGCACGGTACGAAGTGGTCGAACATTGCGATGAACACCTGCGATGTGCTCGTTGCGGTCGGCTCCCGTTTCGACGACCGCGTGACCGGCAAGCTCTCGGCGTTCGCGCCCGGGGCCACCGTCGTCCACCTCGACATCGACCCGGCCGAGATCTCGAAGCTGCGCGATGCGGACATTCCTGTGGTCGGGCCGCTGAAGCTCGCGGTCGCAGAGCTCGCAACCGCGGTCGCCGCGCACCGCGACGCAGGCATCCCCGCACCCGAGGCCTGGGTGCACAGGCTCGAGGAGCTGCGAGCCGAGTTCCCTCTTCGCTACGGCTCGGGCGGCGACTGGCTCAAGCCGCAGAAGGTGATGGAGACGCTGCAGGAGTTGACGGCAGGCGAAGACGTCATCTTCACGACCGGCGTCGGTCAGCATCAGATGTGGGCGATGCAATATCTCCTCACCGAGCGCCCTCGCAACTTCATCACCTCGGGTGGGCTCGGGACGATGGGGTACGGCATCCCGGCAGCCGTCGGCGCGAAGGCCGCCCGGCCGGAGGCGACGGTCATCTGTGTGGACGGCGACGGCTGCTTCCAGATGACAGCGCAGGAGCTCGTGACCGCGGTGCTCGACGATCTCCCGATCATCGTCGTCCTCGTGAACAACGGCTTTCTGGGAATGGTCACGCAGTGGCAGGACATGTTCTTCGACGGCCGCCGGTCGCACGTCGGCCTCGGTGCCGAGGTCCCCGACTACGTCAAGCTTGCGGAGGCCTACGGCGGGGTCGGGATACTCGTGCAGACCGAGGCAGAGGTCGAGCCTGCCCTTCGGGCAGCCCTGGCACTCGGGCGCACCGTGGTGATCGACTGTCGCGTGGATCCCTCGGAACATTGCTTCCCGATGATTCCTGCAGGTGCTGCGGCGATCGACATGGTCGAGTACGCGGACCCGGCCGAGGCGACGCCGTGAGGCACACCATCTCGGTTCTCGTCGAGGACAAGCCGGGCGCACTCGCGCGGATCGCGACGATGATTGCCCGCCGCGGGTTCAACATCGAGTCGCTCGCCGTCGGCCCGACCGAGCGCGAGGGCGTGTCCTGCATCACGCTCCGTGTGGACTGTGAGCGCCACTCCCGTGAGCAGATCGAGAAGCAGATCCACAAGCTCGTCAACGTGCTCCGCGTCACCGAGCTCGCTCCCGGCGAAGCGGTCGAGCGCGAACTGCTCCTGCTCACGGTCAGCGCAGACCCGGAGCGCCGTGCCGAACTGGTCTCGACCGCCGAGGCCTTCAAGGCGCGCGTCGTAGACCTCGGCCCGGACTCGGTCACCTTCGAGTTGACCGGCACGCCCGAGGAGCTCAACGCCTTCCAGGAGCTTGCCCGGCCATATGGCATCAAGGAGCTCGTCCGCACGGGGCGTGTCGGGATTGCACGGGCATCCGCGCGGAAAGCCCGCCGGCTCTCGGCGATCAACTGACCATCAGAACTGCTTTACCGACAACGACGAAGGGACGAACAGGACATGACGGCAACAATCCTCCACGACGGTGACCTCGGACTGCTCAACGGCAAGACTGCGGTCATTGGCTACGGGAGCCAGGGTCACGCACACGCGCTCAACCTTCGCGACTCGGGCATCGAGGTCGAAGTAGGGCTGCGCGAAGGCTCCGCCTCGTGGGGCGAGGCCGAGGCGACAGGCCTGACCGTCCGGACGATCGCCGAGGCCGTCACGGGCGCACAGCTCGTGGCGCTCCTGCTCCCGGATCAGGTGCAGCCGCAGGTCTTCTCCGAGCACATCGAGGCGAACCTCGCGCCGGATGCGGCCGTCCTCTTCGCCCATGGCTTCAACGTGCTCTACGAGCGCATTGCCCCGAGCGCCGCCCATGACGTGATCATGGTCGCCCCCAAGGGCCCCGGTCACGTCGTGCGCCGGCTCTTCACGGAGGGATACGGAACGCCGGCGCTCATCGCAGTCGAGCAGGACGCCTCCGGCAACGCCCGCGATCTTGCTCTCGCGTATGCCGTCGGCATCGGCGCGGGCCGGGCCGGCATCCTCGAGACGACGTTCAAGGAGGAGACGGAGACGGATCTCTTCGGCGAGCAGGCGGTTCTCTGCGGCGGTACCTCGGAGCTCGTTCGCGCAGGGTTCGAGACGCTCGTCGAGGCGGGATACGCACCCGAGATCGCCTACTACGAGTGCCTCCACGAGCTGAAGCTGATCGTTGACCTGATGTGGGAGAACGGGCTCGCCGGGATGCGGTACTCCATCTCGGACACCGCCGAGTTCGGTGACTACACCCGTGGCAAGCGTGTGATCGACGGGCGCGTCCGCGAGCAGATGAAGGGAATCCTGACGGACATCCAGTCGGGCGAGTTCGCCCGCGAATGGGTGGAGGACATGGACAACAACGAGGTGCGCCTCAAGGCGATGCGGGCCGAAGCTGCACAGTCGCAGCTCGAGACGGTCGGCAAGGAGCTCCGCGGTTTGATGCACCGTGCGGGCGACCGCTAGAGGTATGGCCGCTGTTGACGTACCGGTCGCGCTGCTCGGGTACGGCACCGTCGGCGCTGCCGTGCATCGGCTGCTCGAAGAGTCCGCAGACGAGATAGAGCGAGCCACCGGGCACCGCCTGCGGGTGACGCGCGCGCTCGTGCGGGACACGGGTAAGGATCGTGGATTCTCGCCCGGGCCGGGGGTGCTCACCGACGACATCCAGGTCATCCTCGGTGATCCGTCGATCCAGGTCGTGGCCGAGGTGATGGGCGGTGTAGAACCGGCCGGGAGCCACGTGCTGGAGCTCCTCCGCTCGGGACGACCCGTCGTGACGGCGAACAAGCAGCTCGTCGCACGGCGCGGCACCGAGCTCTTCGAGGCTGCCGCTGCCGGTGGAGTGCAGCTGCGGTTCGAGGCGTCGGTCTGTGCCGCGATCCCGGTGATCAAGGTGCTGCGCGAGTCCCTGATCGTCACGAACGTGCACCGCGTGCTCGGCATCGTCAACGGGACGACGAACTTCATCCTCTCGGCGATGGAGGAGGGCCGCTCGTACGACGACGCTCTTGCCGAGGCCCAACGCCTCGGGTTCGCCGAGGCCGACCCGACAGAGGATGTCGGAGGGCTGGATGCGGCGGCCAAGACGGCGATCCTCGCGACGGTTGCCTTCGGCTCTCGCGTGCCGCTCGAGTGGGTCGAGGTCGAGGGCATAGAGGGAGTCACGCTCGACCACGTCGCAGCGGCACGGGCTCTCGACATGCACGTCAAGCTCATCGGCAGGGCGACGCTCGTGGGTGACCGCGTAGACGTGCGCGTCGGCCCGGCGTTCGTGGACGGACACCATCCGCTCGCAGCAGTAGAGGGCGCCTTCAACGCCGTCATGCTGCACGGCGACGCGATTCGTGAGATCACTCTCGAGGGACCCGGTGCCGGTGGGATCGAGACGGCGTCGGCGGTCGTGGCCGACATGGTCTCGGTCGTCGGTACGACCGGGACGGGGTTCCTCCAGAACGACCCCGTCTGGCGGCACCTCGAGAGGCTTCCGCCCGGCGATCTCACCTCGCCGTTCTACCTCCGGCTCGAGGTGGAGGATCGCGCGGGCGTGCTCGCTCGTATCGCGCAGGAACTTGCGGCGGAGAGCGTCTCGGTCGCGCAACTCGTACAGCAGACCGCCGACGACCGCGCAGTGCTTCATATCGTCACCCACGATGCGGCAGCGGGACGGGTCAACGCCGCTCTCACCGCGATCCGGGCTCTGCCCGAGGCTCGCGGTGAGGCAACCGCCATTCCCGTCATCTCCAGCCGAGGTGTTGCAGAGCTGGGCTGGGCGTGACGATCGCCCTGATCGACAGGTATCGCGGGGCCCTACCCGTCAGCGAGGCAACACCCGTTATCTCGCTCGGCGAAGGATCCACGCCGCTCCTGCGCGCCCCGCGTCTCTCCGAGCGGCTGGGGGTCGAGATCCTGCTCAAGTGGGAAGCGTCGAACCCGACGGGCTCCTACAAGGATCGTGGGATGACCGTCGCTGTCTCGAAGGCGGCAGAGGCCGGCGCCGAGGCCGTCATCTGCGCCTCTACCGGCAACACCGCGGCCTCGGCGGCGGCCTACGCGGCGCGGGCCGGCATCCCGGCCGTCGTGCTCACCCCGGCGGGTGCCGTGGCGGGTGCGAAGGTCTCGCAGACACGGATGCTCGGCGCAACGGTGCTCGAGGTGCGCGGCGACTTCGACGAGGCGCTTGCCGCCGCCCAGGAGCTCTCGCGGCGCGGCACTCACGTGCTCGTCAACTCCGTCAATCCGCACCGTCGCGAGGGGCAGAAGACAGCGGTCTTCGAGATCGTCGAGGAACTGGGTGCAGCCCCCGATGCGTTCGTGATCCCGTACGGCGGTGGCGGTAATACCTCCGCCTACGCCGCAGGAATCTCCGAGCTCGGAATCGCGACCCCGATCTACTCGGTCGAGGCCGAGAATCGGCCGGCGACCCTCGCCTCGGCGATCCGGATCGGTGCCCCTGTCCACGCCGCAGCCGTACGCGCCTCGGGGGCCACGATCGTGACGGTGTCCGACGAGGAGATCGTCGCCGCCTGGCTCGAGCTCGCGACGGTCGAAGGTCTCTTCTGCGAGCCGTCGTCGGCGGCCGGCCTCGCCGCGATTCGTCGTGGCGCCGTTCCCGGGGAACGGCTCGTCGTCACGATCACGGGCCACGGTCTGAAGGACACCGAGAACGCAGACCGGTACGCGCCGCCACTTCAGCAGATAGACGCCGATCCCGACGCGATCGCCGCTGCAGCCCAGAGCAAGCGATGATCGTTCGGGCTCCTGCGACCTCCGCGAACATCGGATCTGGATTCGACACGGCCGCCGTGGCGTTCGACCTCTGGAACGAGCTCGAGGTGAGCGACGGCTCCGGCGTTGTCATCGAGGGAGAGGGAGCCTCCGAGCTCGTTGCGAATAGCGACAACCTTGCCGTGCGCGCCTTTGCGCTCCTCGCCGACCCGGCCGGAAAGCACTTTCGTTTCCGCAACCGCATCCCGCTCGAACGCGGCCTTGGCTCGTCCGCGGCGGCAATCGCGCTCGGGCTCGTGGCTGCGGCCCCCGATGCTATGCCCGGGGATCTGCTGGCGGCGGGGCTGACCCTGGAGCCGCACGCAGACAATCTGGGGGCTGCACTCCTCGGTGGCCTGACTCTTGCCTGGGACGGAAGGATCGCCCGGATTGCCGAGAGCCTGCCGCTCGACGCGATCGCAGTCATCCCGAGTGCGCGAACCTCGACGGCAGCCTCGCGGGGCACGTTGCCGGCGACCGTCCCCCATGCCGAGGCGGCAGCGAGTGCAGGACGTGCAGCCCTTCTCGGCGCAGGGGCCGCGAGTGGTGACGCCACCCTCTTTGCCGCGGCACTCGGCGACTGGCTCCACGAGCCGTATCGTCCCTCCGCCGTGCTCGAAGCTGTACGTGAGAGCCCCCCTCGCGGCTGTGCCGGAGCAACGCTTTCCGGATCGGGACCGACCGTGATCGTGTGGGCCTCCGACCGGAAGGCCTGCGCCGACGACCTCCGCGCGCGATTCTCCGAGTGTCGCATTCTCGAGCTCGCTGTCGTGCCGCGGGGCGCTCTGTGAGCCTCCTGCTCGCTGACGTTCGTCCGCGCGCAGCGTACGACGCAGGGCATCTGCCGGGAGCCGTTCACCTCGACCCGGAGGCCGACCTGTCGGCGGTCGGCCCGGATCCCGCCAACGGTGGGCGCCATCCGTTACCGGACGATTCCCGGCTCGAGGACGTGTTCGCGCGCGCAGGCATCGGGGCGACCTCGTTCGTCCTTGCGCTCGACGACGGCTCGGGCTGGGCCGCACGCTGCTGGTGGCTGTTACGCCATCTCGGGCACGATGCTGCCGGAACACTCGACGTCCGTGGCTATCTCGGCCCGCTCTCGACCGTCGAGGCAGAGAATCCGCAGGCCGCCTTCCAGGCGAGGCCGCGCTCGGACGACTGCATCTCGGCCGAGGAGATCCTCGGCCGTCTCGACGATCCAGCTCTCGTGCTCTACGACGCTCGCAGCCGTGTGCGCTGGCTTGGCGAGGCCGAGCCGCTCGATCCGGTCGCCGGTCGGATTCCGGGCGCGCTCAATGCGTATTTCGAAGACCAACTGCCCGCCGGAGCCACCGGGCACGCGGAGATCGTGGCGTACTGCGGCTCCGGCGTGACGGCCTGCGTCGTCGCCCAGAAACTCGTTCTCGCCGGCCGCGAGGACGTCCGCCTATATGCTGGCTCGTTCAGCGAGTGGTGCCGTCGTGAGAGCTACCCCATCGAGAAAGGAACCCCTTGACTACACCGTACGATCGTCCTTCCGATCCCGCCAAGCGCATCAGCGCTGCCCTCACCGACGGCCCCGACCGGGCGGGAGCTCGCTCGATGCTGAAGGCGACAGGCTTCACCGACGAGGACCTCGCGAAGCCGATCGTCGGTGTCGGCACGACCTGGATCGAGACGATGCCGTGCAACCTCAACCAGCGCGACCTCGCGGTGCATGTCAAGCGCGGTGTTCGCGACGCAGGCGGTACGCCGATGGAGTTCAACACGATCGCGGTCTCGGACGGCGTCTCGATGGGGACGTCCGGCATGCGCGCCTCGCTCGTCTCGCGCGAGGTGATCGCCGACTCGATCGAGCTCGTCGCACGCGGGCATCTCTTTGACGGGCTCGTTCAGCTCGTCGCGTGCGACAAGACGAACCCCGGCGGCGCGATGGCCGTTGGGCGGCTCGACATCCCGTCCGTCCTCTACTACTCCGGCTCGATCGCGCCCGGGCTCTACCGGCAGCGCGAGGTCTCGATCGGTGATGTCTACGAGGGTATCGGCGCCCACGCGGCCGGCAAGATCACCGACGAGGATCTCCACGAGCTCGAATCGGCGGCGTGTCCCGGTGCGGGAGCCTGCGGTGGCCAGTTCACGGCCAACACGATGTCAACGATCCTCGACTTCCTCGGGCTGTCCCCGTTCGGGGCAAACGGAATCCCTGCGATGCATCGAGGCAAGGAACAGGCAGCCTACGAGGCGGGAGTCCTTGCCGTCCAGCTCGTGCGCGACAACGTAACGCCACGATCGCTCGTCACGAGAGAGTCGTTCGAGAACGCCGTCGCCTCGGTTGCTGCAACCGGCGGTTCGACGAACGCCGTGCTCCACCTCGCCGCTATTGCGCGCGACTTCGGGATCGAGTTCACGATCGACGACTTCGAGCGTATCTCGGCCCGAACGCCGATCATCGCCGACATGAAGCCCTGGGGGCGCTGGCATGCAAGCGACATGTACAACGCCGGAGGTGTCGGCCTCGTCGCGCGTGAGTTGAAAAAGGCGGGCCTGCTGCACGAGCATGCGAGGACGATCGACGGACGGACGATCGGTGAGATCGCCGATGCGGCAGTGGAGAAGGACGGCCAGACGGTCGTCGTTCCGATCGAGACCCCCTTGAAGCCGCGCGGCGGCGTGGCAGTCCTGTACGGCAACCTTGCGCCCGAGGGGTGTGCCGTCAAGCTCGCCGGGCACGACCGCACGCTTCATCGCGGGCCTGCGCGTGTCTTCGACTCGGAGGAGGACACCTTTGCTGCGGTCAAGGCCGGCAAGATCGTGGCGGGCGACGTGGTCGTCATTCGCTACGAGGGCCCGCACGGCGGCCCCGGGATGCGAGAGATGCTGCACGTCACGGGAGCCATTGTCGGCGAAGGCCTCTCGGATTCGGTCGCACTCGTCACCGACGGGCGGTTCTCCGGCGCGACTCACGGCTTCATGATCGGCCATGTTGCTCCCGAGGCGTCGAGAGGCGGCCCGCTGGCAGCAGTGCGCGAAGGCGACATCGTCGTCGTGGACGTCGAGAATCACGAGCTCAACGTCGAGCTCACGGCTGCCGAGATCATCGCGCGCCTGGCCGACTGGGTCGAGCCGGAACCACGCTACCGCCGGGGCGTGCTCGCGAACTACGCGACTCTCGTCTCGTCTGCCTCACTCGGCGCGGTCACGCTCTCGCGGTACGAGACCGCATGACTCGACGTATATTGCTTTACTTCTTGAAGTAATGCTTTTGGACAGGCTCTAGCCAACAGAGGTTGGCGTGCCGTAGGCGCATCGCGCGCATCCGTACGAGAAACCAGGAGGACGAAAATGGCACTGCATCTTGGCGACATTGCGCCTGATTTTCGGGCCGAGACCACCGAAGGCCCGATCGGCTTCCACGACTGGATCGGCGACGCCTGGGCGGTTTTGTTCTCGCATCCGAAGGACTTCACCCCGATCTGCACCACGGAGCTCGGCTACATGGCGAGGATCAAGCCCGACTTCGACAGCCGCGGGGTGAAGATCATCGGTCTCTCGGTTGACCCGGTGGACAGGCATGCGGCCTGGGCGGCAGACATCGAGGAGACGCAGGGGTATGCGCCGAACTTCCCGATGATCGCAGACGTCGATTTCAACGTCTCCAAGCTCTACGGGATGCTCGGCGCCGATGTCTCGGGCGATCCCGCCGACCGCACGGCAGCCGACAACCAGACGGTGCGCAACGTGTTCGTGATCGGTCCTGACAAGAAGGTCAAGCTGGTTCTCGTCTACCCGATGACGACCGGCCGTAACTTCGACGAGGTACTCCGGGTGATCGACTCGCTGCAGCTGACGGCGAAGCACAAGGTCTCGACACCGGTCAACTGGAAGCCCGGCGAGAACGTCGTCATCGCCGGCTCGGTGACCGACGAGCAGGCCCGCGAGATCTGGCCCGACGGCTGGGAGTCACCGAAGCCCTACATCAGGATCGTGCAGCAGCCGAGCTGACCGGCGGGGAGAGTTGCCGCCAGGGTGGGGAGTACATGAACGGCCCACCTGCACGTCAGTAGGTCTTCGCAATCAGGCCCCCGTCAACCACGAGGGACGTGCCGCTGACGAACGATGCCTCGTCGGAGGCGAGATAGACGACGGCTGCGGCAACCTCGCGCGGGTGGGCTATCCGCTTGCCCGGATAGGCGGACTCCATCTCGTCCCGGGCCGCCGCCGCATCCTCGGTGCCGGCGAAGTACTCCTCGATCATCGGTGTCTCCATGTCCCCCGGGCAGACGCAGTTGCAGCGGATCCCGTCGGCCGCGTAGTCGATTGCGATTGCCTTCGTGAGCCCGAGAATCCCCGACTTCATCGCCGTGTAGGCCGCCAGGTATCCGTCTCCCGTGAACGACAGGATCGAGCCGACGTTGACGATCGCGCCCGGTCGGCCGGCGGCGCGCATCGCCGTGACCGCGTGCTTGCAGCCCCAGAACGTGCCGGTCATGTGGACGGCGAGCAACTGATTCCACTGCTCGTTCGACGTTTCGTGCAGCCGGCCCTCGCCGAGAATCCCGGCATTGTTGACGAGCACGTCGAGGCTTCCGAACTCTGCCTCGCAGCGGGCGATCGCACGCACGATGTCGGCCTCGCACGTCACGTCGCCCTGCTCGAACACCGCGACCCCACCGGCAGCGGTTGCCTCGGCCGCGACCGCTGCTCCAGCCTCTGCATTCCGCGAGAGGGCGACGACCCGGGCGCCTTCGCGGGTAAACGCGAGGACGATCTCGCGACCGAGACCCCTCGAGGTTCCCGTCACGACTGCTGTTTTTCCGGCAAGACGCGTCATTCCCAACCTCCTCTGGAGCTATGCCGACCCTCTGCCTGCCGGCCGGCTTCACCCGGACAGGGTGCCCACGTGTCCGACCTTACGACCCGGCGTCTTCCCGCGTTATGTCGTCCAGCAACTCCCCGGCGGAAAGGACTTTGAGCGTCCAGTGATCATGCATCCACGCGAGATGCGAGTGTCGTGCTGCGACGATCCTGATGGTGTCCCAGTTCGGGAACTCCTGCTGGCTGAGGTGGTCGGTCATGAGCTTCGGGTCAACCTCGAAGATATGC
Organism: Thermoleophilia bacterium; assembly: GCA_009694305.1. Lineage (GTDB taxonomy): Bacteria > Actinomycetota > Thermoleophilia > Gaiellales > Gaiellaceae > Gaiella. The sequence goes on from SHVL01000003.1 coordinate 26,824, forward strand.
TCGAAGCGCATGATCGCCACGTCCGATACCTGCACCGGGTCGGGCGGGGTCGTCTCGTCGGCATAGCGGTAGGCGGTCATTCCACCTCCTCGTAGGCGCGGTCGAGAAGGTACTTGCCGGGATTCATGATGTTCCCCGGATCGAGGGCGCGCTTGATGGTGAGCATCACGTCGAAGACTCCACCGAGCTCGGTCGGCACGAGATCTACCTCGCCCTCGCGGCATGATCCGTGACAGGCGCTGATCGAGCCGCCGTGCGCGATCGCGACCGCGGAGAACTCGCGCTTGGCATTCACCCACAGCTGCCAGGCCTCGTCGTCGAGCTCCTGCTCCCAGATGCCCACGTCGATCTCGACCAGGTAGTCGGCGCCGGTGGGTCCGTTCGTGTACGCGAAGATCCCCCAGTCGTCGAAGATCTCCGACGCGCGACAGAGCCGCGCCATGATCTCGTGCCACTCTTTCCGAACTGCGGGAACGGCGGTGTAGTTGATCGACGCGTCCTCACAGTGCCAGCCCATCGGCACGACCTGGCCCGCGCGCGTGCGCCCGTGCAGTGGAGTCGCGTAACGGTCGTGACGCGCGGCCCAGTCGCCCTGCGAGATCTCGTCACCGAGATAGGTTCCCCCGTGATCGCGCGCGATGCGCATCAGCCGCCGGCCGCCGGCCTCCACCTCCTCCTCGTTGCCGTAGAGAGCAGCACAGACGAGCGCGCGGACACTCTCGGGCTGCGGAATGTAGGCCTCGTCGTCGCGACGCAGGTAGGCGACCTTCTCGGGATCGAAGATCACGGCGCCCGCGAAGGTGGCGCAGTTCGCGCGCACGATCAATCCGACAGCGCGATAGGCCTCCTCGTAGCTCTCGAAGGCCCAGAAGGGAGACAGCTCGGCCTCCGGCTTGTCGTACAGCTTCAACGTCGCTTCGGTCGCGACACCAAGCGTCCCTTGATGGCCCATGAAGAGCTGTTTGAGGCTGTAGCCGGACGAGCTCTTCGAGAGCTTTGCACCGCCGCCGTCACCGACCTGGATCACTTGCCCCGAGGGAAGCACGTGGGTGAAGCTCAGAACGAGATCCCGGGTATGGCCGTACCGGCTGCCGATGAGCGACCAGCCGCTCGTGCCGATCCGGCCGCCCACGAGCGAGCATGGATACGAGGCGGGGTCGTCCGGGTAGATGAGGCCGTGCTTGCCGAGCACCTCGTTGAGCTTCAGCATGTTGACGCCGGCGCCGACCCGGCAGGTGCGGTTCTCGAGGTCGATCTCGTGGATCTCGTCGAGCCGCTTGAGGTCGAGCAGGATACCTCCCCGCAACGGGACTGCGCCGTCGGTCAGGCCGGTTCCACCGGAGCGAGGTACCACCGGAACCCCGAAGCGGTTCGCGATGACGACGATGGCAGCGACCTCTGCCGTCGTGCCCGGCAACACGACGATACCCGGCACGTGCTCGGCCCAGCGATGAACCGGAAACGGTGCCGGGACGCGTGCCCGGTGGAAACGTGCCGCGCGATCGGCGATCACGTGAGCGTCACCGATCGCAGCACGTAACGCCTCGGCTACCTCCGGGTCGATCTCGGTGAGAACGGTACTCATGCCCCGCGGCTCCCGCCTACCTCGATCCCGAGCGATTCGGCCAGCAGCTCGTGAATGTCCATCACCTCGATCGCCAGGGACTCCCCGGCGGCACCGAGCGGCCGCTCCGACCAGGGGCAGGCGCTGACGAGGGTGTCTACCTCGAGCTCCGCGGCCTGGCCCATCCGGCGTTCGCTGATCGCCGCTGTCAGCTCCGGCTTCGCGATCGAAAGCCCGCCACCGGCACCCGAACAGTACGACCACTGGGTGACATGGTCCACGTCCTTGAAGATCAGTCCCGGGATCGCGCGCAGAATCTCGCGCGGCTCCTTCCAGACGCCCTTTCGCTTGTTCAGGCGGCACGGATCGTGGTAGGTGATGGTGCGGTCGATCGAGACCGACGGCGTCAGCCTGCCGTCACGGATCAGTTCGGCGAGTACCTCGATAGCAAGAACGATCTCGATTCCCGCGAATTCGTCACCGAAGTACCGCGGATAATCCTCGGTGAACGTGATGTAGTCGTGCGGGTCGAGAACGATGACTCGCTCCACTCCGCTCGCACGCCAGTCGTCGAGATTGTGTCGGGCAAAGCGTTTTGCCTGATCGACGTACCCCATCTCGGCTGCCGGCCCACCACAGCACCACTGCTCACGCATCAGGCCGAACTCGACCCCGGCGAGCCCGAGGATCTGCGCCACCGCTCGCGGCACGGACGTCCGGTAGAACGCCGCCTCACAGTCCACGAACAGGATCGTTGCGCCTCCGGTCGGCAGATCGAGGTCGTCTGCCCAGTCGCGCACTCTGTCCTGGCCCACCGGAGCACCGTCCGCTGCCTCTCCGAGCACGGGCTCGTGACGACGCTCGTCTGTGAGCAGGTTCCAGCGGGCATAGCTCGGCTGGTCGAGGCCGGCGTCAACCGTGAGGGCGCGCATCGACCTGACGAGATCTACCGTGCGCGTGCGGAAGCGATAGAAGTCGCCGGTGAACAGCGTGTTCGGGCACCGCAGCTCACACGCGCCACACTGGGTGCAGTTGACGTAGTCCTCCGCAACATCGGCCAGTTCGAGCTCGCCCTTCTCCATCGCGACGACGTTGGCGTGGAAGGCCGTCGGCGTCCACGACTCGTTCCGCGTGACCTGCATGACCGGGCACACCTCACGACAGAACTTGTGGCCCGAGCTGTAACAGTTGTACGCGGCGTCCCGCCACTCGGCGACGAACTCCGAGGCAAGGCCCTCGACACCCGCCGGGTCGTCCGGCCTGGCCCGTCCCGGTGCGGCGCCCGGTTCAGCGCTCATAGCGACCTCGACTCGAGTGCGGCACGCATGATGCTGCGTAGCTTAGGAGGGCGGGATCTCGTGTGTCAAGCGGACAGACGGAGGGAGCGAGGGGGATCACAGGAGAGCCAGCGCCTCTGCCGGCGCACTCTCGATGGGTCCGCTACCCTTGCGGGTCGGTGCGGGACCCGTTCCGCTCCACATCAAGAGAGGCTGAGGGACCGGCCCTGTGAAGCCTCGGCAACCTGCCCCACATATCGGGCGACGGTGCCAATCCCGGACGGATGTCGAGCGACGACCAGGAGGTTCTGTCCCATGCCCGCTGTTTCCCTTAGCTGCCGTATCTGCTCGATCGAGCACCCGCTCGTAGCGACCGGCTCGTGTAGTCGCTGCTTCGGCCCTCTCGACCCGACCTACGACTGGGACGCACTCCGCGCCCGGGTCAGCCGTGCCTCGATCGAGGCGGGCCCGGCGTCGATCTGGCGCTACGCCGACCTGCTCCCGGTTGCGGCACCCTCGGACGCGAGGCTCGCGCCGGGGATGACGCCGCTGCACCCGGCTCCCCGGCTTGCCGCGGAGCTCGGGATCGGGGAGCTGTGGCTCAAGCTCGACACGGCCAACCCGACCCACTCCTTCAAGGATCGCGTGGTGGCCGTGGCCGCGCGCAAGGCGCAGGAACTCGGGTTGGAGACACTCTCGTGCTCGTCCACCGGGAACCTCGCGGGAGCCGTGGCAGCGCGCGCGGCGGCCGAGGGCCTCGAGGCAGTGGTCTTTGTCCCGAGCGACCTCGAACCCGAGAAACTCGCTGCCGCCGCCGTCTACGGCCCGCGCATCTTTGCGGTCGCAGGGACGTACGACCACTGCTCACGGCTGTCGGTCGAGTTGTCGTTCGAGCTGCCATGGGGGTTCGTCAACGTCAACCTGCGCTCGTACTACGCCGAGGGGTCGAAGACGATTGCCTACGAGATCGCGGAGCAACTCGGCTGGCAGACGCCGGACGCCGTCGTCATCCCGATTGCCTCCGGCGCCCTCTTCCACAAGGTCGGACAGGGATTCAATGAGCTCGCGACGCTCGGCCTCGTGGACGGCTCCGCGCCGTCTCTCTTTGGCGGACAGGCAGCCGGGTGCGAGCCCGTTGCGGTGGCTTTCCGCGAAGGGGCACGCGTGGTGCCCGTGCGGCCCGCGAGCATCGCCCGCTCGCTCGCGATCGGCAACCCTGCCGACGGCGATTTCGCAGTCGCAACGGCACGGGCGACAGGTGGAGCGATTCATACCGTCGCCGAGGACGAGATCGGCCCCAACATGGAGCATCTAGCCGCAACGACAGGCGTTTTCGGTGAGACGGCGACCGGTGTCACGCTCGGTGCGTTGAAGGCCGCAGTCGCCGCCGGGCAGGTCGGACGACAGGCGCGCGTCGTCCTTCTCGTCACCGGAGACGGGTTGAAGACACCCGGACCGGTCTCGAACACCTACGATCCGATCATGATCGAAGCCGACGCAGACGCTTTCCTCGAGCAGGTGCTCGTCACCTGATGCCGGGTCAAAGCCTGTTCGACAAGGTATGGGACCGGCACATCGTTCGCCAAGAGCCGGACGGACCAACGCTGCTCTACATCGACCTGCACCTCGTGCACGAGGTCACCTCACCCCAGGCGTTCGAGGGGCTGCGGCTCGCCGGACGGCGCGTGCGCCGACCCGACCTGACGGTCGCCACGATGGACCACAACGTTCCGACGTTGCCGGGACCGATCACCGACCCGATGGCGAAGGCACAGCTCGATGCACTCCGCTCGAACTGCGAGGAGTTCGGCGTCGAACTGCATGGCACCGGTTCGGGCAGCGAGGGGATCGTGCATGTCATCGGCCCGGAGCTCGGGCTCACGCAGCCGGGAAAGACGATCGTCTGCGGCGACAGCCACACGTCCACGCACGGCGCGTTCGGGGCCCTCGCGTTCGGCATCGGCACCTCCGAGGTCGAGCACGTCCTTGCGACTCAGACGCTCAACCAGAAACGGCCGAAGACGATGCTCCTCGAGTTTGTCGGCACACTTCCGCCCGGACTCACGGCCAAGGACATGATTCTCGGTGCGATCGGCCAGGTCGGTGTAGACGGCGGTGTCGGCTACGTCGTGGAGTACGCGGGAGACGCCATTCGCAAGCTGACGATGGAGCAGCGGATGACGGTCTGCAACATGACGATCGAGTGGGGTGCCCGTGCCGGCCTGATCGCACCCGACGCCACCACCTTCGACTACCTCGCAGGCCGTCCTCAGGCGCCCCGGGGAGCAGACTGGGAGCGGGCCGTGGCCGACTGGAGCTCTCTCCCGTCCGATCCGGACGCCACCTACGACGCCCACGTCGTCGTCGATGTGTCGGAGCTCGCGCCACAGGTGACGTGGGGCACGAACCCGGGCATGGTCGTTCCCGTCACGAGCACCGTTCCCGACCCCACGGCATTCTCCGATCCCGATGATCGAGCCGCCTGCGAACGGGCGCTCGCCTACATGGGGCTTCGGCCCGGCCAGGCGATCGAGGAGATCCCGGTCGATCGCGTGTTCATCGGCTCGTGCACGAACTCACGGATCGAGGATCTCCGGGCTGCGGCCGAGATCGTCCGAGGGCACGTGGTCGATGCGCGCGTGACCGCGCTCGTCGTGCCCGGGTCTGCCGCCGTGCGGCGCCAGGCGGAGGAGGAGGGACTCGACCGCATATTCCTCGACGCGGGCTTCGAGTGGCGCCTCGCGGGCTGCTCGATGTGCCTCGGGATGAACCCGGACATCGTCGCACCAGGAGAACGATGCGCCTCGACGTCGAATCGCAACTTCGAGGGACGCCAGGGCCACGGTAGCCGGACACATCTCGTCAGCCCGCAGATGGCTGCGGCGGCGGCGATCTACGGCCACTTCGTGGACGTCCGCGCACTCGCAGCCGAGCCGGTGCCGGCGTGAAGGCGATCTCGCTGGTCTCGGCCCGCGTGGCGGTTCTCGACCGCCCCGACGTAGACACCGACCAGATAATCCCGAAGCAGTTCCTCAAGCGCATCGAGCGCACCGGGTACGGGAAGTACGTTTTCTTCGACTGGCGCCTCGACGAGGACGGCAACGAGCGGCCCGGTTTCGAGCTCAACCAGCCCCAGTTCGCCGGGGCGAAGATTCTCCTGGCGGGACGCAACTTCGGCTGCGGCTCATCGCGTGAGCACGCTGCGTGGGCGCTACAGGACTACGGGTTCGACGTCGTCATTGCACCCTCTTTCGGAGACATCTTCCGCTCGAACGCCGCCAAGGTCGGCATGATCATCGTCGAACTCCCCGATGAACAGGTGAAGGAGCTGATGGAGGGGGTAGACCTCGACCGCGGCTCGGATCTCACCGTAGACCTCGACGCGCAGACCGTGACGACCCCCGACGGCAAGGTTCTGCCGTTTGCCTTTGACCCGTCCACGCGATACCGACTGTTGAACGGCATCGACGATATCGGCCTGACCCTCCAGTACGAGGCCGAGATCAGCGCCTACGAGCACGCCCGAGCGACGTGATGGCCGCTACCTCTCCGCCCAACCGGCAGGCCAGCGAGATCCCTGTGACAGAGTGTCACACGGGAGTGGTGTTGCTTTGAGCGATGTTGCGGTATTGCCCGGTGACGGGATCGGACCGGAGGTCACGGCCGAGGCCGTGCGCGTGCTCGATGCCTTCGGGGTCGGACACACGGAGCATCCTTTCGGGGGCAACGCGATCCTCGCCCAGGGGACGCCGCTACCGTCCGAGACACTCGCAGCCTGCCGTGAGGCCGATGCGGTCCTGCTCGCCGCGATCGGGCTCCCGGAGCTCGAGGGGAAGCCGGTGCGGCCCGAACAGGGGCTCCTCGCTCTCCGCAAGGAGCTCGGGGTGTACGCAAACCTGCGGCCGGCCCGGGCGGACGGGATCGACATCATGATCGTCCGCGAGCTCGTCGGGGGCCTCTACTTCGGCGAAAAGGGCATCCGCGAAGACGGAACGTGGTTCGACACCTGTGAGTACTCGCGCCCCGAGGTCGAGCGGATTGCACGTCGTGGCTTCGAGATTGCCGGCGTCCGCGGCGGTCGTCTTACCTCGGTAGACAAGGTCAACGTCATGCACACGTCGCGGCTCTGGCGCGATGTCCTCACCGAGATGGGGACGAGCCTTTACCCCGGGGTCGCACTCGATCACGCGCTCGTAGACTCGTTTGCGATGACGATCGTCCAGGCCCCCGAGACGATCGACACCGTCGTGACCGAGAACATGTTCGGCGACATCCTCTCCGACATCGCTGCAGCCGTGACCGGAGGGCTCGGTCTTGCCGCTTCTGCGTCGCTCGGTGACGACGGGCCCGGGGTCTTCGAGCCGGTTCACGGTTCTGCGCCACTGATTGCCGGCCGTGGGATAGCGAATCCGGCGGCCATGCTCCGTTCGGTTGCACTGTTGCTTCTGCACGGCCTCGGCCGTGCAGATGACGCTGCCGCCCTCGAGCGCGCAGTTGACGAGGCGCTCGTGCACGCACCGACCCCCGACCTCGGCGGCACCAGCACGACGAGCGACGTCGGCGACGCGGTGTTGCGCGCCCTCGAATCTGCGCCTACCCTGTGAGGACGATGCGTCGCATACCCACCGACTGCTGTTGCCTCCGTGCGCCTTCTGGCTTCGCCTTTACCGGCTAGCCGGCGCCCTCGACCCTCGCCTCGCGCCGTCTAGCACCGCTCTTCCCGGCGAACCGATCTCCAGCGAAAGGTGCTCCAACCACCATGGCCTCCACCGAACTCACCGTTGCCTACCCTGGCCGCGAAGGCGCCCATTCGGCGGCAGCGTGCGACCGGCTCTTCCCGGCGGCGCGCCTCGTTCCGCTGCCAACGTTCTCCGACGTGATCGACGCGGTTGCCTCGGGACGTGTGGCTTTCGGTGTTCTCCCGATCGAGAGCTCGCTCGTCGGACCCGTGGCCGAGACGCACGACCTTCTCTACGAGTCGCCACTCTCGATCGTCGCGGAGGCGATCATCGCCGTGAACCATTGCCTCGTCGGCCCCGGGCCTGTCGATCTCGCAGATGTCCGCGAGGTTCACTCTCATCCCGTTGCCCTCGACCAGTGCCGGAAGCTCCTCGCATTGCTTCCGGCCGCGGTCGCGGTCGCTGCACCAACGACCGCGGATGCGGCCTCGATCGTGGCCGGACTGGCCGATCCGACGATCGTTGCGATTGCCAGCGACCGTGCGGCCGCGATAAACGGACTGAAGATCCTCGACGGGAACGTGGGTGACCACCCCGAGGCGTACACGAGGTTCGTCTCGGTTGCTCCCTACACCCGCCTGGATCGCCGAGACGGGCCGTGGCGCACCGCGTTCTCGTTCACGACAGACCATCGTCCCGGTGCGCTGTTCCACGCACTCGAACCGCTGGCCCGCCACGGGGTCGATCTCAACCTGCTCGTCTCGCGTCCGATCCCCTCACGCCCGTTCAACTATCGCTTCGACGCCGTGCTCGGCGGGCACCCGCTCGACCCCGACATCTCGGCGACCCTGCGGGAGATGCGAAGCCTGACGGTACAACTCCGCGTGTTCGGCTCGTATCGCGCCGACCACGCGGGTGGGGTCGCCGCGCAGTCCGCCTAGAGGCTCGTCAGGCGGCTGCGTGCTCGAACTGCTCGAGTGACGGCAGGTACTGATGCCAGCTCTCCGGCACTCGCCGTGCCGCGAGACGGATGAAGAGCACCGGGGCCGGTGCGCGCGGCTGCCGTGGAAGCGTCATCGAGATCTCCTCGAGCAGCCGGTCGCCCTTGCGAAGGTTGCACGGCGCACACGCTGTGACGACGTTCTCCCAGATGGAGTCGCCACCCCGGGAACGCGGGATCACGTGGTCGAGTGTCAGCCGCCCCGCTGCGGTGCCGCAGTAGACGCACTTCCAGCCGTCCCGGGCAAACAGAGCTCGGCGTGAGATGCGCCGCTTCATGGCACGCGGAACCCGCACGTACTGGAGGAGGCGAATCACATGCGGGCGGACGAACGACCTCTCTGCCGAGCGCAGCGGATGTGCGTGCTGCTCGATGATCTCCGCCTTGCCCTTCCACACGAGGACGTGCGCGCGCCGATCAGAGCACACGTTGAGTGGCTCGTAGCTCGCGTTCAGAACAAGGACCTGATGCACCTGAGCGAGCGTACCAGCGGAAGATGTGTCGAAAGAGTGGAATCAGCCGGGGCCGCTGCCGCGCTCCCCCGCGAGTGCCGCGCGGTCAGCGCCCCATGGCCCGCTCGACGGCGGTCTGCTCCTCGGGTGACAGCGCCACCGATGCTGTCCCCCGCTCGACGTCCTTCACGTAGATGCGTGCGTAGTCGCGACCCTGGATCGCCGTGACCACGGTGCCGGTGCGCGTGGAGTCGAGAAAGGCGAACGAGGCCGACTGCTTCCCGCCCGTGTTCTCGTAGGCGTCGTAGCGCACGACGGCGGTGTTCGTGATCGCGCCGTCGATACGACGGTCAACGCGCGAGAGTCCCGCCGCGACCTCGTCCACCGCACGGTTGAGGTCGTCGATCCGCCCCTGCAGCGAGACGGCGAAGTCCACCATGTCGTGCGAGGTGCCCCCGAGAACAGCTCTCTGTGACCCCTGGAGCCTCCTCAGGCGCTGGACGAGCACGAGGGACACGATCAACGCGAGGGCGGCGACGAGGCACGCCGCCACCGCGACGGCAAGGGCCGATTCCATTACTCGAGCGAGAAGATGACGGGATACTCGGCGCTGTTGTTCGCGGTATTGGACTCGGCCTGAACCGGTTTCACGCTTATCTGCACCGACGTCTTCTCACCGAACGGCGGGTCGGGGAAGTCCTTGAACGTGACAGTCTTGATCTCTGCGATATCGAGCAGGTTGATCGTCTGCTTCTTCACGATCGGCGTCGTGCCCTTGGGAATCGTCAGCGTCACCTCGACACCGACCTCCTGGTTGTCACCGGTGTTCTTCACGAAGACCTCGAAGGCGAGGTCGGTCGATGCCTTGATCGTCGTCTCTGAATCGGGGGAGAGCTGGATGTCACCCGGTTGGACGAGCACCTTGTCGAGCCCGGTGCCGTGCACGCCGGACGGGGTACCGCCCGTAGACGCACCGTGGACACGCAGCCAGATCGACGTCATAGAGCGCGTCGTGTAGAGCTCGACATTCTCGACGAACACGGATGCCGGAGCCTTGATGTCGCCGAACCCGGCGTCCTCGAGCGTCGCCTGAGCCTGCAGCTGGAAGAGGATGCGCCACACGATGTCACTCGCATCGAGTTGCCGAGCCTGGGCGGCGAGCTTCTCTCCGGCCACGGTCGCGTTCGTCGAATCGTCGGCCTTCGTTGCCTTGAACGTGGCGAGCAGCCCCTGCATTCCGCTGACGCGCAGCCGGAGCGCTTCAACCGCATGGGCTGTCGCCGGCAGCAACGGACCCGGGATATCGAGCGCCAGGGCACCCTCGACGCCCTGCTGCTGCCTTCCGATCAGGCCACCGAGCTTCGTCTCGAGCTCGGCCTGCTTGAGCCCGGGCGTCGTCAGGAGCTCTGCGAGATCGTTCCCGATCTTCGCCGAGCTCGAGCCGATCGTTCCGAGGCCCGTCATGGCGTCCTCGTAACTCGCCCGCTTCTTGTTACTCGAGCAGCCCTGGCCCCAGACGATCAGGAGGACGACGACGAGAATCGCGAACGCGACGAATCCGACGAGGCGCAGGATCGGGGCGAGTCCGTGCGGTGCGTGCAACGACGGCCGTCGCGGCCCACTGCCTCCACCGCCACCCGAAGTATCTGCCGGCGCTGCACGACGCCCACCGCTGCCTGCGGTGCTGGACGCACGGGTTGCGTCGTCTTCGAAGAAGTCGAAGTCGAGAATATCGTCGTCGTCGTGCGAGCTCACTGAGATGCTCCCTGCAGGGGACGACACGAGTGTATGCCATCCCCGGGCCTGGCAGGGAGGTCTTCCGCCACGGCGAAGAGTCGATCACAGTGTCGAGTGCCGCGTACGCCCTTCCAGCCCCCGATCTCGTCCTCGACCGCTACCGCCCCCTGCGGCCGCTCGGACGAGGGGGCTCGGGCTCCGTCTGGCTCGCGAGAGACGAGCGTACGGGCCGCGAAGTCGCGCTCAAGATCGTGCCCCGGGAGGGCAAGCGCGCATCGCGCGCGGCCCGAGAGATGGAGGCGGCCTCGCGGCTCCGTCATGAACGATGCGTCCGCGCCTACGACTTCGGCGGGGACAGTGGCCACGTCTACATCGCCTACGAGTACGTTCAGGGACAGACGATGCGGGAAGCGCTCCGCGGCGGGACGCTCAGCGACCGCGATGCCATCGAGGCAGCGGCACAGATTCTCGACGCCCTCGCACACGCCCACCACCTGGGAATCGTCCATCGGGACGTGAAGCCGTCGAACGTCCTCGTGGAAGAGGGGTCGGTGATCTCGATCCGCCTCCTCGACTTCGGGCTTGCACAGTTCGACGAGGCAGACACCCTGACGGCGGTCGGGGACGTTCCCGGCACACTCGCCTACATCGCTCCCGAACGTCTCGGTGGAAGCGACGCCAGCACCGCGAGTGACATCTGGTCTGTGGGCGTCGTACTCTGGGAGTCACTCGCTGGCCAGCACCCGTTCTGGGGCGTGCCACTGCCTCAGGTCGCAGCGGCAATCGAGGCGGGCGCTGCTCCGATCGGTGAGACCCGACGCGATCTCCCGTCCGCTCTCGCCGCCGCTGTCTCGTCTGCGCTCGCGATCGACCCGGCGCGACGTCCTTCGGCCAGGGCTCTGGCCCGAGACCTCCGGGAGGCTCTGGACGAACCAGCGGTTGATCGGACGGGCCGTACACGACACCGGAAGGCAGCACCTGCGCCGAAAGCGGCGACCGCAGCGCTTCCGATCGAGCGTCGTCTCGTGCCGGCCTGCATCGCCGTCGTCACGGTCGTGATCGGAGCAACATTGCTCCCGTTCTGGCCAGCCGCCCTCGTACTATTCCTCGCACTAGCGGCAGGGCTCGCGATGCTCCGGGCTCCCCGTGTCGGACTCGCAGTTACGCTCTTTGTCCCCGTTTTCCCACTCGGCAATGTTGCGCAGGCGGCGGCCGTCGTGTACGCCGCCCTCGCCATAGCCTGGCTCGCCCTCTGGTGGCGCGACGCACGCGCCGGCCTCCTGTTCGTCGCAGGCCCCGTGCTCGCCTCGATCGGTGCTCTTGCGCTCCTGCCTCTCGCAGTTGCGCCCGTGCGTGGGTGGGCCCGCCGTGCACTGCTCGCATTCATGGGTGTGCTCACTGCGGTCGCGGTCGCCGGCCTCCGGGGAAGCCCGCTCCCGCTCACGGGCGTTTCCGTGCCAGATCTCGGGGTCGCTGGCTCGACGAGCGCCGTAGCGGTTCTCCGTCCCCTGGCGGCGCTGCTGCAGAGCAACGTCGGACTGGTCTCCGTCGCACTCGTGCTGGCCCTCTCGGCAGCCCTTCTGCCCGGCGCTCGCAAACGAGGGCTCCTCGGTGTCGGTCTCCTCGGTGTCGGTCAGGCCGGTCTGATTCTCCTCCTCGCACCGACCCTGAAGACTCTCTCCCTCGTGCTCGGAACGTGCATCCTGTGCGGAATTCTCGCGGCTCTCCCGCTCCTTGCTGGTCGCTATCCTTGGCCGACAAGTCGGCGACTTCCGTCATGAGCGTGCTGCGCACCATCGAAAGCAAGATCGAGGGCCTTTTCGAGGGCCTCTTCGGGCGCGCTTTCAGAACACACGTCCAGCCCGTCGAGTTGGCCCGGAAGCTTGCCAAGGAGATGGACGAGCACCGCTCGGTCTCGATCTCACGGGTCTACGTTCCCAACGAGTACACGATCTACCTCTCGAGCGCCGACCGGCAGGAGTTCGCCTCGTACGAGGGCTCGCTCATCGGTGAACTGCAGGAGTATCTGACCGAGCACGCCCGACGTGAGGCGTACGCGTTGTTGACGCCGCCTCGCGTGCGTTTCGCAACCGACGACGACCTTGCCGTCGGTGAGTTCGGGATTGCAACGCGCGTGGCTCAGCCCCAGGAAGGTGTCCCCGCCCCCCCCGCGCTCCCCGCGCTGACGCCGGTAGTGCCGCCGCCGCTGGCTGCAACGACCACCATGATCTACAGGCAGGGTGAGCAGGAAGCAGTTGCACCCGTCGTGCCGCCCGTTCGCGCGCCCGAACCCGAGATCGTCACCCTCACCGTGGAGGGACGGTCGCACCCGGTCACGCCCACCGGGTTCGTCGTCGGGCGTTCCCGCGAGTGCGACCTTTGCGTCAGCGACGGCAACGCGTCACGCCGTCACGCCGAGGTGGTGCTCGAGGGCACGTCGTACTTCGTCGTCGATCTGGGCTCCACGAACGGCACCGAGTTGAACGGCCGGAGGATCATGCGAGAGGCGCTGGCCGACGGTGACCGCATCACTATCGGTGCGACCGACCTCGTCTTCGGTCGCGCGCTTCCGTAGCGTGACGACGGCCCTCGATACCGAGCAGACGCTGCTCGTGCTGAAGATCGCGTTTCTCGTGCTCCTGTACCTCTTCATCTGGGCCGTCGTGCGATCCGTCACCCGGGATCTCCGGTCGGTGCCGCAGGAGTCGATCGTACTCAGCGCCAAGGAGGCGAACGAGCTCAGGGCACGCTACGAGCCGGTTGTGCCCACGCCTTTCGCCCGCATCCTCGTACTCGAAAGCCCGACGCTGCAGCCCGGTAGCACGATCGAGCTGCGGGAGCCGACCCGGGTCGGTCGTGGCGGTGAAAACACCATCCGGCTCGACGGCGACGACTTCGCGTCAACACGGCATGCCATGCTCGAACCGCGCCCGGACGGTCTCTGGGTCGAGGACATCGGTTCGACGAACGGCACGCTCGTCAACGGCGCTCGCGTCACGACCGCCCGGCTGCTCGTACCGGGCGACGTCGTCCGAATCGGCAAGACGGATCTGCAGGTGGAGACGTGAGAACCGGCCGCGGGAGCGCGCTCACCGACACCGGTCGTCGGCGGCTGCACAACGAGGACACCTTCGTCTGCGAACCACCGCTCTTTGCGGTGGCCGACGGTGTGGGCGGTGCCCAGGCAGGCGAGGTCGCCTCTCTCCTCGCCGCAGCGACGCTCGAAGAACGGGCAGCGGGCGCCCTTGGTGAGGAGACGCTCACGACGCTGATCGTCGAGGCAAACAACCGGATCTACGCCCGTGCGTTCGATGATCCGGCTGCCGCCGGGATGGGAACGGTCGTCACCGCCCTGCTCGTGGACGAGACCGCCGGCACGGTTTCGATCGGCCACGTCGGTGACTCCCGGGCATACCGCCTCCGGGACGGAGCCCTCGAGCAACTGACGCCCGACCACTCGCTGGTCGGCGAGCTGGTTCGCTCCGGGCGCCTTTCGATCGAGGAGGCAGAACAGCACCCGCACCGATCCGTGATCACGCGCGCGGTCGGCACCGAGCCCCTCGTCGAAGTCCACACCGACACGCTCCCGGCCCTGCCCGGTGATCTCTATCTGATCTGCTCCGACGGGCTCACCGACATGGTCAAGGACACGCTGATCGTCGAGTTGATCGTCGCAGCCGACCTCGACCCGGACAGGGCGGCCGAGGCGCTCGTTGACGCCGCAAACGCTGCGGGTGGAATCGACAACATCACGGTCCTCCTCTTCGAGATCCTGGCTGGAGACCCGGTCTCGGGCCCGACACCGGCAGTCCCTGCCCCCGTCAGTGAGGTGGAGATAGAGATGGAGGTGGAGGTCGCGGCACCTGCCGCACCGGTGCACCGCCACGGTGCGGGGGCGGGCGGCCGTTGGGTGGCTCTCCTGACGATCCTCCTGGCAATCGCAATCGCCGCGTTCGTCATCTGGTGGAGCCTCAAGCGGTGAGCGCGCGGAACAGGGAGCTCCTCAACCTCGGTTTCGCTGCTCTCGTTGCCTCGGCTGCGTTCGCCAGCGTCTCCATCGTCGGTACCGGGCTCGTGACGACGCACTGGCTCGGGTACGTCGGAGTGATCTTCGGTCTCTACCTCGTTGCACACGTGGTTGGCCGCTTCGCGGTTCCCTACGCCGACCCGACGCTCCTCCCGATCGTTGGCCTCCTCACGGCGATAGGGCTCACGGTTATCTACCGGCTCGGCCCCGAGGATGCGCGCCGACAGGCTGTCTGGATAGCCATCGGGATCGGGATTCTCTGCGCAACGCTCTTCTGGCTGCGCTTCGACTACCGCGTGCTCGAGCGCTACAAGTACCTCTTCGGGATCTCCGCGATCGTTCTGCTGATGCTGCCGTCTATCCCCGGCCTCGGCCACCGGGTCAACGGTGCCAATCTCTGGATCAAGGTCGGCGCGATGCAGTTCCAGCCGGGAGAGCTCGCAAAGATCTTCATGATCATCTTCCTCGCCGGCTACCTGCGCGACAAGCGAGAGGCCCTGGCGCAGGGTCGGCTCAAGGATCTCGGGCCTCTGCTCCTGATCTGGGGGGCCGCGATGCTCGTGCTCGTGCAGACGAGCGATCTGGGCTCGGCGCTGCTCAACTTCGGCATCTTCCTGGCAATGGTCTATGCCGCTACCGGACGGCTCGTGTACGTGGGTGCCGGGATCGCACTCTTTCTTGCAGGCTCCGCCGCGCTCTACAACGCCCTCGACCGCGTGCAACAGCGCGTTACCGTCTGGCTGCACCCGTGGACTGACGACAAGGTGTTCTGCGCGATCAACGGGAAGCTCGAATACCGGCAGAACTGCGACTCCTACCAGCTCGTCAAGAGCCTGTACTCGATCGCGAACGGCGGCTTCGGCGGCACCGGACTCGGTAAGGGGACGTTCACGACGGTTGACGGAGTCCAGCTGATCCCGTACCTCAACACCGACTTCATCTACTCAGCGATCGCACAGGAGGCCGGTCTGATCGGGGCCGCCGCCGTGCTGCTCCTCGTGATGGTGTTGGTGGCGAGGGGCATGCGGATCGCCCTGATCGCCCAGGACGGTTTCTCGAAGCTCCTCGTGACCGGCCTCACGTTCGGGCTTGCCCTGCAGACGTTCATCATCGTCGGTGGCGTGCTCCGCGTCGTGCCGTTGACGGGAATCACGCTGCCGTTCATCTCCTACGGCGGCTCCTCGATCCTTGCGAACTTCGTCATGCTCGCGCTGCTGCTTCTCGTCTCGAATCGGGCGACCGCAACGGCAGTCAACCGGTGAACCGTCAGATCTCCCGTGTCGCCGGCCTCGCCATGGGCCTGATGATCGTCCTGATCGTCGTGACAACGTACTGGCAGACATGGGCGCGCCCTTCCCTCGCGGAGCGGCAGGACAACGCGATCCAGCGGGTCGCCCAGTTCGAGATACGACGTGGCCCGATCCTCTCTCCGTCACGTGTGCTGGCACGGAACCGGGAGCGCCATGTCGGAGAGCGGACCTTCTATCTCAGGCGGTACCCGCAGGGGCAATTCACCGCACACGTCGTCGGCTACTCCACGGTCGCCCGGGCACGAACCGGTCTGGAGCGGTCACTCAACTCGATCTTGACAGGGGCGGATCACAGCCTCTCCTCCCTCGTTGACCAGTCTCTCGACCGCCTCAATGGGAGGCCTATCGTCGGCGACACCGTCGTGACGACACTCGACGTGAACGGCCAGCGTGTGGCCCTCGAGGCTCTCGGCTCCCGCTGCGGCGCCGTCGTAGCGCTCGATCCGCAAACGGGCCGCGTGCGCGTCATGGTGTCGTCTCCGAGCTACAACCCGAACGATGTCGAGGACAACTTCGGCCGTATCGAGAAGATCCGTGCCGACTGCACTCCAGCCTCTCCCCTCCTCAACCGGGCGAGTCAGGGCCTCTACCCACCGGGCTCGACGTTCAAGGTCGTGACGGCCTCGGCGGCACTCGACTCGCGGAAGTTCACGACGGCCTCCACCTTCGTCGATCCGGGGTACTGCACGGTCTACGGCAAGAGGGTGAACAACTTCGACACGAGCCGCCCCTTTGGCAGAGTGACGCTCGCTACGGCCCTGCAGTACTCGGTCAACTCGGTGTTCTGCAACATCGGGCTCGCCCTCGGTGCGAAGGCGATCCTCAGGCAGGCAAAGGCCTTCGGATTCTACGAGCGGCCACCTCTCGAGACACCCGAGAGCGAGCGGCTGCCGAGCGGCCTCTACCGTGGCCGCGAGCTCTACGATCCACGTCGTGACCGTGATGTGGATCCCGGTCGGATGGCGTTCGGCCAGGAGCGGCTGCTCGTCACCCCCCTGCAGATGGCGATGGTCGTGGGCGCGATCGGCAACGACGGCATCCTTATGCGCCCGTTTGTCGTCGAAAAGACCGTGACCCCGAACGGCAAGACCAGCTTCCGTACCCGCCCAACGAAGATTCGCCGGGCGGTCACCCCTGCGACCGCCCGGGACGTCGGCGACATGATGGTGCGGGCCGTCCAGGCGGGAACGGGCACCGCCGCGCAGATCTCCGGCCTGCGGATCGGCGGCAAGACCGGTACGGCGGAAACCGGAATAACCGGGAGCAACACCACCTGGTTCATCGCGTTCGCCGGCGCAGAGGGCCAGAAGCCGAGACTCGCAATTGCCGTCGTCCTCCAGAATCAGTCACTGACAGGCGGCGCAACGGCTGCCCCCATCGCACGACAGGTAATGCAGGCACTCTTGACACCGACGGCGAAGAACTAGACGACCCGTTTTATGGCGCACAACGACCTCACCGGCACCCTCTTCGCAGACCGCTACCGCATCGAGCGCAAGCTTGGCTCGGGTGGGATGGCCGACGTCTGGCTCGCGGAGGATCAGGAGCTCGGTCGTCGCGTCGCGGTGAAGATCCTCCACGAGCGCTACGCGACGGACGAGCAGTTCGTCGAGCGCTTCCGCCGCGAAGCGACGCACGCTGCGGGCCTCTCTCACCCGAACATCGTCTCGATCTTCGACCGTGGCGTTGCCGACGGCTCCTACTACATCGTGATGGAGTACATCGAGGGCCGCACGCTCAAGGAGCTCGTCGTCACGCGTGGGCCATGCCCGGTGCCGGTCGCGATCTCCTACACGCGCCAGATCGTCGCTGCACTGCGGTACGCGCACAAGAACGGGATCATCCACCGGGATATCAAGCCGCACAACGTGCTGGTAGACCGCGAGGGGCGCGTCAAGGTCGCAGACTTCGGCATCGCTCGCGCCGGGGCAAGCGAGATGACCGAGCCAGGGTCGATCGTGGGAACGGCGCAGTACCTCTCGCCCGAGCAGGCCCGTGGCGCTCCGGTGGACGAGAGCTCCGACCTGTACTCGACGGGAATCGTCCTCTACGAGCTGCTGACCGGGACGGTGCCGTTCACGGGAGAGACGCCTGTCGAGATCGCCATGAAGCATCTCTCCCAGGCGCCGGAGCCACCGTCTGCCCGTCGGCCAGAGATTCCGCACGACCTCGATCTCGTCGTCCTCCGAGCACTTGCGAAGGAGCCGGGCGAGCGCTACCGGTCGGCCTCCGACTTCGACCACGATCTCGAACTCGTCGCCCGTGGTGACGCGGTCGGGTCGGAGACGGCGGCCGCGGCAACGATGGTCCTTGCCGGTGCCGGTGCCGGTGCAATGGGTGCGACGGCCGTGACACGGGTTGGCGCAACCCTCCCGCCGGCGGCGGGGGCATCCTCCGCGGGTGACGAGCGCTACCGGGCGTACGACGCTGCGGTGGTTCGCAGACGAAGCCCCTGGCCCTGGATATTCCTGGTCATCGCGCTCCTTGCGCTGGGAGTGGGAGGATGGTTCCTGTACGGCAACGTGCAGGAACAGATCGAGAGCAACAAGCCGCTCGTCGTCGAGCAGTACACGGGCATTCTCGAGGTGCGCGCAGTCGATCTGATCATCAGTGACGGCTTCGAGCCGAATGTCCGCCGCGTCCCGAACGGCGATCAGCCTGCGGGCATCGTGTTCAACCAGTCACCGGTCGAGGGGACGGCGCTCCCGCGTGGCAGCATCGTGACGATCCTCGTCTCCACGGGAAAGAAGAGCGTGAGGGTGCCCTCTGTCGTCGGCTCCCAGGTGACCGATGCGGTCGCCACCCTTACGAGGGCAGGCCTCGTGGCGAAGAGCGTCGGTGTTCCGTCCGACAAGCCGGCGGGCACGGTCACCGCCCAGGATCCGGCAGCGGGCACCTCGCTCGTCGAGGGGGCGACGGTTCGGATCAACTACTCGTCGGGGCCCAAACAGGTCGCCGTACCCCCCGTCGTGGGGCTCGACTACTCGGCCGCGCTCCAGCAACTCCAGGCAGCCGGCTTTGCCGTCGCCCGCACCGACGTCGAAAGCGAGCAGCCTGCGGGCGTCGTCGTGAGCCAGGTGCCCACGGGCTCGTCTACCGCGACAAAGGGCTCGACGATCACGCTCTCGGTGTCGAATGGCCCGCAGACAACGCCTGTCCCGGACGTCACCGGCCTCACGGCAGCCGCCGCGAAGACGACGTTGGCCGATGCCGGCTTCAAGGTCATCGTGACCGATCAGGAGACCGACATCGAGACCTTCGACGGCGTCGTCATCTCGCAGGACCCGCTGGGCAACACCCAGCAGGACCCAAACACGGTGATCACGCTGTTCGTCGGCGTATACGTCCCCGTAGTGACAACCCCGGCCGATACGACAACCACGGTCATCGCGCCGCCGACAACGCCATGAGCGCGCGACTCCGCGTTGCCGTGCTCGCGGGTGGGCGCTCGAGCGAGCACGATATCTCACTCGCCTCCGCACGATCGGTCGTGGAGGCGCTCGACCCCGCCCGCTACGAGACGAAGACGATCGAGATAGGCCGTGACGGCGTCTGGGCCCTGTCTCCGACCCCGGGGCCGGCAGGCCTGCCGGCAGCAGCGCACGAGAGCCTGCCAATCCCGACGTCGGCCGCTCCACGGGCGCTTGGCGGCGTCGATATCGTCCTGCCCATTCTTCACGGGCCTTTCGGCGAGGACGGCACGGTGCAGGGCCTGCTCGAGCTTGCCGACATTCCGTATGTCGGTGCGGGAGTGACGGCGTCCGCCCTCTGCATGGACAAGGACCTCTTCAAGGCCGTGCTCCGTGACCGCGGCATCCCCGTTGCCGCGAGTGTCACGCTCCGCACCGGCGACGCGGTGGAGAACCCCTTTGGCTATCCCGTCTTCGTCAAGCCGGCACGTCTCGGTTCCTCTGTCGGGATCTCGAAAGCCCGCACGGCAACCGAGCTCGACGAGGCGGTCGAACTGGCACGACGGCACGACGACAAGGTGCTCGTGGAGGAGTTTCAACCGGGTGTCGAGGTGGAGGTCGGTGTGCTCGGGAACCGCGAGCCGGTCGCTTCCGTCGTCGGGGAGATCGTCGCGCACGCGGACTGGTACGACTTCGAGGCGAAGTATGCGGAGGGCGGCATGGATCTGATCGTCCCCGCACGTCTGCCCGACGAGACGACCGCGGAGGTGCGCCGGCTTGCCGTCGAGGCATTCATCGCAACCGATTGCGAGGGGATGGCACGGGTGGACTTCTTCGTTCGCCCCGATGGGCAGGTCATCGTCAACGAGCTCAACACGATCCCGGGGTTCACCGCGACGAGCGTCTACGCACGCCTGTTCGCCGAGAGCGGTATCTCATACCCTGCCCTACTCGACCGCCTCGTCGAGTTTGCGCTCGAGCGGTACGAGCAGCGGCGGGCGCTTGCGTATTGAGGGCGGGCGCGGGCGGGACAGGTCGCGCCCCTACGGGGCGAGGACGCTCTCGAGCGCTTCTTCCCAGACGGCGAGAGCCTCGTCGAGAACTGCGTCCTCGATCGTGAGCGGGCAGAGAACCCGGATGCAGTTGCCGGAGATCCCGGCCCGCAGGAGAATCAATCCTCGCTCGAGAGCCGCGTCGATCACGGCAGTGGCAAGCTCGGGCGCCTGATCCTTCGCTGCCGGGTCGTTGACGAGCTCGATCGCGAGCATTGCCCCCAGCCCACGCACGTCGCCGATCTGCGGCCAGCGTGCCTGCCAGGCAAGCATGCGCTCGCGCATCAGCGTCCCGATCACGTTGGCACGCCCGACGAGGCCCTCTTCCGCAAAGATGTCAACGACAGCGAGGGCCGCTGCGAGAGCGACGGGGTTCCCGATGTACGTCCCTCCGATCGCACCGGCATGCGGCGCGTCCATGACGGCCGCTTTCCCGATCACGCCCGACAGCGGCAGGCCTGCCGCGATCGACTTGGCGACACACATGAGGTCGGCCTCGACCGCATAGTGCTCCATCGCGAACATCTTTCCGGTACGGCCGAACCCGGTCTGTACCTCGTCCGCGACCATGATGATCCCCTCCCGGTCGCAGATCCGGCGCAGGCCTTCGACGAACGCAGGGGGTGCCGGCAGGAAACCTCCTTCACCAAGCTGTGGCTCGAAGACGATCGCCGCGACCTGGGAGGGTGCGACGTGCGAGGCAAACATCTGCTCGAGTCCGGCGAGCGCCTCGGTGGCCGAGGGGCCTCGATACGTGTTCGGGAACGGAGCCCTGTAGACCTCGGGCGCGAAGGGGCCCATTCCGGCTTTGTACGGTTGCACCTTCGACGTCATCGTCATCGCGAGCAGCGTCCTGCCGTGGAATCCTGCCTCGAACGCGATCACGGCCGGCCGGCCCGTCGCGAGCCGTGCGATCTTGACGGCGTTCTCGACGGCCTCGGCTCCTGAGTTGAAGAACGCGGCCCGCGTCGGCCCCGCAAACGGAGCGAGATCTCCGAGTCGCTCTGCAAGCTCGATGTAGGACGCATAGGGCACCACCGTGAAGTCCGTGTGCACGAACCGGGCCGACTGCTCCTGGATCGCATCGACCACCTTCGGGTGACAGTGTCCGACGTTGACCACCCCGACGCCCCCCGCAAAGTCGATGAACGTGTTGCCGTCCACATCCGTGATCGTCGCGTTCAGCGCCTCGGCAACGAAGACGGGTAGGTACACGTGCAGCGGCTTTGCGATCGCGGTTTCGCCGCGCGCGAGGAGATCGCGCGAGCACGGGCCCGGGATCTCCGTGCGAATCTCGATCGATCTCGTCGTTGCCACAGGAGGATCCTAGCGGAGCATTGCATCGCTACTCTCGTCCGAATGGATCTCGTAGACCTCTTGCCGGATCCGCATGCCCAGTTCGACAGGTGGTTCGACGAGGCAACGGCGGCCGGCGTGCCCGACCCCGAGCAGATGGCTCTCTCGACCGCAACGCGCGATGGCGTACCCTCGGTCAGGATGGTGCTGCTCAAGGGGCACGATCCGCGCGGTTTCGTGTTCTACACGAATCGTGGTAGTCGGAAGGGCTCCGAGCTCCAGACAAATCCGAGAGCGGCCGGGGTGCTGCACTGGAAGCCGCAGGAGCGGCAGGTGCGACTCGAAGGTACGGTCGAGGTGGTGGCCGACGACGAGGCTGCGGCGTACTTCCGCACGAGGCCCCGCAACAGTCAGATCGGCGCCTGGGCCTCGCCGCAGTCGCAGCCGGTCACGAGCCGGGCCGACCTCGAGCATCGGGTCGCCGAGATCGAGCGAAGGTTTGCCGGAGAGGAAGAGGTGCCGCTCCCGACGTTCTGGGGTGGGTTCCGCATCGTCGCGACCGTGATCGAGTTCTGGCAGGGTCAGCCGGGGCGGCTCCACGACCGGATTCGGTACGAGCCGGGTTCGGGCGGCTGGGACAGGCAGCGGCTGGCGCCGTAGCCCCTCGGCTCACCCTGCAGACGCTGTGCCATCCGGCGCGAGTGCAGCCTTTGTGTACAGCCCGGAGGCGTTCCAGAGGAGATAACCCTTCGTCCCCTGGAGTCGCGCTGCCGCGATCTGCGCGAGAACCTGATCGGGAGCGTAGCCCCAGTCCTGGATCCAGGGAACGAGCTGGGCTCCCGAGCCCCTGGTCTGCAACCGGAAGTCGGTGAGCGTCCTGAAGACCGTTTCTCCCGGCTCCGCAACGGGATGTTCCAGCCCTAGCTCGCCGCTGCCGTAGAGCGCCGGGTAGGACATCGGCGACACACTGTCAGCGTGGTCGGAAATCCAGCGAGGCACCTGTCCGATCCCGAGATCACGGGTCGCCGCCAATCCGAACAGGGCGGCCGAAATCCTCGTGCCGTGCGGCGCGAGCCGTTCCTTCGCGTGGCCCATGAAGTCCGCGATCAGGCGTCCTCTCGAAATGCTCGTGTGACCCGGGTAGACCGCACTCTCGACGTCACCGTCGGACGGAAAGCGCACGTAGTCGAACATGATCTCGTCGAATCCGGCCTCCGCGGCCGCCTCGGCAACCGAGGAACAGTAGTCCCAGACTCGACGGTCATAGGGGTTGACCCAGCCGCTGCCGGCCGTCGTCGTCCAGGTGCTGCCGTCGGGCCGTTGAACCGCCAGATCGGGCCTGGCACTCGCGAGGATCGGATCCTGGAAGCACACGACACGCCCGATCATGTAGATGCCGTGGCGGTGTGCCAGCGCGACGAGCGCCTTCGGATTGTAGTACTGACGCGTGGCTCCGGCAGTGCGCGCGAGCGGGACGCCCTCCGGGTCGAACCCGATCTCTCCGCGCTCGTCCTTGACGTCGAGCTCTATCGTGTTCAGGCCGTAGCTCGCGTAGCCGAGGTACTCACGAAACTTGCCGGGGAGCGAGGCCAGGGCCGCGGTAACATGGACGCCGCGGATCTCGACCGGTAGCGGCCTGAAGCTGCCTGCGGTGGCGGCCGGAACGGGCGCCGGAGATGCGTCAGCACTCGCTTCGCGCGCCGGGGAGGACGTGTCACCGACGAAGCGGGCACCCATGGCGACGACGATGAGGACAACCAGGAGCAGCGCCAGGACCGCGGCTCGCCTGCGCCGCTTCGTTCGACGCGTCTGACCCCGCCGAGCGCGGAACCGCTCGTTCGGGTCGATTGGTCCGTAGAGCATGGGCACCGGACGACTGAGCGTACCGCATTCCAGCCTCCGCGCGGCCATATTGTCTCCGGCTAGGATCGAAACATGGTTCTCTCGGACACGTCCATTCGGCGGCTCATCGGCGAAGGAAGGATCGTCGTCGATCCATACGACGACGCGCTGATGCAACCGGCGAGCCTCGATGTTCGCGTAGACCGGCTGTTTCGGGTCTTCAGGAACTCGCGACATCCCTACATCGACGTCAAGCTCGAGCTCGAGGGCCTGACGGAGCTCGTCGAGATCGAAGGAGACGAGCCGTTCATCCTCCACCCCGGCGAGTTCGTACTCGGCTCTACGCTCGAACGCATCGCGCTTCCCGACGACCTCGTCGCCCGCCTGGAAGGAAAGAGCTCACTTGGCCGGCTGGGGTTGCTCATCCACTCGACGGCCGGGTTCATCGACCCGGGCTGGGACGGGCACGTGACGCTGGAGCTGTCGAACGTTGCGAATCTCCCGATCACGATCTACCCGGAGATGAAGATCGGCCAGGTGTCGTTCGTCCAGTTGCTGGAACCGGCGGAGCATCCGTATGGATCGAGCGGCCTCGGCTCGAAGTACCAGGGCCAGCGGGGGCCGACTCCGAGCCGGTACTGGAAGAACTTTGAGGCGTCGCCGTGATCCTCGTCACCGGTGCAACCGGGTTTGTCGGGGGCCACGTCGTACGCATGCTTGCGAAGGCCGGTGAGCGGGTCAGGGCCCTCGTCCGCGACGCGAGCGGGGCCGAAGCGCTCGACGGCGTCGAGTGCGAGCTCGTTCGCGGGGATGTCACCGATCCGGCGAGCCTCCGCGCGGCCGTCGAGGGGTGCACGGCCGTTGTACATCTCGTGGCCATCCTGACCGGCAAGTCCGACGACTTCGAGCGTGTGATGATCGGGGGCACCCGGAATCTCCTCGACGCTGCCGGTACGGCCGGCGTGCGCCGTTTCGTCCAGATGAGCGCTCTGGGAACGAGCGAGGAGACGAAGGACACCGTTCCGTACTACCGTGCCAAGTGGGCGATCGAAGAGGCTGTCCGTGACTCGGGCCTCGGGTACGCGATTCTGAGGCCCAGCTTCGTCTTCGCGGGCGACGGCGGCGCGTTGGCGCAATTCACACGGATCGCGAAGCTGGCACCGGTCACTCCGGTGATCGGGAGCGGCAAGCAGCGACTGCAGCCGATCTGGGCCGACGACCTGGCCCGCGCCGTGGCGCTTGCGCTCCGCAGCAGCGATGACCTGCTCGTCGAGCTCGGGGGCCCTGACGTTGTTGACTGGAACGAGTTCTGGTCGCAGCTGAAGACGGCACTCGGCACGCGCCGCCCTTCCCTCCATGTGCCATTCTGGCTCATGCGCTCCCAGGCGGTACTCCTCGAACGGCTCCCACGTCCCCCCGTGACCCGTGACCAGCTACGCATGCTCGAACTCGGAGACAACGTCGTCTCCGACGGGGGGGCCGGCATGGTGGCACTCGGACTCGACGACTGCCTGCCGCTCGCCGAGCAGCTCCGGCTCGCCGTCGGCCGCCCCGACTAGCGTCGGCCCCGAGAAAAGATGAGGGCCGCCTCTCGGCGGCCCTCGATCCCGGTATCCAGCGTTGATGTGGCAGAGGCGCTTCCTGCCTGCCCGCTCACCCTGAGGCGAGACGGGCGGCGGCGCGGAATGCGCGTCCCCTACGCGTGGCTATGGCGATTCCCCGATGGGTCTCGGGAACACGCCTCTACCCGCTGGTACCTCCACTGCCGGTACTGCTCGAATCTGTCACGTCCGGACCACCTCCTTTCCGCGGTTACCCGAATGTATACCGGCCGCGGTGGACGATGGCAACCCCTCCGCTGAGTTGCGTATGCCGCGCGGCGCGTCAGGCGTCAGACGTCAACGACGACAACGCCGTCGTCTCGAACCCGCACCGGAAACGTGGCAACGGCGATGTAGGCGGGCAGCGTCAGAGCACGCCCGGTCTCGATGTCGAACCGAGCGCCGTGGCGGGGACAGATGACGACCCGTTCGCCACAGTCGAACTCTCCCTCACACAGGGGGCCCTCGTCGTGGGTGCATCTGTCCTCGATCGCGAACAGCTTGCCGTCACAGTTGTAGACCCCGATCGAGAGGAGCGGACGAGCCTCCACGATCCGTACCGACCCGGGAGGCAGGTCGGTGAGTGGGCAGACGTCGAGTTCGGACACCAGCAGGCTTCTAGTTGACCGAGATCTCGCCGCTCGAGGTACCCCACTCCTCCGGAAGCGGTGTACCTCTGGAGCGATGAAGCGCCACCTTGAGCACTCCCATCCCGAGGAGAGCGCATTTGAGCCGGACGGGGCTCAGCGGGATCCCGATCTCGTCGAGCAGCTCCTCCTTGCGCATCACCGCGATCTCCTGCGCCGACCGACCCTTCACGAGGTCGGTCAGCATCGAGGTCGCAGCCTGGCTGATTGCACAACCGCGGCCCTCGAACCCGACGCTCTCGATGATGTCGCCTTCGCCGAACCGCACAGAGACCGTCACCTCGTCGCCACAGAGGGGGTTCTGACCCTCTGCGACGGCGTCGTTCGGGTCGAGGATGCCGTGATTTCTGGGCATCTTGTAGTGATCGAGAATGACTTCGCGGTACATCTGCTCGAACTCGCTCATCCGAGGCTCTCCTTCACCTTGTGCAGTCCGGCTACGAGGCGGTCTACCTCCTCGGCAATCGAGTACACATAGAAGCTGGCCCGGGTGGTCGCAGCGACGCCGAGTCGGGTCATCAGCGGTTGCGTGCAGTGGTGGCCGGCACGCACCGCTACACCTTCCCAGTCGAGGATCTGGGCAACATCGTGCGGGTGAACGCCGGCGACCTCGAACGAGACGATTCCGGCCCGACGCTCGAGGGGAGGCCCGAACACCCTCACCCAGTCGAGTTCGTCGAGACGGGCCATGGCGTACCGGGTGAGCTCGTGCTCGTGCTCCTCGATCGCGGAAAGGCCGATACCGGTGATGTAGTCGATCGCTGCTCCGAACCCGACCGCCTCCGCAATCGCCGGCGTTCCCGCCTCGAACTTGTACGGCAGCTCGTTGAAGGTCGTCTTGTCGAGGCCAACCGACCGGATCATCTCGCCGCCGAGGTTGAACGGCGCCATCTCCTCGAGCAGCTCCCGCCGGCCCCAGAGTGCGCCGATCCCGGTCGGGCCGCACAGCTTGTGGGAGGAGAGGGCGAGAAAGTCACAGCCGAGTGCCTGCACGTCGATCGACCGGTGTGGTGCTGCCTGGGCGGCATCGACGACGATGATCGCCCCCTGCTCGTGCGCCCACGCAGCGATCTGCTCGACCGGATTGATCGTGCCGAGCGAGTTCGAGACCAGCCCGACCCCGACGACCTTGATCGAGTTGTCGCGCGCAAGACCATCGAGGGCATCGAGCTGAAGCTCGCCGGCGTCGTCGATCGGGATGTGCCTGAAGGCTGCCCCCGTTCGGCTCGCTATGAACTGCCAGGGTACGAAGTTCGCGTGATGCTCGAGCTCGGTGATGAGGACGGTGTCGCCGGGCCCGAGATGCTGCAGGCCCCAGGCATAGGCGACCAGGTTGATCGCCTCGGTGGTGCTCCGCGTGAAGATGACCTCGCGCTCCGAGGGCGCGTTGACAAAGGTCGCGACCGTGTGCCGCGCGCTCTCGTATCCCTCGGTCGCCCGCTCGGCGAGCCGGTACACACCACGATGGACGTTGGCGTACTCGTGCTCGTAAAACGCGCGCATCCGATCGAGAACCTGGCGTGGCTTCTGGGTAGACGAGGCCGAGTCGAGGTACGCAAGCGGACGGCCACCGGCGAGTTCCTCGAGGTACGGGAAATCTGCACGGAGAACGGCCGAGTCGAGCGGGCTCGCTGTGTTCATGACCATTGTCCTATGGTAGCCGGGCTGCTCTTCCGCAGCCGACCGCAGCCAGCATCACGACGAGCGCAGCCTCCGTCCCGGTCAGGCCCGAGGCCAGACGGGTGATCCAGGCTCAGACGAGGAGCGGATCGACGGCGGCCGCGACGAAGAGCAGTGCCAGATAGGCGAGCGAGTAGTGGAACAGCACGACGGCGCGACGGCGCGAGGTGTCGCGGCGGAGTTGCCAGGCGAGGAGCAGGAAGTAGGCGCCGAGAAGAACGGCGGCGACGGTGTAGACGGGCCCGAACCAGTAGCCGACGCCGACCGTGAAGGCGACGAGCACGAGCGAGTAGAGCAGGATCTGCCGTGTCGTCTCACGGTCGCCCTTCGTGCCGGGCAGCATCGGGACGTTCGCGGCCGCGTAGTGCTCCTTGATCATCAATGCGAGCGCCCAGAAGTGGGGTGGTGTCCAGAGGAAGACGATCAGGAACAGCCACAGCGCGGGAAGCGTGAGGTTCCCCGTTGCCGCGGCGTAGCCGACGAGTGGCGGCACTGCTCCGGCTGCTCCACCGATGACGATGTTCTGGTCGGTTGACCGCTTCAGGTAGCCGGTGTAGACGACGACGTAGAAAAGGCCGCCGACAAGAGCGAGCAGGGCGGTGAGAACGTTCACGGTCGTTGCGAGCAGTGCGAACGAGAGCGCCATCAGGACGACGCCGAACTCGAGCGCCCGGGGTGCAGCGACGCGCCCCGATGCAACCGGGCGCGCAGCGGTGCGCTCGCCCATGAGCCTGTCGATGTCGGCATCCATCACGTGGTTGAGCGCACTCGAGCCACCACAGGCGAGCGCGAGTCCGACCATCATCGCGAGGAACTCCGGGCCGTTCGGCCAGCCACCGGCCCCGACGAACATTCCAGCCGCACCGGTGAGCAGCAGGAGCGACATGATGCGCGGCTTGGTCAGCGTGATGTAGTCGCGCCAGGGGCCGGCCGGGAGCGGATCTCCACGGTACGAGAGAACGAGCACGACGAGCGAGGCGGCAAGCGACGCTCCGGCGGCCGCGACGTGAGCGAACACGGCCCAGCGCGCATCGTCGCTCCACGCCACGAGGCCGCCTGTGGCAACCGCGACGAGCAGGAGGGCAAGCGCCGCAGTCGCGGCGCCGACCAGGCGTGGGTAGGCGGCGCGGGCGATGACAACGGCGGCGACGAGCAGCGGGATGGCGACGAGCGCCGCAGCCCAGTGGCCTCGACCCGATTCGAGTGCGGCGCTCACGACGATTGCAGCGGTTGCCGCAGCTGCTGCAACGACGGCGCCATGCAGGAACGGCCCGGGGGCGGCGTGAGACGTGCGATCGGGACCGGGCGTGCTCGGGATCCCCGGCAGGTCGCTAGAGCGCATTGCGCTTCTCCAACGCCTCGCGAAGGTCGGCGAGCGGCCTTGCGCTCGCGACCCGGGGCACGGAATCGAAGTTGTGCGGCGGCGGCGGCGAGGTCGTGTACCACTCGAGCGTGTCCGCGAGCCAGGGGTCGTTACCCGCACGCGTACCGTTGTGGGCGCGGACGACCGCGAGCAGGAAGACCAGGACGCCGAAAGCGGTCACGAATGCCCCGACGGTCGAGATCAGGTTGTAGGCCGCCGTGCTGCCGTGGGCGCTGAAGCTCGCCGCGCCGCGCGGCTGACCCTGATCACCGAGCAGGAACCCGACGAAGAACGTGCAGTTGAATCCGACGAAGAGCGCGACGGCAGCGGCACGGGTGAGGCCGGTGTCGAGGAGCCGTCCGAAGATCTTGGGCCACCAGTAGACGATGCCGCCGAGCAGTGCGAGGAGCGCTGTGCCCCAGAGGAGATAGTGCGCGTGCGCAACGCCGAACGCTGTTCCGCGTAGGCCTCGATCGTTGCCGAAGACCGCGAGCACGAGGGCTGAGAGGATGCCGATTGCAAACAGGACGAGTGCGCCGCCCGCAAAGAGCAGCGGCGCCGTCCAGCGCAGCGACGACCGTGCCCTCCACAACGTGGTCTTGAGGAGCCCGAGCGCAACGACCGAGGGGACGGCGG
Source organism: Thermoleophilia bacterium (assembly GCA_009694305.1). Lineage (GTDB taxonomy): Bacteria > Actinomycetota > Thermoleophilia > Gaiellales > Gaiellaceae > Gaiella. Next base: position 56,397 of record SHVL01000003.1, read on the forward strand.
CGAGGACGGCAAGGAGCAGCAGCAGCACGCTCGGCTTCTTGCCGACCCCGGTCGAGTACGCGTGATAGAGCACGAGCAGGACCGTCAGGCCGCCGATGCCGACAAGTGACTGCGCGAGCACGCGGGCATTCGCGATCGCCCTTCCTGCAAAGACGGCGACAATCTCCGCCAGGATGCCGAAAACCGGCACGAGTGCCGCATAGGCAAACGACTGCCCGAAGAGCCAGATCACCTTCGGTTCGACCGCCCCGCCGTCGAGGAAGAAGTCGAACGAGCCGGCGAACTTTCGCTCGAGCAGGACAAGAACGAGTCCGACCGCTGCGACGGGTACGAGCACGAGTGTCAGCCACGACCAGACGTAGACGGCCCAGGTGAACATCGGCGTGTTCGGCCACCCCATTTCCTCGGCGCGCAGGGAACGAATCGTCGCGATCAGGTTCACCGCGGTAAGGACGAGCGAGAGGGCAAGGAGCAGTAACCCGATCAGCCAGAGGTCGGTGCCGCTGCCTTCCTGGGTGAGTGCGAGCGGTGGAAACGCTGTCCAACCGGCCTGTGATGCGCCGCCTCCGGCGAAGGCCGAGAGAACGACGGCGACACCGCCGAACACAAACAGCCAGAGCCCGGTCGCGGCGGCACCCGGCATCGCAATGCGTCGGGCTCCGATCATCAGGGGGACGAGGTAGGTGGCGAGCCCCGTGACGGCCGGGAGGAGAACGAAGAAGACGAGCAGGGTGCCGTGCATGGTGAGAACGCCGCGGTACGTTCCACTCCCGAGGATCGAGGTGTCGGGGCGCGTGACCTGCAGTCGCATGAGGAGCGTCAGGACGCCTGCGATCAGAAAGAAGACCCCCGCCCAGCCCAGGTACAGCGCGCCGATCCGTTTGTGATCGACCGATACCAGCCAGCTCACGACGCGGCCGCGGTGCCACTCGGCTACCGGCTGGGTCTTGCTGCTCATCGGAAGCTCCTCGTTGTCTCGCGGTCGAAATGCACTGAGGTGTCATTCTACGGGCATGAGTGAGAACACCCGACAGCGAACCCGTGTTCACCTCCCCGCCGATGTGACCCGTCCCTTCGAGGTGTTCGTCAACGGCGTGCCCCAGAAGGAGGGATCGGACTACGTCGTCCGCGACGGCTCACTCGTCTTCGAGCGGCCGATGAAGGAGGAAGGCAAGCTCGGGCTGATGCGGTGGACGGCAATCGCACTCGGTATCGCAGGCTCGTACAGGCAGAACGACTCGGTTGACGTGGCCTACGAGCGGGACGGCCGTAAGGTCGTTGCGGCGAAGTTGCCCGTCGAGAACTGCGATTGACCTGACCCGGATCGGTGCCTCCGGCAGTAGGCTGACCGTCGTGGCCCGGGACAACAGCATCGTCGTCGAGAAGCTCGTACGGGAGTTCAGGAAGGGGCCGCGAGCGGTAGACGGGATCGACCTTCACGTGGCGCCCGGCGAGATCTACGGCTTCCTCGGCCCGAACGGGGCGGGCAAGTCCACCACCGTCCTGATGCTGACGACGCTGCTTCCGGCGACCACGGGTAGCGCCCGCGTGGGCGGATACGACATCCGTACCGAGGGGCCGAAGGTTCGCTCCGTGATCGGTGCGGCGCTGCAGGAGGCCGCTCTCGATCCCCTGTTGACGGGTCGTGACCACCTGAAGCTCCAGACGATGCTGCAGGCCGTCCCGAAGGCCGAGCGCAAGCCACGACAGAACGAGCTTCTCGATCGGGTCGGCCTCACCGAGGCAGCCGACCGCAAGGTGCGCGGCTACTCGGGTGGCATGAAGCGCCGCCTCGACCTTGCACTCGCGCTCGTGCACCGGCCGAGCATCCTGTTCCTCGACGAGCCGACCACGGGCCTCGACCCACAGAGTCGCACCGCCCTCTGGGAAGAGGTCGCACGTCTCGCGCGCGAGGACAACGTGACCGTGTTCCTGACGACGCAGTACCTCGAGGAGGCAGACGTGCTCGCCGACCGGGTCGGGATCATCGACAACGGCCGGATCGTCGCGGAGGGAACCCCGGCGGCGTTGAAGGCGGAGATCGGCCGACCGTCGATTCACGTCACCCCCGTCCGTGACGACGACAGGTCAGTGATCACGGAGCTGCTCGGGCGCTTCGGTGAACCGCTCGGGAGCGAGCGCGACCTCGCTGTACGCCTGCGGGAGGGGTCAGGTCTCGTGGACGTGATCAGGGCCATGGACGCCGACGGGGTCGTCGTGGACGACATCGAGTTGCGTGCGCCAACACTCGACGACGTCTTTCTCGCCAAGACGGGGCGGACGCTCGAAGGAGCCGCGGCCGAGAAAACGGTCGCGCCGTCGGTTCGATGAGCTCCCCCTTGTTGACGCAGGTCGGCGCACTCGCACAGCGCTCCGTCGTGCGGACCGCGCGTCAACCTGCAAGCGCGATCCCGCCGCTCGTCTTCCCGGTCTTGCTCCTGCTCGTGAACTCGGGGGGCCTCAAGGCCTCGACGTTGCTGCCGGGGTTTCCGACCGATTCGTTCCTTGCCTTCGCGCTCGCTGTCCCCTTCATCCAGGGTGCGCTCTTCTCCATGGTGAATGCCGGTACCGACCTCGCACGCGATATCCAGACCGGGTTCTTCTCGCGGCTCTCGCTGACGCCCGTGCGCGGATCGGCTCTGCTTGCAGGGCAGATAACCGGCATCGTCGTGCTCGGCATCGTGCAGGCGGTGTTCTACATCTCCGTCGGGCTTGTCCTCGGCGTCCGGTTCGCCGCAGGCCCGGCAGGCATCGCCCTCCTGCTCGTCTACGCAGCGCTCGTAGCCATCGCTTTCGGCGGGCTTGGCTCTTTCCTCGCCCTCCGTCTCGGCTCGTCGGAGTCGATCCAGGGGCTCTTTCCCGCGCTGTTCGTCTTCCTGTTCATCTCCTCGATGAACACGCCTCGCGACCTGATCGCCGTCTCCTGGTTCCGGTTTCTCGCCACGATCAACCCCGTCTCCTACCTGATCGAATGTGTCCGCAGCCTCATCATCACCGGCTGGGACACGAGGGCGCTCGTGCTCGGCTTTGGCTTCGCGACCCTGATCGCGATCGCGTCGCTCGGTGCTGCGAGCTGGGCCCTCGGACGCAGGATGGAGCGCACATGAGGCTCCGGGGCGTGATCGCGGGTGTTGCCTGGCGGATGCTGAAGAACGTGGTCACGACGCCGTCGATCCTCCTGCCGTCGTTGCTGTTCCCGCTCCTCTTCTTCGTCGCCTTCGCGGGTGGGCTCTCCCAGGTACAGAACGTGCCGGGCTTCGACTACCCGAACGGCTACACGGCCTTCCAGTTCGTCTTCGTCCTGCTGCAGGCAGCGGCTTTCGGAGGCGTCTTCACGGGCTTCGCTATCGCACGTGACTTCGAGGGCGGCTTCGGCCGCCGGCTGATGCTCGCGTCGCCGAACCGGCTCGGCATCGTGCTCGGGTACGGCGTCGCGGCGGTTTTTCGCTGGGTCATCACGGCGATGCTCTTGACGGTCGTGGCCCTCGCCTTCGGGATGCAGGTCGGGGGCGGCCCCGTTGACCTCGTTGCGCTCTACACGCTCGCGTTGATCATCAACGTCTGCGGTTTTCTCTGGTCGGCCGGGATCGCCATGCGGATACGGACGATGCAGGCGGCGCCGCTGATGCAGATGCCCGTTTTCCTTCTTCTCTTCCTTGCCCCGGTCTACGTGCCGCTGTCGCTTCTCGGAGGGACGTTGCACGCCGTTGCGAGATTCAACCCCGTCACCTACGCCCTCGGGACAGGCAGAGGCCTCCTGGCCGGTGACGCGACCCAGGTCGGACTGAGCTTCGGCCTGGCGCTCGTCCTCGTAGTTGTCTTCTCGGTCTGGGCGCTGCGTGGGCTGCGCTCTGCCGAGGCCGCCGGGTAGGGGGCCGACCCAGGTAGGAGATGTCGGCGGGGGCGTCGAATCCTCCATCCATGAGGTGCAGGGTCTTTCTCGTGCTCGTGGCATGCGCCCTGGTCATTCCCGGCACCGCAGGTGCAGGCGTCCGGGTCTGGTTCGCAAGCGGTGGGAAGCCGTTCTCCGTCGTCCGAAGTGGGGCGACGATCGAAGCCGCCGTCCGGCAGTTGCTTGCCGGCCCGACACCGCTCGAGCAGGGCCGCGGCCTGCGCTCGGCCATCCCGCGGAGCACCACCCTTCTTGGCGTCAAGAGCGTGCGGCGCGTCGTTACCGTCGATCTCGGGGCGCGGTTTGCCGCGGGCCGCGATCAGGAGGCGCTCCGGGGCCGCATAGACCAGCTCGTCCGCACGGTACGCAGCATTCCCGGTGTTGTCTCCGTCCGGGTGCTCGTCGAGGGAGGGGTTCCCGTCGGGATCTTCCCGGGCTACGACCTCCGCCGTCCGCTGACGGCTCCTCTCGAGAGGAGGGTTACGCCCCCACCGACGGCGCGCGAGTTGCAGCAGCGGCTCTGGGATCTCGGTTTCATGACGCCCGCGGGGCTGACCGGCGTCGTTGACGTCCAGACATCTACCGCACTCATCGGCTTCCAGAAGTGGTCGAATCTGGAGAGGGACGGCGCGCTCGGCGCGACAACGGTCGAGGCGCTCCTGCGGGCGACCAGGCCCGTGCCTGCACTGCGGGCTCCGGGTAAGCGAATCGAGGTACAGGTGCGTCGCCAGGTGGCGCTCCTGATCGAGAACAACCGGGTCGTCCGGGTAGTGCACATCTCATCGGGGGCAGGCGGGAAGACGCCTCTCGGCTCGTTCCACATCGCCCGCAAGGAACGGTACTCGTGGTCGGTGCCGTTCAGCGTCTGGCTTCCCTGGGCGAGCTACTTCACCGGTGGTATCGCGTTCCACGAGTACCCGTCCGTCCCCACCTACGCTGCATCGCACGGCTGCGTCAGGGTGAACCACTACGACGCTCCTACGTTGTTCGAGTTCGCCGAGATGGGCACGCGTGTCGATGTCTTAGACGAGGCGGGTGCCGCGTGACCCCTCGTTCGGCAGCCGGCGCGTTTGCCGCAGCATTCGGCATCGTCGCAGGACTCGTCGGAACGGTGACGGTGGCGGCGGCCGTCCTCGTTGCGCTCGGGCTTCCGTCACAGAGCCGCGCCGACGACGTGCTTCCGGTCTTGGCTCCTCTTCCTCGCCCCGGTACCCTGGTGGTTGCGCTCGATCTGCGCGACCCCGTCCGGCAGGCCGGGGTCGTGCGAGACGGTGAGGTGATCCTCGCGCGTGGACTCGAGGTGGACATTGCACGCGAGATCGCCAGACGGGTTGGTGTGCCGCGCGTCCGCTTCGTCTATGTCAGACCGGCCTCCCGCCTCCTCGCTGCCAGGGTTCCCCCGTGGAACATCGTGATCGGGTCGATCCGTGCCACGAGGGAGTCGTCGAGGACTGCCGATCTCAGCGATCCCTATCTCTCGACCGACCAGGGCGTCGTGCTGCGGCGCAGCCTGCCACCCCTCCAGACGCTCGAGGAGCTGAGGACGTATAGGACGTGCGCTCTCCGTGGTAGTGATGGCTCAGGAGCGCTCGCAGCCGTCGTGCAGCCGGTTCTGCGCCCGATCCTGACCTCCTCTACCACGCGCCTCTTTCAGCTCGTTCAGACCGGGGTCTGCGATGCGGCCCTCGTCGATGCCGACGGTATCGGACGCTTTGCCGCAGGCCGTGGAGGCCTGCTCGGCCCCATCGCGGCACGGGTCGAGTTCGGCACCGGATACGTGGTTGCCGTGACTCGGGGCGGCCCGATCGCAGTCGAGGAGGTCGGGCGGGCACTCCGCATGATGCAGGCAGACGGAACGATGCACCGACTCACGCAGGCGTGGCTGCAGATCGATCCTGCGCGCCTCCACGTCCTTCGTTGAGTCGATTCTCGACGCGCGCAGCGATCGCGCCAGCGAGGGACATCATCAGCCTTCGCCGGTGACGGTGATCTCGTTCACGGCGGCGGCGCCTCCGGGCGGCATGGAGGTGATCCACACCATCAGGTAGCGGGCAGGCCGGGGGCGCAGGACGAATATCGTCCGCTCCCTCGTCACCTGTGTCTTCGAGACCGCGACGAAGGGCCCGGCCGGCGAGTCCCCGACGCGAATCTCCGCGTCGTACCCCGGGGTCTCGGAGCTGACGACCGCACGCGACGCCTTCACGGGCTTGCCGGCGTCTACGACGAGGCCGACCCCCGTCTTGCTGAAGGTGCCCCGGTACCGCTCGCTCTTCCAGGCGGTTGCCGGCTTTCCGTCGGTTGCGAGCACCGCCTCGCCGTCGTTCTCGGATCGGTCTCCGTCAGGGTCGTAGGCACCGACGCCGGTCACGGCGATGCGGACGCGGGGGGCGGGGGCCGGAGTCGGGCCGGGCGTCGTCTCGGTCGTGGCCAGCGGCACCGTCTGGACCCGGATGCCATTCCCCCGGCTGCCCGAGAGCACGATCACCGAGAGGCCGCCGAGAAACGCGATCAGCGCACCCGCGGCGACGAGCCGTGTGGTCATGGATCGGTGCGGGCGGGCGCTTGTCTCGGAGCGGGGCATGGCCCTATCTTTACACCCGCAGCGGGTGTGCCACTCTTCACGGCTGTAGTGTCGTGTGATCGCCGCATCGGTTTCCGATCTCCTGGTTCGCACAACCTGCCCTCGTGACTGTTACGACGCGTGCGGTGTGCTCGTCGCCGTGCGCGACGGCGAGATCCGCCACGTGCGTGGTGATCCAGACCATCACGTCAGCCGGGGAAAGCTCTGCACGAAATGTTCGATCGCCTACAACGGGGTGCTCCGTGACAGTGAGGCGCGGCTGACGCAACCGCTGCGTCGGGTGGGGCCGAAGGGGTCAGGGCGGTTCGAGCCGGTCTCCTGGGACGAGGCTCTCGGCGAGATAGCTGCCAGGCTCGGCGGCATCGTGGCCGGCCCGGGGCCGGCCACGATCCTGAATACCCATTACACGGGTACCTGCGCGCTTCTCGGCATGACGTTTCCGCAGCGATTCTTCAACCGGCTCGGCGCCACAGAGGTCGATCCCGACACGATCTGCAACAAGGCAGGGTACGAGGCGCTCTCCTATCTCTACGGGGAATCGGATGAGGGGTTCGACCCCGAGACGGCGAACGCTGCACACTGCATTCTCGTCTGGGGTGCCAACCCGTCGGCGTCGGCGCCCCACCAGCACGAGCACTGGCTCGCGGATGCGCCGGGAACGGTTGTCGTCGTTGATCCGATCCGAACACCGACCGCGGCGGCAGCCGATCTTCACCTGCAGCCATTCCCGGGCTCGGACGCGGCGCTCGCCTTTGCGTTTGCCCACGTCCTGCGGCGCGACGGCCTTGTCGATCGCGATTTCGTCGCCGCACACACATCTGGCTTCGACGAGCTCGAGCCGCTTCTCGAGCCGTGCACGCCGGAGTGGGGGGAGGAGACGACGGGTGTGCCGGCTGCGTTGATCGAGCGTGCGGCGCAGGCGTACGGAGCCGGGCCGTCACTCCTGTGGCTCGGCCAGGGGTTCCAGCGCCAACCACGCGGTGGCAACGCGTTGCGGGCCGTCGCGACGCTGCCCGCGTTGACCGGGAATCTCGGACGACCCGGGTCGGGCTGGGCGTACGTCACCGGATCCGGGTCGCGCAGGATTGACGACGCGTATCTGGCTGCAGGCCATCTGCTCACCGACGCCCCGCCGTCGGTGAGTCAGATGGACCTTGCAGACGTGCTCACCGACCCCACGCGGGCGCAGGCGATCTTCTGCTGGAACATCAATATCGCGGCATCAAATCCCCGCCTCGGTGACCTCCGACGTGCGCTCGAGCGAGACGATCTACTCACGGTCGTGATCGACCTGTTCCAGACCGACACCGCCGATCTCGCCGACTACGTGCTCCCGGCATCGAGCTTCCTCGAGTCGGACGACCTCGTCTGCTCGTACTTTCACCACACGTTGTCGGCACAGGTCAAGGCGGCCGAACCACCGGGCGAGGGCCTCCCGAACAGCGAGATCTTCCGTCGCCTTGCGGCGTGCATGGGATATGTGGAGCCGGAGCTGTACGAGAGAGACCGCGACGTCATCGACGGGTTGCTGCAGCGAACGGGCTTTGGCATCGGCTGGGACGACCTCAAGCGCTCCGGCACCGTGCGGCTCTATCCCGAGCCGAGGCTGCAGTTTGCCGACCTCGCCTTCGCCACGCCGAGCGGCCGCATCGAGATCGCCTCCGAGGTAGCCGTGGCTGCAGGCCAGCCGCGGGTCGCGGAACCGTGGCATGACGAGCTTCCCGCCCGGGGTCGCTTGCGTCTTCTCTCCCCGGCCTCCCCGTGGGCGCTCAACTCGAGCTTTGCGAACGACCCTCGAATCGCCAGAAAGCTCGGGCCGCCGACTGTGACCCTGCACCCGGACGATGCTTCGGCCCGCGGCCTCGCCGACGGCGATCGCGCCGCTCTTGAGACCCCGACCGGCCGCCTGTGTGCCCGTGTCGTCACCGATCCACTCTCTCTCAGAGGCGTCGCCTACTGTCCCAAGGGGCACTGGCCCAAGCTCACAGCCGACAACGCGAACGTCAACACCCTCAATCCCGGCGACGCAGCGGACATGGCCCGTTCGACTGCCGTGCACGGGGTGGAGGTGACGGTTGCTCCGTTTGTCGAGCGCCCGTGATCTCTAACCGCGCACGAGCGCCGCATTGATCGCAGCGATCGTCTTCGGTCCGGCGACGCCGTCGGCTGTGAGGCCACTGGCCGTCTGGAAGGCGGCCACGGCCTCGGTCGTTGCAGTGCCGTACCCGCCGTCCGCAGTTCCGGGCGCATAGCCGAGCGCAGTGAGTGCCGTTTGCAAGGCGGCCACGGAGGATGAGCCCGTCATGCCGGGACGTAGCGTCGTGTCGGCCGGGACAGCAGCCGGGTTCGTTGTCGGAGTCGTCTCGGCCGGCGTCGTCGTTGTCGTCGTCGGGGTTGTCTCGGCCGGCGTTGTGACGACGGGAGTCACCGGGACCTCGGAGACTGCGGTGACCGTCACGACGGTCGTGCTCGAGTCCTTCGTCGTGCGGCCCACGACAAAGCCGGCGAGCACGAGGAAGACGGCGACGATGACCGCGAGCACGATCCCGGCATGGCGTCGGCCGATGTCCCGTGACACCGGATCCTCGGGCTCCCATTCGAACCCGTCTTCTCTCGGCGGGTCGGGAACCTCGGCTACCTGCTGGCGACCGGACGCAAACCAGTCGTCGCCCGCATCGGTACTGTTCGACATCCCCGTAGGTTACTGTGCGGTGCGGAGGTTGGCACCGCACAGGAGCTATCGCCAGAGCGGCCGCCCTCTCGTGTTGAATATGTCGAGATGACGGTGAACGGGCGGCAGACCGCACAACGAGAACCGGACGGAGACCGCGATGGCTGATGTGGTCGCGTCTGCGGCGGCGGCCACCTGATCGCATGGCTCTCTCCGCTGTCGTCATCGGTCCGAATCATCTCGAGGTCGTCACCTCTGCCCCGCTCGACCCGGGCCCCGGCGATGCCGTCGTGCAGATCGTCTCGAGCGGGATCTGCGGCACCGATGTCTCGATTCTGAAGGGTGGGATCCCGGTGGCGCCCGGCCGTGTTCTCGGCCACGAGGGAGCAGGCCTGGTGCAGGAGGTGCCCGCCGGGAGCGACCTCGAGCAGGGTGCGCCGGTGCTCGTGGATCCAGCGATTGCCTGTGGCCGTTGCGGTCTCTGCCGTGACGGACACGAGAACCTCTGTCACAACGGTGGCCTGCTCGGGCGTGACATGGACGGGCTCTTCACGAACATCGCGGCCGTCCCGGTGACGAACCTCTACCGCCTCCCACCCGACTTCGATGTCGGCCTTGCGCCGACGCTGCAGGTCGTTGCCACTGTTGTCCGCGCGCAGGATGCCGTCACCGTCGCACCAGGGGACGTGGCCGTCGTTATCGGACTCGGGTTCACCGGTCAGCTTCACGCTCAACTCCTGCGGCACCGGGGCCTACGAGTGCTCGGGATCGGGCGGAGTGAAGGCAAGCGAGCTCTTGCCTCGCATCTCGCGTGTGAGTGGGTGGCGACACCCGACGAGGCGGCCGTTGCCCTCACCGAAGTCTCCCCCGACGGCGCTCGGCTCGTCGTCGAGGCGGCGGGCACGATGCCGGCACTGCGCACCGCGATCGCCCTCGTCCGACCGGGCGGCACGATTCTGTGTTATGGCACGTACACCGACACCGAGGCCCGGCTTCCGTTCTACGACCTGTATCTGAAGGAGGTAGACCTCATCAACACGCGAGCCTCACGCCCCCGCGACATGGTCGCCACCCTCGCGCTCGCTGCAGGGGGGGCCTTCGACCTCGAGCCGCTCGTCAGTGACCGGCTACCACTCGACTCTGCGCCAGAGGCGCTCGACCTCTCCAGTAAGGGCGCCCTGAAGGTGTTGATGACGCACGCACGACTATGATCGACCAGGCTTTCGAGGCGGCAACCCGGTCGCCTCTATCGTGACGGGCCTCGAATTCTGTGCCAGTATCGGGCAGCGCTTTTTTGACTACCTCGGAACAAAGGGAGCACGAAGGTGACAAGACACGAACTGACTCCGACCGGTAAGAACCTCGATCTGTCGTTCCTGCAGAAGCCGCATGAGCACGATCCGCGGCGGGTCTACAGCACGTCGTCGACCGACTGGCAGGCCCGGGTCGATTTCGACCGGTTGCGGAAGGATCGGTTGGAGCGGGCGCGCCAGATGATGGAGAAGCACGACCTCGGGGCGGTTGTGTGTTTCGTCGGTGAGAACGTGCGCTACATCACGAGCGTGTTCCAGGGGAACTGGAAGAACAACATTTTCATCCGCTACTGCGTGTTGCCTCGTGGGGGTGAGCCGGTGTTGTTCGAGACGGCGGGCTCGGACCTCGAGTGCGCGAAGATCGATGCGCCCTGGCTGGAGGGCCGGATCCGGCCTGCGATCACGTGGAAGTGGTCGGAGACCGCCGAGGTGATGATGGCGGACAAGATGGCGCAGTCGATCCTGCAGGTGCTGAAGGAGAATGGCGTCGAGAAGGAGCGGATCGGGATCGACATGGTTGACCCGTCTGCGGCCGCTGCGTTCGAGCGGGCCGGCATGAAGATGGAGAGCGCGTGGCCTGTGATGTCGGGTGCCCGGGTGATCAAGACCCCGGACGAGCTCGAGTGCCTGAAGATCTCGTCGGCGATCGGCGACACCTCGTTCTGGAAGATCGAGCACGAGTGGCTGAAGCCGGGCGTGAAGGAGTCCACGATCACCGCCAAGGTGAACGAGTACCTGTACGAGCACGGCTTCGACTTCGTCTACGACATCATCGTCGCCTCGGGCGGGAACACGAGCCCGTATCGGCGCTGGCACACCGACAAGGTGATCCGCGAGGGTGATCTCGTGATCGTCGATCAGAACGCTGTAGGGCCGGGCGGCTATTTCGTCGATTTCGTTCGCTGCTTCAAGGTCGGGGGCCGCTGGACCGAGAAGGAGAAGGATCTCTACAAGGAGTGCTACGAGTCGATGTACGCCGCGATCGAGCAGATGAAAGCGGGAAACACGACCGCGGACGTGGCTGCGAAGCTGCCGAAGTACGCCGACGACGAGTTCGGCACGGTCACGTTGCAGCAGTTCGCACACTCGATTGGCCTCTCCCTCTACGAGGGCATGTGGATCTCCCGGGCGTACTCGCTCGACTACCCCGTCGAGTTGCAGGAGAACATGTACTTCGCGACCGAGACGTTCGCCGGCCATCCCGGCCTCGAGCAGACCGTGCGGCTCGAGGAGAACCTCCTCGTCACCAAGGACGGCCCAGTGATCTTCACCAAGCATCCGCATCCGGACGCCGCGTTCACGTAGAGCACGCGTAGGGGGGTGTCAGGTCTTGCGTTCGCGCAGCAGGCAAGACCTGACAC